>NZ_JAWHPJ010000020.1:52415-443856 GCF_032587815.1 Pseudomonas syringae group sp. 26L6
GAGCGTCCGGAAAGGCATGCGACGCGGAGCGACGCACGATATTGAGATCATCGTTCCTACGCTCCAGCGCGGGGATGCAGGTCTCAACGCTCTGCGTCGCCAAGAGGACGCAGAGCGTCCGGAAAGGCATGCGACGCGGAGCGGCGCACGATATTGAGATCATCGTTCCTACGCTCCAGCGTGGGAATGCAGGTCTCGACGCTCTGCGTCGCCATGAGGACGCGGAGCGTCCGGAAAGGCATGCGACGCGGAGCGACGCACGATATTGAGATCATCGTTCCTACGCTCCAGCGTGGGAATGCAGGTCTCGACGCTCTGCGTCGCCAGGAGGACGCGGAGCGTCCGGAAAGGCATGCGACGCGGAGCGGCGCACGATATTGAGATCATCGTTCCGCACGCTCCAGCGTGGGAATGCAGGTCTCGACGCTCTGCGTCGCCATGAGGACGCGGAGCGTCCGGAAAGGCATGCGACGTGTAGCGCCGCACGATCGTTGAGATTCCGCATGCTCCAGCCATATAACCATTTAAAACTATTACCCTTTCTTCGCTGTCTCTGACTTAACGCCACTCAGAGCACACGCAAACGGATGAGCAGACCCACCGATTTCGCTCGACGATGGTTTCTCGCCCGGGGCTGGAAGCCGTTCGCTTTTCAGAAGGAGGTCTGGGCGGCGGTGAAGAAGGGTGAGTCCGGCCTGCTACATGCCAGTACTGGCTCGGGCAAGACCTACGCCGTATGGTTCGCCGCGCTCAACCGCTTCGCCAAAGCCAATACGCTCACCGCTGACAACAAACCTCGTAAACGCAAACCGCCCGCTGAACCACTGAGTGTCCTGTGGATCACGCCCATGCGCGCCTTGGCCGCCGATACCGCCAGAGCCCTTGAAGCACCATTGGCCGAACTGGATATCCCGTGGTCTGTGGGCTTGCGCACCGGCGATACCAGCGGCAGCGAACGCGCCCGCCAGAGCCGGCGGCTGCCCTCAGCGCTGATCACCACCCCAGAGAGCCTGACACTGCTGCTGACCCGTGCCGACGCTCAGGTCGCCTTGTCGACACTGAAGATGGTGGTGGTGGACGAATGGCACGAGCTGATCGGCAACAAGCGCGGCGTGCAGTTGCAACTGGCCCTGGCGCGCCTGAGGCGCTGGAATCCGCAATTGATCGTGTGGGGCATTTCGGCAACGCTGGGTAATCAGCAACATGCGCAGCAGGTGCTGATCGGCGACGGCGGCATGACCGTGCAAGGCAAGATCGTCAAGGACTTACAGGTCGATACGCTGTTGCCGCCGTCCATCGAACGCTTCCCGTGGGCCGGGCATATGGGCTTGCGCATGTTGCCGCAGGTCGTCACCGAGGTGGAAAGCAGCGCGAGCTGTCTGGTGTTCACCAACACTCGGGCACAATCGGAAATCTGGTATCAGGCGCTACTGGAAGCCCGCCCCGACTGGGCCGGGTTGATTGCCCTGCATCACGGGTCGCTGGCCCGCGAGGTCCGAGACTGGGTCGAGCGTGCGCTGAAAGAAGGCGCGCTCAAGGCCGTGGTGTGTACATCAAGCCTGGACCTGGGCGTGGACTTTCTGCCGGTCGAGCGCGTGCTGCAAATCGGCTCGCCAAAAGGCGTCGCACGCCTGATGCAACGTGCCGGACGCTCAGGCCATGCGCCGGGCCGCCCTTCGCGTGTCACGCTGGTGCCGACCCACAGCCTGGAACTGGTCGAAGCAGCCGCCGCCCACGACGCCGTCGCCGCGCGGATGATCGAGCCACGCGAATCGCCGCAGCAGCCGCTGGACGTTCTGGTCCAGCATCTGGTCAGCATCGCACTGGGCGGTGGCTTCCTGCCCGATGAACTGCTGACCGAAGTGCGCAGCGCCTGGGCCTATCGAGACCTCAGCGACGAGCAGTGGCAATGGGCGCTGGCCTTTGTGCGCAACGGCGGTCACTCACTGACGGCCTACCCCGATTACCGCCGCGCCGAACCGGATGAACAGGGTGTCTGGCGTGTACCCGATGCGCGTCTTGCCAGGCGACACCGCATGAGCGTAGGCACCATCGTCAGCGAAGCTACCGTTAACCTGAAGTACTGGAAAAAAGGCGGCGGTGGCGGCTCGTTGGGCAGTGTTGAAGAAGGTTTCATCGCCCGGCTCAAGCCTGGTGACGGCTTTCTGTTCGGCGGGCGCCTGCTGGAGCTGGTCCGAGTGGAAAACATGACCGCCTACGTCAAGCGAGCTACTGGCAAGAAAGCCGCAGTGCCACGCTGGAACGGTGGGCGAATGCCCCTGTCCAGCGAACTGGCAGACGCCGTGGTGGAGAAGTTCGATGCGGCGGCGCGGGGTGAATTCACCAGCCCTGAAATGCAAGCCATCAAACCCTTGCTGGAAGTGCAGCAACAATGGTCCGGGCTACCGCAACGTGACACGCTGCTGGCCGAAACACTCAAATCCCGCGAAGGCTGGCACCTGTTCCTCTACCCGTTCGCCGGCCGACACGTGCATTTGGGGCTGGGCAGCCTGCTGGCCTGGCGCCTGAGCCGGCATCGGCCGCTGACCTTTTCCATCGCCGTCAACGACTACGGGCTGGAGTTGCTCAGTGCCAGCGAGATCGACTGGGCCCAGGCGTTGCGGGCTGACCTGTTCAGCGAGACGGATCTTTTGGCCGACATTATTGCCAGCCTGAATGCGGGCGAACTGGCACTGCGGCGCTTTCGCGAAATCGCTCGAATTTCGGGGCTGGTGTTTTCCGGCTACCCGGGAGCGGCGAAAAGCAATCGACAGCTTCAGGCATCGAGCGGGCTGTTTTTTGAGGTATTCAAGCAATACGACGCTGACAACATGCTGCTGACCCAGGCCGAACAGGAAGTGCTACGCCAGGAGCTGGATCTGCAACGTCTGGAGCTGACATTACGCCAGATCAACAGTCGCAGGCTGGACCTGCATGCGATAAAACGCGCAACCCCGCTGGCGTTTCCACTGCTGGTCGAGCGCTTTCGCGAAAGCCTAAGTTCGGAAAAACTCGCTGACCGCATTGCGCGCATGGTCCGTGATCTGGAGAAAGCCGCAGGTCCGGAGCATGAGCAATGAAACCGTACGTCGCGATAACACTGGCGGGAGAAGAGCTGTGGCTGCTGGCCGACAAGGCCATCTACTACCCCGCAGAACGATCCTTGCTGATTGCCGATGCGCACTTTGGCAAGGCAGCGGCCTACCGCAAGCTGGGTCAACCAGTGCCACACGGCACCACTCAAGCCAATCTGCGACGACTGGACAGCCTGCTCGATGCGTATGCCTGCGATCATCTGATCTTTTTGGGCGACTTTCTGCACGCGCCGGAATCACACGCAGCGGGCACGCTCGCGGCACTGGAACAATGGCGGGGCGAACACCCGGCGTTGCGCATCACCCTGATCCGCGGTAACCATGACAAACGGGCGGGCGACCCACCCGCCTATCTGGGCATAGATGTAGTCCCCGAACCCCTGACGCTGGGGCCCTTTGCCTTGCAACACGAGCCTGATCCACACCCTCAATTGCACGTACTGGCCGGGCATGTTCACCCGGTTTACCGGCTGCACGGGCGTGGCAGGCAAAGCTTGCGACTGGCGTGCTTCTACCTGGGCCAACGCGTCAGCCTGCTGCCAGCGTTCGGTGAGTTTACGGGCGGGTTTCAGATTCGTCCGGCGCAGGACTGCTCAGTCTATGTGACAGGCGGTGATGCCGTGTGGCGAGTGGTATAGCGTCGCTAGCCGCCGCATACGAGGCCCTGCCCCTCACAAGGAGAAGCAGGGAACTGGTAATCAGGCAACCGGCGCAGGTGGCGGCTCGTCAGGAACGGTAGGTCCACCTGGCTCAGTGGGCTCCGGATAGGGAGTATCTGGCCCTGGATCACCCGGAATGCCACCACCGACCACATTAAGCTCGGGAAGCAGATCCGAATGAGCCATCAATGACCAGGCAAGCAACCCGATCTCGTTAAGCGGAGATTGAACCTGTTCAGAGATTTTGAAAGTAGTCTTCATAGGGCACTCCAGATCAAAGGCCGTCGCACATATCGATTATGCGAAAGCATGTGAGCAGATAGAGTGCGAAATAGAGTATTAATTCAATTCCACTAATCACCTGACCAGCAAATCAGGTACGTGGCAGGGTGACGCCACGCTGGCCCTGGTATTTGCCGCCTCGATCCTTGTAGGACACTTCACATTCCTCATCGGACTCGAGGAACAGCATCTGTGCCACGCCTTCGTTGGCGTAGATCTTGGCCGGCAGTGTCGTGGTGTTGGAAAACTCCAACGTTACATGGCCTTCCCACTCTGGCTCGAGCGGCGTGACATTGACGATGATGCCGCAGCGCGCGTAGGTGCTTTTGCCCAGGCAGATGGTCAGAACGTTACGCGGAATGCGGAAATATTCGACGGTGCGTGCCAGCGCGAACGAGTTGGGGGGGATGATGCATACGTCGCTCTTGATATCGACGAAGCTTTTTTCATCAAAGTTTTTCGGATCGACAGTGGCCGAATTGATGTTGGTGAACACCTTGAATTCGTCTGCGCAACGCACGTCGTAGCCGTAGCTGGACACGCCGAAGGAGATCACCCTGTCAGCTCCTTCGCCACGTACCTGGCGCTCGACAAAGGGCTCGATCATCCCGTGTTCCTGCGCCATGCGGCGAATCCACTTGTCCGATTTGATGCTCATGGCGGTGTCCTGAATAGCGAGGTAAAAAAGATATCCGGCATCTTACCGGGCCGGGGCCGACGGTTCAAAGGCAACAGATAGCGAGTTTGTGTGACGAGCCGGGCTCTTTCGCTGCGAATGGAAATAATCATCAACAGACCATTGGCACGTTCGGAAAAAAGGGTTAAGGTGGCGTCACTGTGTTGCTTGTGTCACTGAGAATCTCTACACGATGTTGAATTTCGATCCAACCATCTCCATGAATTTTCCAGCTCTTTGCACTCAGTCTCGGCCAGGGCTCTTCCTACGCCGCAGTTAACTTTGTCCAAGGAGATATACTATGTCCAATCGCCAAACTGGTACCGTTAAGTGGTTCAACGATGAAAAAGGCTTCGGCTTCATCACTCCACAATCCGGTGACGACCTGTTCGTGCACTTCAAAGCTATCCAATCCGACGGCTTCAAAAGCCTGAAAGAAGGCCAACAGGTTTCTTTCATCGCTACCCGCGGTCAGAAAGGCATGCAAGCTGAAGAAGTTCAAGTTATCTAACTTGTACTGATTCGCTTAAAAACCCCGCCCTTAAAAGCGGGGTTTTTTATTGCCTGTCGTTTGAGCATTTGCGTACCCATCAAGCCATGCATAAGCCTGACCGAGAGACGTCAATTGGCTGCGCCTCCCCGCCAGAGTACCGCTACAGAATCAATCGTCGCTGACAGAAATGGTCGGCATCGCCGGGCTTGCAGCTTCCTGCAAGACGATTCGTGCACCCACGTGACGTGCCAGCTCCTGATACACCATCGCAATCTGACTTTCCGGCTCGGCAATCGCGGTAGGCTTGCCGCCATCTGCCTGCTCGCGAATCAGCATCGACAACGGCAGTGATGCAAGCAACTCGACATTGTACTGCGACGCCAGCTTCTCACCGCCGCCCTCACCAAAAAGATGCTCCGCATGGCCGCAATTGGAGCAGATGTGTACCGCCATGTTTTCCACAACGCCCAGCACCGGGATGTTGACCTTGCGGAACATCTCGACACCCTTCTTCGCATCCAGCAAGGCCAGATCCTGAGGCGTGGTGACAATCACGGCACCGGCAACCGGGACCTTCTGCGCCAGCGTCAACTGGATATCGCCCGTGCCGGGCGGCATGTCGATAACCAGATAGTCCAGATCATTCCAGGCAGTCTGCGTGACCAGTTGCAGCAACGCCCCTGACACCATAGGCCCGCGCCAGACCATAGGCGTGTTGTCATCGGTCAGAAACGCCATCGACATCACGTCAATGCCATGAGCCTGGACCGGCACGAACCACTTCTGGTCCTTGATCTTCGGCCGCGTGCCTTCGGCAATACCGAACATCACACCCTGACTCGGCCCATAGATATCAGCATCGAGAATACCGACCCGTGCGCCCTCGCGAGACAGTGCCAATGCCAGATTGGCCGCCGTGGTGGACTTGCCGACACCGCCCTTGCCCGACGCAACGGCCACGATGTTTTTCACATTGGCCAGACCGGCGATCTGGCTCTGTGCCTTGTGCGCGCTGATCACGCTTTTAATGGCAACCGTGGCCGAGCTGACGCCGTCCAGGTTCTCGATGGCGGTTTTCAGCACTTGCGCCCAGCCGTTCCTGAACAGGTCGGCGGCATAGCCCAGTTCAAGTTGCACGCTGACCTGTGCACCCTGTATATCGATGGACCGCACGCAACCGGCACTGACCGGGTCCTGATTCAGATAAGGGTCGGTGTACTGGCGAAGAATCGTCTCCACCGCTGCGCGATTGACTGCGCTCATGGGCTTACTCCGTAAAAGACTGAGTGAAACAGCCGACTATCGTACCTGTTCTGTCCGTAGCCGACATGATTTCACTGAACCCTGCCCAACCACTCAGGAGTATTCCCACAACCGAGCGGGGTGAAAAAAATCGCTCAGACCTTTATAGTGGCCGGTCTCCGTTTCACTTCAAGTAGCCGAGCCCCATGTCCGAGCCACGCAAGATTCTCGTTACCAGCGCCCTGCCCTATGCCAATGGCTCCATCCACCTTGGCCACATGCTCGAGTACATCCAGACCGACATGTGGGTGCGCTTTCAGAAGCACCGCGGCAACCAATGCATTTATGTCTGCGCGGACGACGCTCACGGTTCGGCAATCATGCTGCGCGCTGAAAAAGAAGGCATTACGCCAGAACAGCTCATCGACAACGTCAAGGCCGAACACAGCGCCGACTTCGCCGACTTCCTGGTGGATTTCGATAATTTCCACTCGACGCACTCGGACGAAAACCGCGAGCTGTCGAGCATGATCTACACGCGCCTGCGCGACGCAGGTCATATAGCAACTCGTTCGGTGACCCAGTATTTCGACCCGGAAAAGAAAATGTTCCTGGCCGACCGCTTCATCAAAGGCACCTGCCCGAAATGTGCGGCTGAAGATCAGTACGGCGACAACTGTGAAAAGTGCGGCGCAACCTATGCCCCGACCGACCTGAAAAACCCCAAGTCGGCAATTTCCGGGACCACACCGGTACTCAAGGACTCGAAGCACTTCTTCTTCGACCTGCCTGCATTCGACGCGATGCTGAAAAGCTGGACGCGCAGCGGAACCCTGCAGGACGCCGTCGCCAACAAGATCGCCGAATGGCTGGACAGCGGCCTGCAACAGTGGGACATCTCCCGCGATGCTCCGTATTTCGGCTTTGAAATCCCCGATGAGCCAGGCAAATACTTTTACGTATGGCTGGATGCGCCGATCGGCTACATGGCCAGCTTCAAGAACCTGTGTGCACGTCGTCCGGACCTGGACTTCGACGCGTACTGGGGCAAGGGTGCAACCACCGAGCTCTATCACTTCATCGGCAAGGACATCGTCAATTTCCACGCCCTGTTCTGGCCAGCCATGCTGGAAGGTGCAGGGTTGCGCACACCGACCGGCATCAACGTTCACGGCTACCTGACCGTAAACGGACAGAAAATGTCGAAGTCACGTGGCACCTTTATCAAGGCACGCACCTACCTCGACCATCTGCCACCCGAGTACCTGCGCTATTACTACGCGTCGAAACTGGGTCGTGGCGTCGACGACCTGGATTTGAACCTCGAAGACTTCGTGCAAAAGGTCAACTCTGACCTGATCGGCAAGGTCGTGAACATCGCCAGCCGTTGTGCCGGGTTTATTCACAAAGGCAACGCCGGTGTGATGGGCGAGGCCAATGCAGCGCCCGAATTGACCGATGCATTCCTGGCGGCCGCGCCGAGCATTGCCGACGCCTACGAAGCCCGCGACTTCGCCCGTGCCATGCGTGAAACCATGGCTCTGGCGGATCGCGCCAACGCCTATATCGCGGAAAAAGCCCCGTGGGCGCTGGCCAAACAGGAAGGCAAACAGGATGAAGTCCAGGCAGTTTGCTCGCTGGGTATCAATCTGTTCCGCCAACTGGTCATTTTCCTCAAACCGGTATTGCCGAATCTGGCCGCCGACGCAGAGAAGTTTCTCAACGTCGAACCATTGACCTGGGAAGACCACAAGACCTTGCTGGGCAATCATCAGCTCAACCCGTTCTCGGCACTGATGACCCGCATAGATCCACTCAAGGTAGAAGCCATGGCTGCTGCTTCCAAGGAAGACCTGACCGCTACCGACGCTACCGCGAGCAGTGCGCCTGCCGGTAATGGCGAACTCGCCAAAGACCCGCTGTCGGCGGAAATCGACTTTGACGCTTTTGCCGCTGTAGACCTGCGCGTTGCCCTGATTCTCAAGGCCGAACATGTGGAGGGTGCCGACAAGTTGCTGCGCCTGACTCTGGACATCGGCGACGAGCAACGTAATGTCTTTTCCGGCATCAAAAGCGCCTATCCGAACCCGTCCGAGCTCGAAGGCCGTCTGACCATGATGATCGCCAACCTCAAGCCAAGGAAAATGCGTTTCGGCATTTCCGAAGGCATGGTGATGGCGGCAGGCCCTGGCGGCGAGGAGATCTATCTGCTCAGTCCGGACAGTGGTGCAAAACCCGGCCAGCGCATCAAGTAAACCCGGACAAGGCCCGGTATCCAGCCATCAGGCGGATACCGGGCCTTTGCGCATTCGCAAACCTCCCGATCTGTCCGATAATGCTGCACCCTCGATAGACAGAACACCTGTTGGTCACCTGGCAAGATCATGACTGAATTGATTCGCCTGCTTCCCGACGTGGACCTTATCCGCAGCATCGACGCCCTTCTGCCGCAGACTCAGTGCGGCAAGTGCGGCCACCCCGGCTGCAAGCCCTACGCAGAGGGCATTGCCGGCGGCGAAGCCATCAACAAATGCCCACCGGGCGGGGACGAAACAATAGCCCAACTGGCAGAGCTGCTTGCTGTTCCGGTTCTGAGGCTGGATATGGAACGCGGTGCAGCCCCTGCGCAGGTTGCGTTCATTCGCGAAGCAGAGTGCATTGGCTGCACCAAATGCATTCAGGCCTGCCCCGTGGACGCCATCGTCGGCGCTGCAAAGTTGATGCACACCGTGATTGTCGATGAGTGCACTGGCTGCGATCTGTGCGTTGCGCCATGCCCGGTGGACTGCATTGAAATGCATCCACTGCCGCTGGCGAGTGTCACACCCATTGTAGGCGGCCTGGCGCCCACCCCTGATCTGCAACAAGCTCGTCTGCGCAAGCGTACCCACGTCCGGCTGCGTTTCGAAGCACGCAATGCACGCTTGTACCGCGAGCAACGAACCCGGCTGGCCGAGCGTATCGCCCGGTCACAGCGCGCCGAACCAAGTCGTGACGCTTTACAGTCCGCCGCCAGACACGTCCAGAACGACAAGCCTGCCACGCCGGACGAGGCCCTGAAAAAAGCCCGGATTGCCGTGGCCATGAGTCGTGCGCAGCTCAACAAGTCGCTCAAGGCTTTCGGCCATCCGCCGATTGCCGAGCAGGCCGCCAGGCTCGTGGAGTTGCAACGCGAATATGAAGCAGCCGAACAGGCACTTGCAGCGCTTCTGCAAGCACCCGCACAGACTCATCCTGAGGAAAATCTCCGCCCATGAATGCTGCAAAACGTCAGGAAATCTTTCGCAGGCTGCATGAGGACAATCCGGACCCGAAAACCGAACTGGCCTACACCACGCCTTTTGAGCTGTTGATAGCCGTTATCCTTTCTGCCCAGGCCACTGACGTGAGCGTCAATAAGGCCACGGCGAAGCTGTACCCGGTCGCCAATACGCCACAAGCCATGTATGACCTGGGCGTTGAAGGGCTGTCTGAGTACATCAAGACAATTGGCCTCTACAACAGCAAAGCCAAAAACGTAATTGAAACCTGCCGGATGCTGGTGGAGTTGCATAACAGCGAAGTACCGCAGACCCGAGAAGCGCTCGAGGCCTTACCGGGCGTAGGACGCAAGACTGCCAATGTCGTGCTCAACACCGCTTTCCGTCAGGTCGCGATGGCTGTAGACACTCACATCTTTCGCGTCAGCAACCGTACGGGCATCGCGCCAGGGAAAAATGTGGTGGAGGTCGAGAAGCAATTGATGAAATTTGTGCCCAAGAACTATCTGCTCGATGCGCACCACTGGCTGATCCTGCACGGACGCTACGTTTGCCAGGCACGCAAGCCCAGATGCGGCAGTTGCCGTATAGAAGACCTGTGCGATTACAAGGAGAAAACGTCCGACGATTGAGCCAGCCAGGTAATTGCTGCCCTGTCGATTGAAAAAATCTTTTTTACCCGCTTGTGGATTGTCGATATAAGAAGCGCCAGAGAGCCCAAGCCCTGGAGTCGACTTCATGAGCACTGACAACGAGCAACTGGACGTGGACGATGACCTTGTTGCCGTCGATACGGACGAAACCGAAACTGCGACCGTAGAGCCGGCAAAGACCAATCTGAGCAAACGACGCACCATCGACAACCTGCTTGAAGAGCGGCGCTTGCAGAAGCAACTGGCCGATTACGATTTCGACTTCTAGACAAGCGCAAAACCTCGCACCGGCTTCCTGGCACCTAACGTTCTACTCTGGCATTTGAAGCCTCTCGCAGAAGAGGCTTCAATACGTGAGATGGCTGCTCGTCACTCGCTCCACACACGTGGACATCAGGCACACGCCCTTCTCAAACAGGCCGGCTACTCAGACCAGCCCGTTACGCTGGGCGAGCTCGATCAGATCGACCAGTGAATGCGCGTTGAGCTTGAGCAGCAAACGCGTTTTGTAGGTACTGACGGTTTTATTGCTCAGAAACATACCGTCTGCAATTTCCTTGTTGGTCTTGCCTCTGGCCAGTTGTTGCAGAACCATCATCTCCCTGCCAGAAAGTCGGTCAACCATGTCCGACTCGCTCGCGTTGCCCATACTGGAGCGAACAGTATGCAACGCCTGATTGGGAAAGTAGCTGTACCCCGAGAGTACCGCCTTGATAGCGCTGAGCAGCTCGGTCAGGTCCTGTTGCTTGCAGACATATCCGGCGGCCCCTGCCTGCATGCAGCGCATGGAAAAGTGGCCGGGTGCCTGAGACGTCAGAATCAGGACCTTGAACGGCAATGTCATGGCTGACAGGCGGGCAATGACTTCCAGCCCGTCGAGCTTGGGGATACCAATATCAAGAATGACGATATCAGGAAGGTGCTCACGAGCCAGTTGCAGCGCATCCACACCGTTGTCAGTCTCCGCGATGACCTCATAGCCATGACGCTCCATCAGCATGCGTACAGCAAGGCGAATGACGGGATGATCATCCACGATCAGCACTTTATTCATGGGCAGTCCATTTTTCGCTATTCGAATTTTCAGAGCCAGCACAATAACTTAGTCGTTTACTGCTTTGCATGGCGCTCACCCTTGTGGACTGACAGCCAAAGACCATTCCTACAATTACAGCAGAAACTTCCTACAAAACTCGGCAGGAACGTACATTTTTTATTAATTTTCACAGAGCCTTCCTTTTCGGAATCTGGTGATTTTTTATTGCTGGCGGCTACGGCATAAGCATCGCAGCGCCAGTCAGTAAATGCATGCAGCAAAACCCGGCCAAACTTTTACGTTCAAAAATGACCTTGCTGCATCTGTTAAAAGTATCGCCACACTATTTTTGCATCACCGTCAGAACACGCCTGACACATGGCTTATCGCCAGCAAAAACAGCTAAAAACCCTTGAGCTGAATCATTTGAAGGCAGGCCACTACCTGTACGCCAGGAAAATGCAGGACTGCCATCAGTTTTCATCGATCTTTGTCTCGCCGCTCGCACATCGATATAGGGCGCTGGCAGGCATTACAGCCTTTATCCAGATAGCCAGCCAACTATAGAGGCCTTGCATCCGGATGCCTTACCCGAAACCCCATGATGGAAAATCAGTGAATACACACCACGCATTACATACGTAAACGGGGATTAAAAATTACACATCCATTACGGAATTTCGTACAAATATTTATTTAAGGACACACCCTACAGGTCTGAAAGAAAAGTCCTACAACAGAAGCGCACAACATAAACGCGGCCTGCCATATTGGGCCACTGTCGACAAACGCTAAATAATGGTAATCCACCAACCTTTGCACTGTCGCAAAATCTTACACACACCATAGCATAACCCTACATCATTCAAGACCATAAGTAGCTCTTTCGGCAAGTAGCAAATACCATTTTTTATTTCAGGTCCAGACACAGGGAATCGAATAGGAAACGTACTACAAAATTCACGGACGCAACATTACAACACGTAAGACTTTATAAAGAACGACACATCAATTCTGGAGACACGCCATTTTTCACTTGCAAATTTTATTACCAGTCGTTACTTTTTTAACAGAAACTTTATTATTTACTGCCATTAACTATGTGCAGCCCTATGAAACCCTATCATTAGGTAATACAGCTTTGCAGTTCATGAGCGGCGCGTTTACACGAACTCGGTGTATCACGCGAACCGGCTGAATTCAGGTGTTACGTACACGGCTCATCAGGCGAGCTGCCGCGTGACAAACACTGAGTGCCTGGCAACTCTTTTGAATGGGCTCTGTGTATAACCATGTTCAAAAAGGGACACACCATGAATACTAGATATGCGCGCACGCGCTCATCAATACCCACCGCCTCTGAGTTAATCACCGCTGTGGAAAACTTTGTTGCCAAAGGCGGTATTATTGCAGTCATACCCGATGGAGAGGTGGCAGGCGCATCAAACCCTTCCTCAACTGATACAGCACCAACCCTGCCAGACGGGCCTGAACACGCTGGCAAGCTTGAACAACTCAAATACCTGGCCGCCAAGGGCGCAGGCTTCACAGCGCTGCAATATTCATTACGCATGAATAAAAAAGACGTTCGCCAACTGGCCACCGAAAACGGTGTGACGATCGCTGTCAGTCAGCCCATGCTCACCACCCGCAGGGACGCCCGTCATGACACTACGGATATCGACGACGTGGTGGCCGGCCACGCCATGCATTACTCGGCGCTGGGCTATACCGCAGCCGAGATTGCCCAGGTACTGGACCTGAGCCTTCGCCAGGTATGGAATATCGGCAAAGCCTATCGATTCGAGTTCAGGCAGCAACGCGAGAGCGACACGCCCTGAGGCCAGACTCTAAAACAGGTACCGAGTGCATAAGTTTCGACTGCCACGCAGAAAGCACCAGGGCCCCTGCTTTTAACTTCGACAGCTACTGTAGGAAAAAACCAAAAGCACACCTGCGCTTTTCGCCATGAACGGTAAGAACGGATTTAATGAGTACATAGGCGGTGGTACATGATCGCCTGCACCCGGCTAAAGACTTCTTACATGACTTGCCGAAGGAAATACGCTGTCAATATCAAACGCGCACTGCAACACCGAAAACACATTGAGTGTCCGGCAGGACGGTTTCGAAAACACTCATGAACAATGAGTAACTTGTCAGGGAGCCTGAATTCGAGAAATGGCTACAGGCGTTGACGCTTTACAGGCGTGACGGGGAACCCGGGTTTAAAGTGCAGCCCCGCAAGGGCTGCACTCATCGAACAACCAGCAGCATCAGAACAGCTTGCGGCCTTTATTCGCAGCAATACGCATACGCAAGGCATTGAGCTTTATGAAGCCTGCCGCATCAGCCTGATCATAGGCGCCTGCGTCATCTTCAAAGGTAGCAATATTGGCATCGAACAACGAATCGTCCGACTTGCGACCGGTGACGATCACATTGCCCTTATAAAGCTTCAGACGTACAACACCGTTCACATGGGCCTGAGACGCGTCGATCATCTGCTGCAGCATAAGACGCTCCGGGCTCCACCAGTAACCGGTGTAGATCAGGCTGGCGTACTTGGCCATCAGTTCGTCCTTGAGGTGGGCGACTTCACGGTCCAGGGTGATCGATTCAATAGCGCGGTGAGCGCGCAGCATGATGGTGCCGCCCGGTGTCTCGTAGCAGCCACGGGACTTCATGCCCACGTAGCGGTTTTCAACGATATCCAGACGTCCGATGCCGTTTTCGCCACCGATGCGGTTCAGGGTCGCCAACACAGTGGCAGGCGTCATCTCAACGCCGTCCAGCGCAACGATGTCGCCATTGCGGTAGGTCAGTTCCAGATAAGTTGCAACGTTCGGCGCGTCCTCAGGGGACTTGGTCCAGCGCCACATGTCTTCTTCGTGCTCGGTCCAGGTGTCTTCCAGCACGCCGCCCTCATAGGAGATGTGCAGCAGGTTGGCATCCATCGAGTACGGGGATTTCTTCTTGCCGTGACGCTCGATCGGAATGTTGTGCTTCTCGGCGTAGTCCATCAGCTTTTCACGAGAGAGCAGGTCCCATTCACGCCACGGAGCAATCACTTTGACCCCTGGCTTGAGCGCGTAGGCGCCCAGTTCGAAACGCACCTGATCGTTGCCTTTGCCGGTGGCACCATGGGAAATGGCATCAGCGCCGGTTTCGTTGGCGATCTCGATCAGGCGCTTGGCGATCAGCGGGCGAGCGATGGAAGTGCCCAGCAGGTACTCGCCTTCATAGACGGTGTTGGCACGGAACATCGGGAACACGAAATCACGCACGAACTCTTCGCGCAGGTCATCGATGTAGATTTCTTTCACGCCCATGGCCTGAGCCTTGGCGCGCGCCGGCTCGACTTCTTCACCCTGACCCAGGTCAGCGGTAAAGGTCACCACTTCGCAGTTGTACGTATCTTGCAGCCACTTGAGGATTACCGAAGTATCCAGGCCACCGGAATACGCGAGAACTACCTTGTTTACGTCCGCCATGCCATCACTCCACCGGGTTGTACGGAAAACCGCTGATTCTACCGTTCAAACCAGCAAATTTACAGGGGCGCGACAGCTTGTGACGACAAGGCGACGTTTGGCAGGAGCGTTATGCAGCCCTCAGGACGTGTGCGCTGCACTGACCGCAGAGGCTACAGGTACCGGACGCTCATCGGGCGCAACACGCTCCAGATGCACGTTCACGCGGCGGTTGCGCGCACGATTGGCCTCATTGGTGTTGGGCACCAGCGGGTAGCGTTCGCCGTGAAACCGCAGGGTGATTTGCTGCTCGGGGATACCCTGAGCCTTGAAGTAGTCCATGACCGCCAGCGCACGGCGGCGGGAAAGATCACGGTTGGTGAGTCGATTGCCACTGTTATCCGAATGGCCGTCAAGCTCGATACGGTTAACCGTCGGGTCGGCCTTCAGATAGGCCACCATGTTGTCCAGACGCGCCTTGGCACGGGCATCCAGTTCAATACCGCCACCGGGAAATCCTACTTCAGCCTGTTTGACCTGATCGAAGTTCATCGGCAGAAGTTTGGCTGTGCACGCCTGGTAATCGCTGAACGCCTTGCTGAACTTGACCGGTAACAGGCGCACTTCCATCTGGCCACCGTCACGGGTGTAGTGACGGATAAGCGGGCTGCGACCGTCCATCAGACCACTGATCAGGCGCCCGGCCTGTGCCTGGGAAGTATTGAAGGGTATGTCGCCATTGCTGACGCGCACCGAACCCAGATTGATATCACCGCGCCCCGGCTGCCACGGTGCTGCGGCGGCCAGCAGCGTTGCTGAACCGTTGCCCAGCATGTTGTATGAAGCCTTGAGGCGAAACGTCGCCTGCTCACCGGCACGGCGCACGAACTCACCGGCACCGAAGTCGGTGATCGGCTGAGTCAGGCGGCATTCGAACTGATCGCCTTCGACCTTCCACTCGATGCTCTCCAGACGTGTCTGGAAACTGATAGCCATCGCCGGGAGGCTGGCAAACATGCTGAGCAGGGCTAAATATCGCTGGCGCACGGGAGGCTCCACTGGAAATAAACGCGAAACAAAAAATGACTGACTGACAAGGGGGCTATCGGTAACTTCGTGCAAAACTTGATAGCGGATGCCTGAGAGAGTCTTTTCCGGTAGCATTCCCAGCGAGTTTGACCCGCCTGGAATCCCCAATGTCTGACCGCCTGACCCTCCTGCGTCCCGACGACTGGCACATTCACCTCCGTGACGGAGCTGTCTTGCCTCATACCGTTGCTGACGTAGCGCGAACTTTTGGCCGCGCAATCATCATGCCCAACCTCGTGCCTCCGGTGCGCAACGCGCAGCAAGCCGATGCCTATCGTCAGCGCATTCTGGCTGCACGCCCGGCCGGCAGCCGCTTCGAGCCGTTGATGGTGCTGTACCTCACCGACCAGACCACGCCTGAAGACATCCGTACCGCGAAAGCCAGTGGCTTCGTGCACGCCGCCAAGCTGTATCCGGCCGGTGCAACCACCAACTCCGATTCCGGTGTCACCAGCATCGACAAGATCTTCCCTGCCCTCGAAGCCATGGCTGAAGTCGGCATGCTCCTGCTGGTACACGGGGAAGTGACGCGCGGCGAGATCGACGTATTCGATCGCGAAAAGGTTTTCATTGATGAGCACCTGCGTCGTGTAGTCGAACGCTTCCCGACCCTCAAAGTGGTGTTTGAACACATCACCACCGGTGAAGCGGTGCAGTTCGTCAATGAAGCATCGGCCAATGTCGCGGCCACCATCACCGCGCATCACCTGCTGTACAACCGTAATCACATGCTGGTTGGCGGCATTCGCCCGCACTTCTATTGCCTGCCCATTCTCAAGCGCAATACGCATCAGGCCTCCCTGCTCGACGCCGCCACCAGTGGCAGCGGCAAGTTCTTCCTGGGTACCGACTCGGCACCGCACGCCCAACACGCCAAGGAAAACGCTTGCGGTTGCGCCGGTTGCTACACCGCCTACGCGGCCATCGAATTGTATGCAGAAGCTTTCGAGCAGCGTAACGCTCTGGACAAACTGGAAGGCTTCGCCAGCCTTCACGGTCCGGCGTTCTACGGCCTGCCCGCCAATCAGGACACCATCACGCTGGTGCGTGACGAGTGGACCGCCCCTGCCAGCCTGCCGTTTGGCGAGTTGACCGTTATCCCGCTGCGCGCTGGTGAAAAACTGCGCTGGCGTCTGGAGGAACACGCGTGAGTGAAGATCATTTTGACGACGAACACGAAGGCCACGGCGGTGGCGGCGGTTCTCGTCACCCGATGGCAGCACGCTTTCGCGGCTACCTGCCCGTGGTCGTCGACGTAGAAACCGGCGGTTTCAACTCAGCCACCGACGCACTGCTGGAAATTGCTGCCGTGACCATCGGCATGGATGAAAGAGGCTTCGTGTTCCCGGAACACACCTATTTCTTCCGCGTAGAACCGTTCGAAGGTGCCAACATCGAAGCCGCTGCGCTGGAGTTTACCGGTATCAAGCTGGATCACCCGTTGCGCATGGCGGTCAGCGAAGAAACCGCAATGAACGACATCTTCCGCGGCGTGCGCAAGGCTCTCAAGGCCAATGGCTGCAAACGCGCCGTGCTGGTCGGCCACAACGCCAGCTTCGACCTCGGCTTCGTCAATGCCGCTGTCGCGCGAATGGACATGAAGCGCAACCCGTTTCACCCGTTCTCAAGCTTCGACACCGCTACCCTCGCAGGCCTGGCCTACGGTCAGACCGTGCTGGCCAAGGCCTGCCAGGCTGCCGGAATCGACTTCGACGGCCGCGAGGCCCACTCGGCTCGCTACGACACCGAGAAGACTGCAGAGCTGTTCTGCGGCATCGTCAACCGCTGGAAGGAAATGGGCGGCTGGGAAGACTTCGACGACTAACGTCGGCACGCCAGTGAACGGACCGGCTTCGCGCCGGTTTTTTTCATGCCTGTCTGGAACGGGATATCTGGATACGCTGACTCTGAAAATAACCACTCATCGTTCTACCTGAATCGAACCCAAAACAGTTTTGACAAGCATTCTCATTAACATTAAGCTCCTCGGCACCAAGCAATAAACCAGCGACGGTCAATAGCTTATGTATGTTTGTCTTTGCCAAGGTGTCACAGACGGTCAAATCCGGGATGCAATTCTGGAAGGCTGCTGCAGTTATCGTGAAGTCCGTGAAACGCTGGGTGTTGCGAGTAAATGCGGAAAATGCGCCTGCCTTGCGAAGGAAGTGGTGCGTGACACGCTGACAGAACTGCAAACCACTCAGGCATCGCTGGCCTATCCAGCAGAATTTTCAGCCGCCTGAATACCCCTCATTTAAAGAACCGGGCACCCTGCCCGGTTTTTTTATGCCTGTAATTCAAGCGCTTAGCGTCAAGATGCGGAACTCAAACATTCTTATTCCTATTTAAATTCACTTATTATTCAACAACTTAGGTTTGACAGGCGTTTAAGCGCGGCTCACACTCGGCGCTTATATACACAAGCCACCGGCAGGACCTCGAACATGAAAGGCGACATTACAGTCATCCAGCATCTCAACAAGATCCTCGGAAACGAGCTGGTCGCCATCAATCAGTATTTCCTGCATGCGCGCATGTATGAAGACTGGGGTCTGAAAAAGCTCGGCGGCCATGAGTACAAAGAATCCATCCATGCGATGAAGTATGCCGACAAGCTGATCAAGCGCACGCTGTTCCTTGAAGGGCTGCCAAACCTGCAGGATCTGGGCAAGATCCTGATTGGCGAGCACACCAAGGAAATGCTGGAGTGCGACCTGAAGATCGAGCAGAAAGGCCTGGCTGATCTGAAAGCGGCCATCGCTCACTTCGAAACGGTAGGTGACTTCGGCAGCCGTGAACTGCTGGAAGACATCCTCGAGCCCAAGGAAGAGCAAATCGACTGGCTAGAGACCCAGCTGGGTCTGATCGTCAAGGTCGGTATCGAGAACTACCTGCAGTCGCAGATGGGCGACTGATTTACCGGTTGCGTTGCAATGAAAAAGCCCGCCTCAATCGAGAGCGGGCTTTTTCTTGTGCGTAAAACCATGCTTGAGCGCAGGGCACGATAATCTCGACGATCGTGCCCACGCTGCAGCGCAAGGCTTTACTCGGCTTTGGCGGCCGATGCTTCCTTGACCAGCGTTTGCAGCGAACCATCAGCCATCATTTCGGTGATGATGTCGCTACCGCCGACCAGTTCGCCAGCTACCCACAGTTGCGGGAAAGTCGGCCAGTTGGCGTACTTTGGCAGGTTGGCGCGAATTTCAGGGTTTTGCAGAATGTCGACGTAGGCAAATTTTTCGCCACACGCCATCAATGCCTGGGAAGCCTTGGCCGAAAAGCCGCATTGAGGGGCATTCGGAGCGCCTTTCATGTAAAGCAGAATGGTGTTGTTGGCAATCTGCTCTTTGATCGTTTCGATGATATCCATGGAGCACCTCGGCTGAAATATCCGACTCAGTTGTCGGCACGGTGGCGCATTGTAACGAAATCCCGAGCATGACGCTCTGTCTTGAGCCTTAACAGGCAGCCACCTGTACCGGCACACCGTTCAACGCCGCATTGCCGGAGAGTACGTCGAGTTGCCGTTCGTCGGTCAGGTCATTGGCGCTCACCCCTGGCTGACTCCGGGCAATATCCATTTTCACCCCCGTACGCGAATGCCCCCAGCCATGCGGCAGGCTGACCACTCCGGGCATCATGTCCAGACTGCCCAACACCTGCACCTCGATCGTCCCGACCCGGGAGCTGACCCGAACCTGCTGGCCATCGCTCAAACCACGACAGGCAAGATCGTCAGGGTGCATCAGCAATTGATGCCGGGGCTTGCCTTTTACCAGCCTGTGATAGTTGTGCATCCACGAATTATTGCTGCGCACGTGCCGACGACCAATCAGCAACAATGCTCCGGAATCGGGAGCGGGATCGGCAGCGAAGCGCGTCAGGTCGGCCATGATGACCTCTGGGGCCGCCTGAATCCGCCCATTGGCGGTTTTCAGGCGTTCGGTGAGGTTAGGCTTCAACGCGCCCAGATCAAGCCCATGCGGGTGACTGGCCAGCGTTTCCAGTGACAGTTTGTGCGGCGATGCATCGCCATAGAAGCCTGCGCGCAACCCGCGATCGATCATCTGCGCGGGTGGCAGGGTCGGTTTGAGTTCACGCTGCGCCTGGGCTGCAAATGATCTGGCCAGACCGACAAAGATCTCCCAGTCATGCAGCGCACCTTCGGGCTTGTCGAAAATGGCCTGATTGAAGCGAGTGACGTTGCGCACTGCCAGGGTATTGAAGGTGGTGTCGTAGTGATCGTTTTCCAACGCTGAGGTGGACGGCAGGATCAAGTCGGCGTGGCGGGTAGTTTCGTTGATGTACAGATCAATGCTGAGCATGAACTCCAGACCTTCGAGCGCCTGTTCCAACTGACGGCCATTGGGGGTGGACAGAACCGGGTTACCCGCGACAGTCACCAGCGCGCGAACCTGCCCTTCCCCGTCCACGAGCATTTCCTCGGCGAGCGCTGAAACCGGCAACTCGCCGCCGTACTCAGGCAGGCCGGACACCCGGCTTTGCCATAGATTGAAATGGCCGCCCGAAGTCGAACTGACGAGGTCAACTGCGGGCTCCGTACACAGCGTTCCGCCCACGCGATCCAGGTTGCCGGTCACCAGATTGATCAGTTGCGCCAACCAGTGACACAGCGTGCCGAAGGCCTGGGTCGACACCCCCATTCGGCCATAACAGACCGCCTTGTCGGCTGCAGCAAAATCCCGCGCCAGTTGCCGGATCTGCTCGGCGGCAATGCCGCAGCGTGGGCTCATGGCCTGCGCAGTGAAACCTGCAATGGCGTGTCGCACCTGATCCAAGCCATCGATAGGCAAGTGACTCTCGCGAGTCAGGCCTTCTTCAAACAGAGTATTGAGCAGCCCGAACAGCAGCGCTGCATCACCGCCCGGACGCACGAACAGGTGCTGGTCGGCGATGGCCGCCGTCTCACTGCGGCGCGGGTCGATGACCACGAGTTTACCGCCGCGCTGCTGGATGGCTTTCAGACGCTTCTCAACATCCGGCACGGTCATGATGCTGCCGTTGGACGCCAATGGGTTGCCACCCAGGATCAGCATGAAGTCGGTGTGATCGATATCCGGAATCGGCAACAGCATGCCGTGGCCATACATCAGGAAACTGGTGAGGTGGTGCGGCAACTGATCGACCGACGTCGCCGAAAAACGATTGCGGGTCTTGAGCAGACCGAGAAAGTAATTGCTATGGGTCATCAACCCGTAGTTATGCACGCTGGGGTTGCCCTGATAGACCGCTACCGCGTTCTGCCCATGGCGCTGCTGAATGGCGTAAAGCCGCTCCGCCACCAGATCGAACGCCTGCTGCCAGGCAATCGGCTGCCACTGATCACCGCTGCGTAGCATCGGCTGTCGCAAGCGGTCGGGGTCGTTCTGAATGTCTTGCAGCGCAACAGCCTTGGGGCAGATGTGGCCACGGCTGAAAGTGTCCAGCGGGTCACCCTTGATCGAGGTGATGCGCGGGGCGGAATCCGACTCGGTAACGGTCTCGATGGCAAGACCGCAAATGGCCTCGCACAGGTGGCAGGCGCGGTAGTGTTCAGTCCGGGTCATCACAGCCTCAGATCTTGTCGTGGCAATCCGGTTGATTGCCTGACAAGCACTATGGCCGCTGCCAATACCCCGCGCCACTGACGTTTGTCATGTGAATCGGGGAGCATCAGGCGCGCCGATGAGTAGACCGTATCAGCCGCCGATAGGCGTGACGACCTTGCGCTGCAGCTGGATTTCAGTGACGGTTTCGACCTGCTCCTGAGCCAGGTGAACACCGGTCAGGTCACCGATCAGGCGCCAGTGCTCGTCGAGCCCTGAGCTGATGGTCGCCATGCGATCAATCATGCGCCGCCCCGCATTACGCGTGACTTCGTCCTCGCTGCGCAGCAACTCAAAGGACATCGAGGTCATTGAGGCGGTCAGATGGGTAAGCGTGCGGGCGGTCAGCCCGAGTAACTCCGTTAGTTGACGCTCTTTTGAGTCCATTCCCCACCCCTCGATCAGTAATGTATCGGCAACGATTTATAACCTACGCCCGGCATTAAAGAAACGGTCCTTGTTTCCAGCCCGTGAAGCGGGTCGCATTCAGCGCACCCGCGCAAACCCGGACTGTTGCAGGATTGGTACTAATTGCCAAGCGCTATTTGAGCAGTGTACAAATGCTGCCTTCGGAAAAAGCAGAGATGGCTATTGGCCTCATCAGCTTAGCCAGTTTTTAACTCGTCAACAAAGAATAACAGTGCCCCCTGAAAGGGAGCGCCAGTGACATCGGTGTTTCAGAAAACAGCATGCTATTGGTAAGACGCGACATTTTTTTATACTATCGCGCCTTTCTTACTTCGTCGCCTCGTGCGGCTTCCGCCGCAGGTCTCGCCCGTTTTCCCGATAAAAACCGGCTTTGATAACCTGCGGTCTGTTGCAAAAAAGGTAGTTAATCATGAACGCCAGGCACTTTCTCTCGATGATGGATTACACCCCAGATGAACTCCTGGGCTTGATCCGTCGTGGCGTAGAGCTCAAAGACCTGCGAAATCGCGGTGAGCTTTTTGAGCCGCTGAAGAACCGGGTATTGGGGATGATTTTCGAGAAATCCTCGACACGTACCCGTCTTTCTTTTGAAGCAGGGATGATTCAGTTGGGTGGCCAGGCCATCTTTTTGTCCCATCGTGACACCCAATTGGGCCGTGGCGAGCCAATTGCCGACAGCGCAAAAGTGATGTCACGCATGCTCGATGCGGTAATGATCCGTACCTATGCGCACAGTAATCTGACCGAATTCGCCGCAAATTCCCGCGTTCCGGTTATCAATGGTCTGTCGGATGACCTGCACCCATGCCAGTTGCTGGCCGACATGCAAACCTTTCTGGAGCATCGCGGCTCGATCAAAGGCAAGACCGTCGCCTGGATCGGCGATGGCAACAACATGTGCAATAGCTATATAGAAGCGGCCATTCAGTTCGACTTCCAGTTGCGCGTGGCCTGCCCTGCCGGTTACGAGCCGAACCCCGAGTTCCTGGCGCTGGCCGGTGAGCGAGTGACCATTGTTCGCGACCCGAAAGCAGCGGTCGCCGGTGCACACTTGGTCAGCACCGACGTGTGGACCTCCATGGGTCAGGAAGAGGAAACCGCTCGGCGCATGGCGTTGTTCGCACCGTTTCAGGTAACGCGCGCCTTGCTCGACCTGGCCGACAAGGACGTACTGTTCATGCACTGTCTGCCTGCCCACCGTGGCGAAGAAATCAGTGTAGATCTGCTGGATGATTCGCGTTCGGTCGCATGGGATCAGGCAGAGAATCGCCTGCACGCACAGAAAGCGTTGCTGGAGTTTCTCGTCGCGCCGTCCCATCAGCGCGCATGAGCCAGTTGCTGCTGAACCTGCGCAATCTGGCGTGCGGCTATCAGAATCAGCGCGTGGTGCAGGAGTTGAATCTGCACCTTAACGCGGGTGATATCGGCTGCCTGCTGGGTTCATCGGGCTGCGGCAAGACCACCACACTGCGTGCGATTGCCGGTTTCGAGCCGATACATGCAGGGGAGATAACCCTGGCAGGCGAAGTCATTTCCCGCCCGGGCTGGACTCTGGCACCGGAAAAGCGTCGCATCGGCATGGTGTTTCAGGATTACGCGCTGTTCCCGCACCTGAGCGTCGCCGAGAACATCGCATTCGGCATTCGCAATCACCCGCGCCTTGATCAGGTGATCGCCGAGTTGCTTGAACTGGTCAACCTCGGCGCCTTGGGCAAACGCTACCCTCACGAGTTATCCGGCGGGCAGCAACAACGAGTGGCCCTGGCCAGGGCGCTGGCACCGGAGCCACAACTGTTGTTGCTCGATGAACCCTTCTCCAATCTGGATGGCGAGTTGCGTAGACGTCTGAGCCATGAGGTGCGCGATATTCTCAAAGCGCGTGGCACCAGTGCCATTCTGGTGACCCATGATCAGGAAGAGGCTTTCGCGGTCAGCGATCATGTCGGCGTATTCAAGGAGGGTCGCCTGGAGCAGTGGGATACGCCTTACAACCTGTATCACGAACCTCGCACACCCTTTGTTGCCAGCTTCATTGGCCAGGGGTATTTCATTCGCGGGCAGATGATAGACCCCGAATCGGTGCGCACCGAACTGGGTGTTCTGCGTGGCAACCGGGCATATCCGGGCGTCAGCGGCAGCGCCGTGGATGTCTTGCTGCGACCTGACGATATCGTCTACGCGCCGCAAAGCGACCTGAAAGCGCGGGTAATCGGTCGAACATTTCAGGGCGCATCGACGCTGTATCGCCTGCAGCTGTCTACCGGCAGCCAACTTGAAGCCATTTTCCCCAGTCATGCCGATCACAGCCAGGGCGAGGAAGTCGGTATTCGGGTGGCAGCTGACCATCTGGTGCTGTTTGCAGCGCCAGGCAGCGTCGCGGCGCATACGGTCAATCACTGAGCCCCAGCTTATTCCCTGCCAATCGGTGCGAACCGAGCCTGCGTATGCTCGGCCAGCACGGCTGCCGAAAGCTCAACCTCCAGCCCCCTCCTCCCGGCGCTGACGTAAATACTCTCAAAACCCTGCGCTGTGTCGTCAATGAACGTACGCAGGCGCTTCTTCTGGCCCAGTGGGCTGATGCCACCCAACAGGTAGCCCGTTGAGCGCTGCGCCGCCGCGGGGTCAGCCATTTCGGTTTTTTTCGCCCCGGCGGCCTGTGCCAGAGCCTTCAGATCAAGCGTTCCGACGACCGGCACTACGGCGACCAGTAACTCGCCCTTTTCGGTACTGGCCAACAATGTCTTGAAAACCCGCGCTGGCTCCAGCCCCAGCTTTTCCGCTGCTTCCAGCCCATATGACGCTGCTTTGGGATCGTGTTCGTAACTGTGGATACGATGTTCGGCGCGAAGTTTTTTCAGTAAATCCAGTGCAGGGGTCATGCAACGCTCCTTAGGCTTCCGACTGCCTGCCACTTTAAGCCAAGTAAAGTGAACATGCCTTGATTCACGCCACGTGCAACACTGATGGCTTTTTGGTAACAGCCATAAAATCCCGGTATAAAGCGGCTGTGCGGGCTCGTATCCACTCCATGACCGTTCGGTTCCGACCTTTGACAGCGTTGTTTCTTGTCTATATTTTTTCGTTTACGAATATTATCGAAAGCGGTTTTTCGGTATAACTCGCACCAGCGATCAGAAATGGGGTTTTTCTGATACGCACGAATAACGAGCACCCATGCCTGTCTCAGGGTGCCGAGACAAAAACAAAAATGAGGTATCCATGACCATCGCACTAAAACAACCGACACTCACCGGGCAATGTGTAGCTGAATTTCTTGGCACAGCCCTGATGATTTTTTTCGGCACAGGATGCGTTGCAGCGCTCAAGGTCGCGGGAGCCACTTTCGGCTTGTGGGAAATCTGCATCATCTGGGGCATGGCCGTCAGCATGGGGATCTACCTCAGCGCCGGCATTTCAGGTGCCCACCTCAACCCGGCCGTCAGCATCGCGCTGAGTCTGTTTGCCGGTTTCGAAAAACGCAAATTGCCTTTTTATATCTCGGTGCAAATCGCAGGCGCGTTCTGCGGAGCGGGCTTGGTGTACCTGTTGTACATCAGTCTTTTTTTCGACTTCGAACATGCGCACCACATCATTCGCGGCAGCGAACAGAGCCTTGAACTGGCGTCGGTGTTCTCGACCTATCCAAACCCTGCCATTTCCGTGGGGCAGGCATTTCTGGTCGAAGTGGTCATCACCACTATTTTGATGGGCGTCATCATGGCTTTGGGCGATGACAGCAACGGTTTGCCGCGCGGCCCGCTGGCACCCTTGCTGATAGGCCTGCTGGTGGCGGTGATCGGCAGCTCGATGGGCCCGCTGACCGGTTTTGCCATGAACCCGGCGCGCGACTTCGGTCCAAAGCTGATGACGTTCTTCGCTGGCTGGGGTGAAATAGCCTTCACCGGTGGTCGTGACATTCCTTATTTCCTGGTTCCGATTTTTGCGCCCATCCTGGGCGCCTGCCTTGGTGCTGCTGGCTATCGCGCGCTGATTGCGCGTCATCTGCCGAGTGCCGATCCTGTTGAAAACGAAAAAAATGCTCCAGTGGTTCGCGGCAAAGTTCAGGCTTCATCTTGAATTTCACTCAATTTGAATCTCACCCAACTGAATCCCACCCAACAATGCAAGGCAATCGACATGACTGACACACAGAACAAGAACTACATCATTGCTCTTGACCAGGGCACCACCAGCTCGCGCGCCATTATTTTCGACCGCGATGCCAACGTGGTGAGCACTGCCCAAAGCGAATTCGTACAGCACTATCCGCAGGCAGGCTGGGTCGAGCATGACCCGATGGAAATCTTCGCCACTCAGACTGCATGCATGACCAAGGCGCTGGCGCAGGCTGATCTGCACCATAACCAGATCGCTGCAATCGGTATCACCAACCAGCGCGAAACCACCGTCATCTGGGAGCGCGATACCGGCCGCCCTATCTACAACGCAATTGTCTGGCAGTGCCGACGCAGCACCGAGATCTGCCAGCAGCTCAAGCGTGACGGTCTTGAGGAGTACATCAAGGACACTACAGGCCTGGTGATTGACCCGTACTTCTCCGGCTCGAAGGTCAAGTGGATCCTGGACAACGTCGAAGGCAGCCGCGAGCGCGCCCGCAAAGGCGAACTGATGTTCGGCACCATCGATACCTGGCTGATCTGGAAATTCACCGGCGGCAAGGTGCACGTTACCGACTACACCAACGCCTCGCGGACCATGCTGTTCAACATCCATACACTGGAATGGGATCAGCGCATGCTCGATGTGCTGGATATCCCGCGTGAGATCCTGCCAGAAGTCAAAGGCTCTTCCGAGGTCTACGGCCACAGCAAGAGCGGCATCCCGATTGCCGGTATCGCAGGCGACCAACAGGCGGCGCTGTTCGGCCAAATGTGTGTCGAACCCGGCCAAGCCAAGAACACCTACGGCACCGGCTGCTTCCTGCTGATGAACACCGGCAAGAAAGCGGTGAAATCGGCGCATGGCATGCTGACTACCATTGGCTGCGGGCCTCGCGGTGAAGTGGCTTACGCATTGGAAGGCGCCGTGTTCAACGGTGGCTCGACCGTGCAGTGGCTGCGCGACGAACTCAAACTCATCAACGACGCGCTGGACACCGAATACTTTGCCAGCAAGGTCAAGGACAGCAACGGCGTGTATCTGGTGCCGGCGTTCACCGGTCTGGGTGCGCCCTACTGGGACCCGTATGCACGAGGCGCACTGTTCGGCCTGACCCGTGGCGTGAAGGTTGATCACATCATCCGTGCAGCGCTGGAATCCATCGCCTATCAAACCCGCGACGTACTTGATGCGATGCAGCAGGACTCCGGCGAACGCCTCAAGTCACTGCGCGTGGACGGCGGTGCCGTGGCCAACAACTTCCTGATGCAGTTCCAGGCGGACATTCTCGGCACCCACGTTGAACGCCCGCAAATGCGTGAAACAACAGCCTTGGGCGCCGCGTTCCTGGCCGGTCTGGCGATCGGGTTCTGGAGCAGCCTGGACGAGTTGCGCAACAAGGCGGTGATCGAGCGCGTGTTCGAACCTTCCTGCGAAGAGGCCCACCGCGAGAAACTCTACGCGGGCTGGCAAAAAGCTGTCGCGCGGACCCGTGACTGGGAACCGCACGAAAACGAAGAGTGATACCCGCTGTTGTGCGGAGGGGACAGGATTCCGGCTGACAGGTCACACTTGCCTGCGGCATGATGGGCGCCATTTGCAGAGGGCGCTCAAGGAAAAACAATGAACCTGCCTCCCCGCCAACAACAGATCCTCGAACTGGTCCGTGACCGTGGTTACGTCAGCATTGAGGAAATGGCGACGCTGTTCGTCGTGACCCCACAAACCATCCGCCGTGATATCAATCAACTGGCGGAAATGAATCTGCTGCGTCGCTACCACGGCGGCGCGGCCTATGACTCCAGCATCGAAAACACCGCCTACGCCATGCGTGCGGATCAGATGCGCGACGAAAAACAACGGATCGCCGAGGCCATCGCCGCACAGATCCCGGACAACGCCTCGTTGTTCATCAATATCGGCACCACCACCGAATCCATCGCCCGCGCCCTGCTCAACCACAACAACCTGAAGATCATCACCAATAACCTGCATGTGGCATCGATCCTAAGTACCAAGGATGATTTCGAGGTCCTGATAGCTGGCGGCAATGTGCGTCGTGACGGCGGCGTCGTGGGCCAGGGAAGTATCGACTTCATTACCCAGTTCAAGGTGGACTTCGCCCTGGTCGGCATCAGCGGTATTGATGAAGACGGCAGCCTGCTGGATTTCGATTATCAGGAAGTACGGGTTTCCCAGGCGATCATCGCCAACGCACGCAAAGTGCTGCTGGCGGCTGACTCGAGCAAGTTCGGGCGCAATGCAATGGTCCGCTTGGGGCCAATCACCCTCATCGACTGCCTGGTAACCGATCAGCCACCTGTGCCCGCGCTGCAGCAGTTGCTGAATCAGCACAAAATTCGTCTGGAAGTAGTGTGATTGTCAGGAACGAGTGGTTTCCGCGATTACACATGCCGTTCTGGACACTCTGCGCCCTATCCTGAATATGAGGCGCGGCGCAGATGTGTGACGCAGAGCGCCGAATATCGTGCGACGCTCCGCGTCGCATGCCTTTCTGGACGCTCTGCGTCCTCGTGCGACCAGAGCGTCGCGATCTGCATTCCCGCTGGAGCCTGAGACACGAGAGGTGTCTAGGCTGGCACGTGCAGAACGAAAAGCATCAGAAAGTACGATCATCCCGCGCATAACATCCCGCCCTACAATGTTCATTTTTGTTCTTTTCCTGACTCCACCATCAGTATTTTCAATCGATACGTGCTGGCAAGGGCAATTTTATTGAGCTATTATTTTCGAAAGTGAACATTAATGTTCAGATTCGCCTTTCGAGCTTTACTCACGAATTGTCCAGGAGGCCACCAATGCCCCACACTACCGTGCCAACCCAACCCCTCTCCGAGGTTTACGACATCGCCGTTATTGGCGGTGGCATCAATGGTGTCGGTATTGCGGCGGATGCCTCCGGTCGCGACCTGTCGGTTTTTCTTTGCGAAAAGGACGACCTGGCCAGCCACACGTCCTCGGCCAGCAGCAAGCTGATTCATGGCGGCCTGCGCTATCTTGAGCACTACGAATTCCGCCTGGTCCGCGAGGCACTCGCAGAGCGCGAAGTGTTGCTTGCCAAGGCGCCGCACATCGTTAAACCCATGCGTTTTGTCTTGCCGCACCGCCCGCACCTGCGTCCAGCGTGGATGATTCGTGCCGGCATGTTCCTGTATGACAACCTCGGCAAGCGCGAAAAGCTGCCCGCTTCGAAAACCATTCGTTTTGGTGCGGACAGCCCGCTCAACTCGAGCATCACCCGTGGCTTCGAATACTCCGATTGCTGGGTCGATGACGCTCGTCTGGTGGTGCTCAACGCCATGGCAGCGCGTGAAAACGGCGCGCACATTCATACTCAGACTCGCTGTGTCAGCGCCCGCCGTATCAAGGGCATGTGGCATCTGCATCTTGAGCGCAGCGACGGCAGCCTGTTCTCGATCCACGCCAAGGCATTGGTCAATGCGGCAGGCCCGTGGGTGGCCAAGTTCATCCGTGAAGACCTCAAGCTCGATTCGGCTTACGGCATCCGCCTGATTCAAGGCAGCCACCTGATCGTGCCGAAACTGTACGAGGGTGAGCACGCGTTCATTCTGCAGAACGAAGACAAGCGCATCGTGTTCACGATTCCGTACCTGGAGCACTTCACCATCGTCGGCACCACCGACCGTGAGTATCAGGGCGATCCGAACAAGGTGGACATCACCGAAGGCGAGATGGATTACGTGCTGAAAGTGGCCAACGACCACTTCAAGAAACAGTTGAGTCGCGCAGACGTGCTCCACACATTCTCTGGCGTGCGCCCGCTGTGCAACGACGAGTCCGATAATCCGTCTGCCATTACCCGTGATTACACGCTTTCGTTGTCAGGCGGCGCGGACGAGGCACCAATTCTGTCGGTGTTCGGCGGCAAGCTGACCACCTACCGCAAACTGGCCGAATCGGCGATGACGCAATTGGCACCGTTCTTCAAGCAGATGAAACCGAGCTGGACGGCCAAGGCAGCACTGCCAGGCGGCGAAGACATGACCACGCCAGAAGCCTTGGCAGCAGAAATGACCCGTCGCTTCAGTTGGCTGCCCGCGCCTATCGCCAAACGCTGGGCGATTACCTACGGCAGCCGCAGCTGGCGCTTGCTGGAAGGCGCGCAAGGTCTGGAAGACCTCGGCCAGCATCTGGGTGCAGGTCTGTACACCCGAGAGGTCGATTACCTGTGCGACCAGGAATGGGCTACCAGCATCGAAGACATCCTGTGGCGCCGAACCAAGCTTGGCCTGTTCACTACGCCTGAAGAACAGGCCGCTGTGCGCAGCTACCTGGAAACTGTTGTGCGCAACAAGGGCGCTATCGAGGCTGCCTGATAGCTCGCATACCACCTGTTCGTCCATCGCGCGGCGAACAGGTTTGTTCCTCTGCACCGCCCTCCCCTGAATACCCGGCTGCATTCGGTTTTCCGAACATTTCGCTCTGCCTGATTCGGCTTCCCGGACGCTTCGATTCCGGGCGTCGCATTCAACCACGAATAAAATCCTTTAAATTCATAGCCTTGATTGATTCAAGCTGCTTGGCACGACTCATGCTCTACACTCTGAACCGAGCGTTTCGACAGGGCGTGTGTCTGGATCTGGACGCCGTTGAAGCATTCGCCAAGAAGAGGGCCGACTCACATTGCGGCCCCATCAATAAAAATGAAATCAAGGATTCATCAATGCGCATCGTTCCCCATCTGTTGGGCGTAGCAATCACTGCCGCTCTGATCAGCACCCCGGTTTTCGCCGCCGAACTTACCGGCACCCTGAAGAAAATCAAGGAATCCGGCACCATCACGCTGGGCCACCGTGACGCGTCCATTCCGTTTTCCTACATCGCAGACGCTTCTGGCGTACCGATGGGCTACTCGCATGACATCCAGCTGAAAATCGTCGAAGCCATCAAGAAAGACCTCGACATGCCTGACCTCAAGGTCAAGTACAACCTGGTAACGTCTCAGACCCGTATTCCGCTGGTTCAGAACGGCACCGTCGACGTTGAATGTGGTTCTACCACCAACAATGTCGAGCGTCAGCAGCAGGTCGACTTCTCCATCGGCATCTTCGAAGTCGGCACGCGCCTGCTGTCGAAAAAAGACTCCAGCTACAAAGACTTCGATGACCTGAAAGGCAAGAACGTCGTGACCACCGCGGGCACAACTTCCGAGCGCATCCTCAAGGCGATGAACGCCGACAAGCAGATGGGCATGAACGTGATCTCGGCCAAGGACCACGGCGAATCCTTCCAGATGCTTGAGTCTGGCCGTGCGGTCGCATTCATGATGGACGACGCGCTGCTGGCCGGCGAGATGGCCAAGGCCAAGAAGCCGGATGACTGGGCAGTGACCGGTACTGCGCAATCCTACGAAATCTACGGCTGCATGGTCCGCAAGGGCGATGCCCCGTTCAAGAAGGCAGTGGATGACGCCATTGTTGCCACCTACAAGTCTGGCGACATCAACGCCATCTACAGCAAGTGGTTCATGTCCCCCGTCCCGCCTAAAGGACTGAATCTGAATTTCCCGATGAGCGACAAGCTCAAGGAACTGATTCAGAACCCGACCGACAAGGCCGCAGAAGACAAGAAAGCCTGAGCAACCGGTTCAGCCAGCCTGAACTGATCGCATCCCGGGCAGGCAAAACCTGTTCGGGACCGGCTCCTCACTCTCGAAGTCCGACAGTGCGTGCATCTCGATATAAATAGAAAAATAGGGGGAGACCCTGATGAATTACAACTGGGACTGGGGCGTGTTCTTCAAGTCCACCGGCGTCGGCAGCGAGACCTATCTGGACTGGTTCATATCCGGCCTGGGCTGGACCATCGCCATTGCTGTCGTTGCCTGGATCATTGCCCTGATACTGGGTTCGGTACTGGGCGTCATGCGCACCGTACCAAGCCGTCTGGTGTCGGGTATTGCCACGGTATACGTGGAAGTTTTCCGTAATGTGCCACTGCTGGTGCAGCTGTTCATCTGGTACTTTCTGGTGCCCGACCTGCTGCCGGAAAACCTGCAGGAGTGGTACAAGCAGGACCTCAACCCGACTACCTCAGCGTTCCTGAGCGTGGTGGTCTGCCTGGGTCTGTTTACCGCTGCACGGGTCTGCGAACAGGTGCGTACCGGCATTGAAGCACTGCCAAAGGGCCAGGAATCGGCCGCGCGTGCAATGGGCTTCAAGCTGCCGCAGATCTACTGGAACGTGCTGTTGCCACAGGCTTACCGGATCATCATTCCGCCGCTCACTTCCGAATTCCTGAACGTGTTCAAGAACTCGTCGGTAGCGTCGCTGATCGGCCTGATGGAGCTGCTCGCGCAGACCAAACAGACCGCCGAGTTTTCCGCCAACCTGTTTGAAGCCTTTACGCTCGCCACCCTCATCTACTTCACGCTGAACATGAGCCTGATGCTGCTGATGCGCATGATCGAGAAGAAAGTCGCTGTACCCGGACTCATCTCGCTGGGGGGCAAATAATGGACTTCACTGGAATCGTTCCGGCCATTCCCGGCCTGTGGAACGGCATGGTCATGACCCTCAAGCTGATGGCAATGGGTGTTGTCGGCGGCCTGGTGCTTGGCACTTTGCTGGCGTTGATGCGCCTGTCATCAAACAAGCTGCTGGCCAATGTGGCTGGCGCTTACGTGAACTACTTCCGTTCGATCCCGCTGCTGCTGGTGATCACCTGGTTCTACCTCGCAGTGCCATTCGTGTTGCGCTGGATTACCGGTGAAGACACGCCCATCGGGGCCTTCGCTTCCTGTGTCGTGGCCTTCATGATGTTCGAAGCCGCGTACTTTTGCGAAATCGTCCGTGCCGGCGTGCAGTCGATTTCCAAAGGACAGATGGGCGCAGCCCAGGCGCTGGGCATGAATTACTCGCAGATGATGCGACTGATCATCCTGCCCCAGGCGTTTCGCAAGATGACGCCGCTGTTGCTGCAACAGAGCATCATTCTGTTCCAGGACACCTCTCTGGTGTACACCGTGGGCCTTGTGGACTTTCTCAATGCATCGCGCTCCAGTGGCGACATCATCGGGCGCGCCAACGAGTTCCTGATCATTGCCGGTCTGGTGTATTTCACGATCAGCTTTGCCGCCTCGCTGCTGGTGAAGCGTCTGCAAAAAAGGTTTGCCGTATGATTTCCATCAAAAACGTCAACAAATGGTATGGCGACTTCCAGGTGCTGACCGATTGCAGCACCGAGGTCAGCAAAGGTGAAGTGGTTGTGGTGTGCGGGCCCTCCGGTTCCGGCAAGTCGACCCTGATCAAATGCGTGAATGCGCTGGAACCGTTTCAAAAAGGCGACATTGTCGTCGACGGCACATCGATTTCCGACTCGAAGACCAACCTGCCAAAACTGCGCTCGCGGGTCGGCATGGTGTTTCAGCACTTCGAACTGTTCCCGCACCTGAGCATTGTCGAAAACCTGACCATCGCGCAGATCAAGGTACTGGGTCGCAGCAAGGCCGAAGCGACCGAAAAAGGCCTGAAATTGCTGGACCGCGTCGGTCTCTCCGAGCATGCGCACAAGCATCCCGGGCAGCTTTCCGGTGGTCAGCAACAGCGTGTTGCCATCGCTCGCGCCCTGGCGATGGACCCGGTGGTCATGCTGTTTGACGAACCGACGTCTGCGCTGGACCCCGAAATGGTCAACGAAGTGCTCGACGTGATGGTACAACTGGCGCACGAAGGCATGACCATGATGTGCGTGACCCACGAAATGGGCTTCGCTCGCAAGGTCGCCAATCGGGTGATTTTCATGGACAAGGGACAGATTGTCGAAGACTGCGAAAAAGAAGAGTTTTTCGGTGACGTCAGCGCACGTTCGGAACGCGCTCAGCAATTTCTCGCCAAGATTCTCCAGCACTAGGTAATGCCGGCTGCCCGCGCATTCGCGGGCAGCTGTTCGGTTCAGGACGACTGTGATGAAATGCGACCCCACTCTGTATCGCGCCGCGCCGCCATCACTCGCCGTGAAACCTCGTCTGATACGCCAACTGTTTTTACCGCCGCTGATCCTCATGCTGATGATCGGACTGGGCTATATCGCCTACCTGATAAGCGAACACAGCGGTATCAAGAGCCTGCGCGAGACCGGTGAGCGCCAGCTGGAGCTACATGCCCGCACGGTCGAGAGCGAAATCAGCAAATACACCTATTTACCCAGCGTGCTGGAGCTTGAATCCAGCGTGTCGCAGTTGCTCAACAAGCCAAGTCCCGAGCTTCAGCAGCAGGTCAACCGTTATCTGGAAGGGATGAACCGACGCAGCGGCAGCCGCGCCATTTATGTGATGGACACCACCGGTCGGGTGCTGGCCACCAGTAACTGGCGTGATTCCGACAGCTATCAGGGTGAAGACCTGTCCTTCCGCGCCTATTTTCAGGACGCGGTGCGCGGACTGCCCGGCCGTTTTTACGGCATCGGCACCACCACGGGCGAATCGGGCTACTACCTGGCCCACGGGCTGGAAGACAAAGGCCGGATCATCGGCGTCGCCGTGATCAAAGTACGCCTGGAAGCACTGGAAGAACGCTGGCAGCGTGCTCGCCTGGAGGCGTTTGTCAGCGACGAGAACGGCATCATCATCCTCTCGAGCGACCCGGCTCGGCGCCTGAAGTCAGTACGACCGCTCACCCCGCAGGTCAAGGAACGCCTGGCCCGCAGCCTGCAATATTACTGGTGGCCGCTTAACGAACTGGTGCCACTGGAACGGGAAACCCTCTCCGAAGGCGTCGAAAAGCTTGTTTTCCCGGCCAACGTCAGCGTCGATCGGGAGCACAAGCAGGTCAGTTATCTGGCCCAGAGCCGTCCGCTGAGCGATACCGCCTGGCATCTGACGCTGCTTACGCCACTGGAAGACCTGCGCCGTGAAGCGGCCAATCAGGGCATGCTGGTAGCTGTGGCCTGCGCCCTGGTGACCTTTCTGCTGATTGCCTGGAACGAGCGGCGCAAGGTGATCTCGACCCGACTGGCGGCCAGAGAGGCGCTGCAGGCTGCGAACAATGAGCTGGAACGCAAGATCGCCGAGCGTACCGAACACCTGCGAGCCAGCAACGAACGCCTCAAGGCGCAGATTCGCGAACGAAGACAGGCTGAAGACACCCTGCGCAGAGCCCAGGACGAGTTGGTGCAAGCTGGCAAGCTGGCAGCCATCGGCCAGATGTCGACCAGCATCGCTCATGAATTGAACCAGCCTCTGGCGGCATTGCGCACCTTGTCCGGCAATACCGTGCGTTTTCTTGAGCGAGGCGCGCTGGACACCGCCAGTGCCAACCTGCGCACCATCAATGATCTGGTCGACCGCATGGGCCGCATTACCGCCAGCCTGCGCGCATTCGCCCGACGCGGCGACGATCAGGGCCAGGCGCAACTGAGCAAGGCCGTCGAGGCTGCGGCGCAGTTGCTGGGCGTACGCCTGGAGCAGTCTGGCCTGACGTTACACCGAGACTTCGTCGACGCCACCCTGAGCATCGACCAGACCCGCCTGGAACAGATCCTGGTCAATCTGATCGGCAATGCGCTGGACGCCATGTTCAACCAGCCAGCGCCCGAATTGTGGCTCACCGGGTCAATTGAAGACGGGCGTTATCGCTTGCGGGTACGTGATAACGGGCACGGCATCGATACCGAAACCCGCAAGCACCTGTTCGAACCTTTCTTCACCACCAAACCCGGCGAACAAGGCCTGGGACTGGGCCTGACCCTGTCGGCGAGCCTCGCCGCCGCAGCCGGGGGCAGCCTGAGCGCAGAGCACCCAGGTGACGGCGGCACAACATTTGTCCTGAGCCTGCCGTTTGTCCCCGATGCCCCGACCGACAATCGCCCGAGCGGCCCGGCCCAGGTGGACTGACATGAGACGACACCCATGAGCATCAACAGCGACCTGACCGTGCTGATCGTCGAAGACGACCCGCATGTGTTGCTCGGCTGCCAGCAGGCGCTGGCGCTGGAAGACATTGCCAGCGAAGGCGTATCCAGCGCCGAAGACGCCCTCAAGCGCATCGGTGACAATTTTGCCGGTATCGTCATCAGCGACATTCGTTTGCCGGGTATCGACGGGCTGGAATTACTGAGCCGCCTCAAGGCGCGTGACAGCAGCCTGCCGGTGGTGCTGATCACCGGCCACGGCGACATCACCATGGCCGTCAACGCAATGCGCGATGGTGCTTACGATTTCATGGAGAAACCCTTTTCTCCCGAGCGCCTGGTCGACGTCACCCGGCGCGCGCTGGAGCAGCGCGGGCTGGCCCGGGAAGTCTGGGCGTTGCGCAAGCAACTGGCCGAACGCGATTCGCTGGAAGGCCGAATCATCGGCCGCTCCCCCGCCATGCAAAACCTGCGTGCATTGATTACCAACGTCGCCGATACGTCGGCCAATGTGCTGATCGAAGGCGAGACCGGCACCGGCAAGGAGCTCGTCGCGCGCTGCCTGCACGACTTCAGCCGACGCAAGGACAGTCAGTTCGTGGCACTCAATTGCGGCGGGCTGGCAGAAAGCCTGTTCGAGTCGGAAATTTTCGGTCACGAAGCCAATGCATTTACCGGCGCGGGCAAGCGGCGCATCGGCAAGATCGAACACGCCCACAATGGCACGCTGTTTCTCGATGAAGTGGAAAGCATGCCGGTCAACCTGCAGATCAAACTGTTGCGCGTCCTCCAGGAACGAACTCTGGAGCGGCTTGGTTCGAACCAAAGTGTTGCAGTGGATTGCCGGGTCATTGCGGCGACCAAATCCGACCTCAATGCACTGAGCAAGACCAGTCAGTTCCGCAGCGACCTGTATTACCGTCTGAACGTCGTCACGCTGGAGCTGCCGCCATTGCGTGAGCGCCGCGAAGACATTCTGCAACTGTTCGAACACTTCCTGCAGTTGTCGTCATTGCGCTTCGACCGTGAGCCGCCGACGCTGGACAGACAGACCAGTTCAAGCCTGATGAGCCACGACTGGCCGGGTAACGTGAGGGAACTGCGCAACGTAGCCGAGCGGTTTGCCTTGGGTCTGCCGGCGTTCAAACAGGCAGGCACGGTCAGTGAAAATCAAAGCCTGGGGTTTGCCGAAGCGGTTGAGGCCTTCGAACGATCCCTGCTCAGCGAGGCCCTGCAACGCAGCGGCGGCAACCTCAGCCAGGCCAGTCAGGAACTGGGCATGGCCAAGACCACCTTGTTCGACAAGGTCAAGAAATACGGGCTTTGAGCACTGTGTCCAATCTTGAGTGTGCGGTATCGCGCAGATCTGTGACGCAGAGCGTCACCCACTGCATTCCCACGCTGGAGCGTGCGGAACGATAGGCGTCCGCACGACACCGATCCCGCTCAGGCAGTACCTTACTTCGACTCGCTGAGCATCTGCCGGATCGCGCTGACGAACACTTCAACCGGCTGCCCGCCCGATACCGCGTACTGGTCGTTGAAGACCATGGTCGGCACGGAGGTGATACCGCGGGATGTCCAGAGTTGCTCGGCTTCGCGGACCTCTGCGGTGTACTCGCCGCTGTCGAGGATGGCCTGAGCACGCAAACGGTCCAGGCCGACCTTCTGCGCTACGTCTGCCAGAGTCTGGTGGCTGGACGGGTCTTTCAGGTCACTGAAATAGGCTTCGAACAGCGCCTGCTTCAATGCGTACTGCTTGCCTTGTTGTTCGGCCCAGTGCAACAGGCGATGAGCATCGAACGTGTTGTAGATACGTCGCTCGCCCTTGGCAAAGGTGAAGCCCAGCTCGGCACCGCGCTCACGAATTGTCTCGTGAATACCTTCGATCTGTTCTGGCGTAGAGCCATATTTTTCGGCGATGTGCTCTTTGATGTCCTGCCCTTCGGCAGGCATGTTCGGGTTCAACTCGAAAGGCTGGAAGTGGATGTGCGCTTGCACTTCATCACCCAGCGCCTCCAGCGCCTGATCCAGCGCGCGCAGGCCGATGACACACCAGGGGCAGGAAACATCGGAGATGAAATCGATCTTCAGTGCAGTCGTCATGTCGGCCCTTTTCAGTCAGCAGATTCAATAAGCAAGGGCCATACGATACACCTCTGTCAGTGCCTGACAACCGGGCAGGGTTTACAGTTGGGCAAGGCTGCGACCGTCTTCATGCTGGGCTTTCAGGTACGGCAGCACCGCCCCGAGCAACGGTGCCTTGAAGGCTTCCTGAAAACGGTGCGCCAGCCCCGGAATCAGGCGCAACTGGCTGCCCTGAATATGCGCGGCCACGTGCACACCATGCATGACCGGCAACAATGGATCAGCCGTGCCATGCACCACCAGAACCGGCAGGCGCAGACGGTTCAGCAACTCCACCCGGCTCGGCTCGGCCAGAATCGCCATGATCTGACGCTTGACGCCCTCGGGATTGAAGGCCCGGTCGTAGGACACCGCAGCCTGATGCAGCAATTGCTGGCGATCATCCTTGACCTGCGGGCTGCCCAGCGCTGCAAGCAGATCGGCCTGCTGCTCGATGGCCATTTCCCGGTTGGGTGCGCCGCGCCGCGCCAGCAGTTGCATCAACGCCGCACTGGGCATAGGCAAGCCCTGCGCACCGGAGCTGGTCATGATCAGCGTCAGGCTTTCGACCCGCGACGGGGCCAGATCGGCCAGGTGCTGGGCAATCATGCCGCCCATGCTCGCGCCAAGAACGTGAAACTGGCGAATCTGCAAGGCGTCCATCAGGCCCAAGGCATCATCGGCCATATCGGTCAGCGAATACGGCGCAGAGACCGGCAGGCCCAGCTTGTAGCGCAGCACTTCAAAGGTCAGGTTGGCCTCGGCTGGCTGTTGCACCCAGGTAGACAGACCGACGTCGCGATTGTCGTAGCGAATCACCCGGTAGCCCTGCTGACACAGCGCAACCACAACCTCGTCCGGCCAATGAATCAACTGCCCGCCAAGGCCCATTACCAACAGCAAGGCAGGGTCGGACTCACTGCCGATGCTTTGATAGGCAATTCGTACCTCTTTAAGGTCAGCATGCTGTACAGGAACATCGACATCACAACGATCGGCCGCAAAAGACGGCAAGCCGCACAGAAGCGCGGCCAGAAAAATTAAAACCCGCATGAAAAACACCAAAAAACAGATCCCCAGTGGGCCGCGAGTCTGATGATGTTTCGCCAAGCGCGCTGCCACACTTGCGTGACAGTTTGATGAATGGCGCTGAGTGGTCGTTAATCGGGTGTTGCGTTACGCGGCGAACTGATCCGCCACCATCAGGTTTTCTCCAAAACGGGCGCGCGCTTCGAGGAGGGACTCCTGGTGCCAGCCCGAATGCGTGTCGCACTCGCCCAAGGACAGGACCTTGTAAACCGGCAGACGATCAAACACCGGAGCCAGCAGCTCCGGTTCGGTCACGCTGTCCAGATGCAACCCTGCAACCGGCAACAAGGCCGCGACACCCAGGTTGGGCCGCAGGTCACCGTGATAAAGGCCAATGAGCTTCTTCAACGGCGAATACTGAAGAATGTGATAGGCACGTTCGAAGGCGTTGCTCCATGCCAGCGGCAGATCGAGCGCCAGGATCGGTTCGTCGATCTGAATCCACTCGACACCGCGCGCCGCCAGACGCCCGAAGATCTCGCCATACACCGGCAGCAGATGCTCCAGCAGGTCGAGGCGATCTACCTGGTCACCCTGAACGTCACTTAGCCAGAGCAGTGTCAGAGGACCGATCAATGCGGGCTTGCGGCCTTGCTCGCACGCTTCAGCGACGCTCGCCAGCAGCGGTGCCCAATCAGGCTGAAAACGCTGGTCGCGTTTCAGGTGTGGCACCTGCCGCGGGTAACGCGCCATCAACCAGGTGCGCAGTTCGGCGTCAGTTGTCGAAACACCCTGATCCTGTTTCCAGAAAGCCTGCAGAGCGTGCTGCAATTCACAGTCTGCGCCAATGTGAAAATAGTCAGGGTATTGAGTCAGGGCCACGATGCGTCCTCCATAAAAGATGGGTCTATTGTCGACAGCTGACACAACATGAGACAAACTCATTTTTTTCGTGTTGATCACAAATACTGCTCATGGAGCACTGACGGTGCTTGAAATACGCCACCTCAAAACCCTGCACGCCCTGCGCGAGGCCGACAGCCTTGTGGAGGCCGCCGAACGCCTGCATCTGACGCAGTCGGCGCTGTCCCATCAGTTCAAGGAACTGGAAGAGCGCATGGGCATGCCGCTGTTTGTGCGCAAGACCAAACCGGTACGGTTTACCAGCGCCGGTCTGCGCCTGCTGCAATTGGCCGATTCCATGCTGCCGCAACTGCGCAGTGCCGAGCGTGACATCGCCCGTCTGGCAGGCGGCACTGCGGGAAGGCTGCACATGGCAATCGAATGCCACAGCTGTTTTCAATGGCTGATGCCGACCATCGACCAGTTCCGCGATGCCTGGCCCGAGGTCGAACTGGACCTGTCTTCCGGCTTCTCGTTTGCACCATTGCCCGCGCTGGCGCGTGGTGACCTGGACCTGGTGGTGACGTCCGACCCGCTGGAATTGCCCGGCATCACCTACGTGCCGCTGTTCACCTATGAAGCGATGCTGGCGGTGGCCAATCAACACGCGCTGGCGGGCCGGCCGTACATTGTTCCAGAAGACCTGCTCAGCGAAACGCTGATCACCTACCCGGTGGAGCGCGACCGACTGGACATCTTTACCCGTTTTCTGGAGCCCGCCGATATCGAGCCTGCACAGGTACGAACCTCGGAATTGACGGTGATGATGATGCAACTGGTCGCCAGCGGACGCGGGGTCTGTGGGATGCCGCACTGGGCGCTGCATGAATACAGCTCACGCGGCTATGTGAAGGCCAAGCGCCTGGGTGAGAAAGGGCTGTTCGCAACGCTGTATGCCGGTATTCGCGCCGACATGCTCGACGCGCCGTACATGCGCGATTTCCTGCTGACCGCCAAGGACACCTCGTTTTCGACGCTGGACGGGGTTAGCGTGGTTCGCTGACAGTATCGTCCTGCGCCAAGGCACAGGACGACACGGGTTCAGTTCGCTCGGGTTTGCCGCTGGCGGTACAACGGCAGGATCAGGTCGCGTGTCAGCGGAGCCAGATGCACATCCGCAAGACTGTCTGTGCCGACCCAGAGTACTTCTTCGATCTCGGCGGCGGGCAGAACCTGGGCATCAGATCTGACCTCGTAAAGCTGACAACACACCTCAAAACCTGGCTCATTGGCAGCCGGTGCAACGAACTCGCCGAGAAACAGCGCCTGCTGCGGATCGATGATCAGCCCGAGTTCTTCTTCAAGCTCCCTGGCCAGCGCCCGCGGTGCCGGTTCGCCAGGTTCGATCTTGCCGCCCGGTTGCATGAATGCCTGAGTGCCGCGCTTGCGCACCAGCAGGGTCCGGCCGTCTGTGCCGATCAGCAGCGCCGCCGCGATGCGGATTATCTTCATGCAAAGATTTCCGTTTTCAGCAAACGCGCCTGATCAGCGCGCTCAAGGGCCAGCACGATCAGGCGATGGATCAGTTCGGCGTAGGTCAGACCGCTGGCCTGCCAGAGCTTGGGGTACATGCTGATGGAAGTGAAGCCAGGCAGCGTGTTGACCTCATTGATGATGATGTCACGCGTGTCGGTAACGAAGAAATCGACCCGCGAAAGCCCTGCGCAACCCAGCACCTTGTAAGCCTGCAACGCGACTTCACGCACCTGATCACTCAGATCGGCAGGAAACTCGGCGGGTATCGCGATGCGCGCCTGATCACCATTCAGGTACTTGGTGTCGTAGGCGTAGAACTCGTCGTTGGCAATCACTTCGCCACAGACACTGACCTGCGCATCGAAGTTACCCAGTACCGCGCACTCCACTTCCCGGCCGACGATGCCCTGCTCGATCAGCAGCTTGTGGTCAAATTCGAAACCCAATGCCAGTGCAGCCACGAAGCCGGCCTCGTCAGACACTTTGCTGACGCCTACCGACGAGCCTTGATTGGCCGGTTTGACAAACATCGGCAGGCCCAACTGCGTGGCTGCATCGGCGAACGACAGGGTTTCCCCACGGCTGAGCACCATGAACGGCGCGACAGCAATGCCTGCATCGCGCAGCAGACGCTTGGTCACGTCTTTGTCCATGCACGCCGCCGAGGCGAGTACGTCAGCGCCGACAAACGGAACGGCCAGCATGCGCAGCACGCCTTGCAACGCACCGTCCTCACCAAACGCGCCGTGGATCAGCGGAAATACCACGTCAATGGCTGCCAGTGGCTTGCCTGTCTCGACCTCGACAAACTGGCCACCAGTGCTGCCAGGCAACAGCGACAACTGCTTGCCGGATGCACTCAATTTGATCCGCGCAGGATCATTGGCATTGAGCAGGTAGTCGGCCTCGTCGAAGCGCAACCAGCGGCCCAGCTTGTCGACGCCGATCAGGGTCAGCGTATAGCGTTCACGATCAATCGCATTGATCACGTTGCGTGCCGACTGCAACGAAACCTCATGCTCGCTGGATTGCCCACCGAAAACGATGGCGACTGACTTTTTCAAAGCGGTTACTCCTGTTTTTCAGGCCGCGAAGATAAAAGCAATGTTGGCTGTTAGTCCAGCAGATGATTGGCCATACGCCTGGAATTCAGGCAAAAAAAACCCCGGTGGTGGGCAATCCATGCGAAATGCCCATCACCGGGAGGTCAGACAGCTCATTGAGCCGCTGCGGTTTCTTTCTTGCCGCCAGAGCCGAAGGTGGCGAAACGCTTGTTGAAACCCGCGATCCGGCCCTCGTTGGTGGTCTTGCGCTGCTGCCCGGTATACATCGGGTGCGAGGCGCTGGACACGTCTAGCGCGACATAAGGATAGGTGTTGCCGTCGGTGTGCTGCTGCGTACGGTCTGTGTCTACGGTCGAGCCGATCAGGAAGTAGACGTCGGCAGCGGTATCGTGGAACAGCACAGTACGGTAAGCGGGATGGATGTCGGGTTTCATGATTAGCTCTCCAGTGAGTTGACTGCAATCGTTATACAGTAACATAACAGAAGATGAGAATGATTGCTGTTGATTGCTATCATTGGCGAGCTTGATCGAACGCGCGCGTGCAGCAACTGTCGTCCTGAAACCGCCAGAACCAGCGCGCCAGAGACATTCTGTAATAGCGTGCTTTTGCAATCGGGCCGAATTAACGGCACCCTGCCGCGCCGCCGAACGTCACTGGTCGCTGGCCTGGAACCTGAGCCTCTGTGGCCGATCTTTACTCATTAGCACTTTCAAGAGTCCACCGTTATGACTAACGGACGCGATCATCGAATCGACTTCTTTCGCGGCTTGGCGCTGATCTTCATATTCTGGGATCACGTGCCGGACAACCCGCTCGCGCAGTTGACCGTACGCAACTTCGGCTTCAGCGACGCAGCGGAAATCTTTGTCTTTCTTGCCGGTTACGCATCGATCCTGGCCTATGGACGCATCGCCCGGCGCGACGGCATGCTGGTGGCTGGCGTGCGGATCCTGCGCCGCACCTGGGTGCTGTATGTGGTGCATATCTTTCTGCTGACCCTGCTGATGGGCATCGTCTTCGTCGCCAACAATCATGTCGAGACGCGCGACATGGTCCAGCAGATGGGCCTTGAATACTTCGTCGGCAACCCGCAACAGGCATTGGCCGATGAACTGTTGCTGCGTTTCAAGCCCAACCTGACCGACCCGTTGCCGCTGTATATCGTGCTGTTGCTGACCTTGCCGCTGACCTTGCCATTGATGCTGCGCAAACTGGAACTGGCGGTCGGCCTGTCGATTGCCCTGTACCTGATGGTGCCGTTGTTCGGCTGGAACCTGCGTGCCTATGAAGGCGGTGGCGTGTGGTATTTCAATCCGGTGGCCTGGCAGTTGCTGTTCATTCTCGGCGGTGCCTGTGCATTGCGCAGCGAAACAGCCACACCCGCCGTACACTCTCCGTTGCGCCAACAACCGCTGTTCCTGATGGCCGCCATCTACGTGTTGATCGCCGGGATGCTGACCTTCAGCGAAAAATGGCCCGGCCTGCACACTGCAATCGTCTCGACCCTGCACCTCGACGCCCTGTACCCCATCAGCAAGACCGACCTAGCACCCGCGCGCCTGCTGCACTTCCTTGCACTGGTCTACGTCGTCGCCCGACTGCTGCCGACCTCAAGCGCCTGGCTCGAAAACTGGCCCGCCCGCCAGACCTGCCGCATGGGCCGTTATTCGCTGGAAGTATTCTGCCTGGGCGTATTGCTCGCGCCACTGGCAGACATGGCAAACGCACTGGCAGGTGATACATGGCCTATGCAGGTGACTACCGCGATTGTCGGGCTGGGCTTGATGATGTTGATGGCCAATGGGTTGGAATTGAATAAGCGGCTGGGGAGATATAAGGCCGCCATAGCGGTGTAAAGGAAGGAGCATTGCAAATACAAAGACTGGCAAAACGCATTTGCCAGTCTTCTTTACACATTTACTTACGGGGTACTTTTGATCAGTCTCTGATGACAGATATGTCCGACTTGCCCTTTATCAGGATGAGGTGTGTCAAGGCCAGTATTTAAAGCATACGGATTATCCACCACCCAACCACCTTCAAAATATTGGGTGCGCCAAATATGTGTCCATCTGTCTTTCTCTGCAAAAACATCTGCATCGTTACCACCGACGCAGCGGCCAATATCTACCACTGTGCGGACTTTACCGGATGCGTCAGTCTTCACAAGGCCAGTGGGACGAGACTTATCGGACTTCGGCAGATCAATTGAGTATGACGCAATGCCCCCTTCCAGGGGCGTCCCTGTCGAATCAGTCATATCAATCTCCAGAACAACGTTACTTATTCCTTGAGCAGATAACGGCCCCAGGGTAGACGCATCCGGAGGTATTCTTGACATACCATATGGCTGATCTCGCAGGCGAGCATAGGTGACCTTTGGAAATGAACCCAGTATCAGGCCATAGGTAGAACCTTGTACAAAAGCACTGGACTCGTTATGAGACACCCGAACAATTACATCCTGCCCAAGAGTCAAAGAAGAGAGCACCATTTTCTGACCACTGGCGAGCATATTCCATTTAGCGCCATCGTGAATTTCCAACTGAGCAGATCCGGACAGATGCCCTTGAATCAACACCTTTTGCCCGCGCAATGCTGTGAAGCCGTAATAGTGGCTGTCCGCTGCGCTTACCAATGAATCCTTGATAATATTAAATTTGTCAGGCAGCTCAGTAAATTTAGGTTCTACTGCCTCTTCCGTTCTAACCTCGCCAGATCCCTCTAAAACTTCCGCCTCACTTGCCTGCCCATTTAAAATATTCCGCCCCACTTCGTGTGCTATCGCTTGCGGGTGTAAAGCGCATGCCAACAACGAAAATGCCAAAATCTTTGCTGCCTTGAGATTATTCATGTGACGCTCCTAATATTAATAAAACAACTAAAATAGGACGTAATAGAAATCCAATCTCAAGGTCAATAGCAAAACGAAAAACAAAGAAACTTCCTACAAAACAATTGCCACCCCAGCAACCTGGGAATATTCCTACACTCTTCTCAGCGCAAGTTTTCCCTGTTCGTGCCGTTAGTAAATTGACTACAGAAAATCAGGTGCACAATGAATATCGGCCCTAACTACATCTCCGCACAAGAATGGCAAACCCTGTTTGATAAAAAAAACGAGATAGCCTCGCCCCCTTTGAACAAGCTCCCTACAGAGCCAGAACAAAAAAAACCGCGTGACCCGAACGCTGAATTCTATACGACCGAAGAGACACCTTGGTTTTCCAGCTACAAAAATTCGGCGGCAGGACGCGCTATTTTAGAGAACATGTCTGAAAAGGAAGCAAAAGATATCCGAGCCAGGTATCTGGAAAACCACATTAAGGATTTTGACCAAACCATATGCCGTATGTACGACAACTTCCACGATTTCAAGCAGCAGCTTTTTTACCTCAATACAGAGCTGTCAAAAAAGCATTTCGGCTTCACGCTGGGCTTTAATCAGGACATTCAGGTGACCGACCCGGACGAGGTACTCACGCCGGCGGAGTTCACGTACCTGACCGAGAAGCTGAACGAACGTCAACAACTGAAAGAGGATCTGCGTGCGCACGCAAAAATTGTGATGACGCTACTCGACCATTACACGGAAAAATTCGGTAACCAGCACACCCTCAATCTGGAGAGTTACAGCAAAGTCATCGACTACGGACAGATCTTCAGCCGCAACCATATTGGCAATTTCATGGACACGATTATTTACCAGATCGAGCGCTATGCGCCGAAGCGTGAGGAAGAACCAAAACCTCTGGTTGATGTGCACGTTTGATGAATGCAAATACAGGCCGTTGATATTTCGCTCGAAATAGCCAGTGGCATGCCATTGTTTCGTGACGCAAATCACACAAAGCCTGTAAGCAGGATTTATCCCACAGCTTTATCAGCCCAAGAATCTCGTTCATTTACCGATAACAAGAACGATACAATTATTCAGCAAGGAGCAGAAAATGTACATTAGCACTATTACTTCCGACTTTTTACTTCCTCCATCACGTCCCTTGAACCCCCTCCAAACAGAACCCCTCACACGATCGCCTGAGGATAAACCGGCACTGAGTAAAAAAGAAGAGTTTGCAAATGCTTTCTACACGCGTGAGGAAGAGCCGTGGCTGCAATTCACCTCCAATCATCCCGACGAGAGAGACCCGACTAAAAAAGTCATTCGCCCAATGACAAAAGAGCTTTATCTAGAGCACCTTAATGTGGATGCATTGCTCATGTCGGAATTACAATCCTGTTTCTACCAAGAGTTCAGAGCGGAGCTTATAGATTTGCGCCCCGACCTGACGGGTAAAAATTTCAGCTATACGATAGGCGATGATGCCGAGCTTAAAATAATAGACTTGGACGATAAGTTAGGCATCAATGAAATCAAGTATTTATCAGATGCCATCAACCAAAAAACCCACCTCAAGGATGCTGCGATCACGCATGCCAAAATCCTCATGACGCTGGCTGACCATGACACAGACACATTCAAAGGAACCTATAAACTTGACCTGCTAAATTTTCAAAACATCATTGATCTTGGAAAAATAGCACTCAGCAAAAAAGATGACCCTAGTGAAATCTGGATAAGTCAGATCAAAGAAAAAGCAGAAAAAGGTTCGACACACTTGATCGATACAAGGGCCTGATGGTCAGAAAACGCTCTGTAGCGCCTACGGCAGACAGAGCGTTTTTTAAGTCAGCTCCTTGACCAGTTGATCAGCCAGCGATTGCAAATCAGCCCCAAATTGTACACATGAGGTTTATCCGCCAATTGCTCAGCGAGCCTATTATTAGCCCAATACTTTTTTGGCTCGTAGCGAGTACTCCAGGTTTCTCGCCCGTTTTCACTCAGGTGAGTGAAATTATCAGCGAGCAAGCCGCCCTCGCAGCGTTTAAACGTTACCCGCTGTATTATTTTCCCCGAACTGTCCGAGGTGTATTGTCCGTTAGCCTGGTGATGTTTGATACTGAGCTCGAAATCAAATACACCGCCCTCCAGCGGAAAAGCCTTGCTGTCGGTAAACGTAACCTCGAGCATTGCCTCTGTGAGCGCTTGAGTCGCCAGAAAAGCGGGTTTGGTGAAACCATACGGAATCAACCTGAAGCCCTCTTCGTGGTGCAAGTCATAACGCATATGAGGAAACGAGCCAAACACCACGCTGTAATCAGTGGTATCAAACCTGGCACCGTCAGTCGCGACAATACGTATATTGACTTGTGAACCAGGATTAAGCCCTTCGATTCTCTGCGCCGATGAATGACGCTTGGGCTGCCACCGGCCGCCATCAACCTGATACTCCAACCTCCATTTCTGGTCGTAATCCGAATCCGGCGTTGTAATCAGTACGTTCTGGCCGCGCGCAGCGGTGAAATTATACTGATGAACTGCCGAAGTATTCTCCAGAATATGACTGATCTGATGAATCTTGTCCGACAGCACCACAGGATTCGAATGGCTTGGGTTTTGTACAGCCTGTTCCTGCAACATTGGTTGTTGACTGACGACAGGAGCTCCTTCTACTTGACCCATGGCGTGATAAGACATTGCCAAGAGCAATCCAGACACAAACGCACGACCTGCCTTGTTTTTCTTGTTTTTCATTTTGTTGATCTCGATAGGGATTAGCTAATCAGGGCATCATTGCCACTGACAAAACCGGACGTAATCACCTGTTTAATTCGAGATCAAGCGTTGGAAACAATTATCGGAAACGTCCTACAAATAACCAATAATATTTTATAAGTCCAACGCCTTGATTTATAAAGAATGCTTTTCAGGCGCTTATCTATGACTGATATTTTTTCAGTCAAACCCTGTGCTTAGACGAAAATGCATACAAGCCATGCCAGTCCAGGCATCGTCTCAGCCAATCTCGAAAACCACCACACAATTCCCCCCACATTCCCATCCAGCGTCTAAGCTTGGGTCAGGTGCGTTGAAAGGATGACCGGACAATCGACTATGGGCGTATTTCGGCATTCCGATAGCAAGCATGAAGCGCTGTCAGCTGACCGCCAGGATGACCCACGCGCGCCAAAGCGTCCGCGTCGCAAGCGATACGGGTGGCGGGTGTTTTGGGTGATTGTGGTGCTGGCCTGCGTTGCGCTGGGTGTTGCAATAACGGTGGAGAGCCGCAGTTCAAGGCTGCAGGCGCGGGAGTTCAGCCGCTTTGCCGCGAGCCTGAGTTATTCGATGCAGCCTGGGCCGAGCCATGACGTGGTGTATCCCGGTGACGGGCCGTTCGACAGGCGCCTGGGCTATTCGTCGCTGGATGAGTTCCTGCAGCGTCTGCTCAAGCGCGATTATGTGATTACTCGCCAGACCCGTTTCTCACCAGAGCTGATGCGCTACGTTCAGCATGGCTTCTTCGTGCCTTACGAGGAAAAGACCCAGGCTGGCCTGTCGATCACTGATTGCCGAAACGAACCGTTGTATGAGTTCAGATACCCGCAGCAGTTTTATCCGACCTTTACCGCTATTCCGCCACTGCTGGTGAACAGCCTGCTGTTTATCGAAAACCGCGACTTGCTGGACCCGCAGCAACCCTTGGCCAACCCGGCAGTGGACTGGCCACGCTTCGTGAAGGCCGCGTGGTCGCAACTGGCGAAGATGTTCGCCCTCCCCGGCCAGTCGGCTGGCGGCAGTACGCTTGCCACTCAATTGGAAAAATATCGCCATTCACCCGACGGGCTGACGCTGTCGGGTTCCGAGAAGTTGCGGCAGATGATTTCCGCCAGCGTTCGCGCCTATCAACCGGGCACCGAGACCCTCGCGGTACGCCAGCGGGTGGTGCGTGATTATCTGAACAGTGTGCCGTTGTCCGCGGTGCCGGGGCACGGTGAAGTGCATGGGCTGGCCGAAGGGTTGCGGGTGTGGTTCGGTGCGGATTTTGCCAAAACCAATGACTTACTGGCCTCCAGCCCCACAGACAAACAGCGGCTGGCCGATAAGGCGCTCGCCCTGCGCGAAGTGCTGTCACTGGTCATTGCCCAGCGTCGTCCGTCGCACTATCTGGCCAAGGGCCGCCTGGAACTGGCGGACCTGACCGACAGCCATCTACGTCTGCTGGCCCAAGCCAATGTCATTGATCAACCGCTGGCCGATGCCGCGTTGGCAGCCCAGGTCACCTACCGCGACTGGGCGCAGCAGCCGACCATTCAGCCTATCGAAACCAATAAAGGCATCAGTGTCGCGCGCACTCGTTTGTCGAACCTGCTCAATCGCCCGCTTTACGACCTGGACCGTCTTGATCTGTCGGCCACCAGTACCCTGCATGGCGAATTGCAGCGCAGCGTCAGCCAGTACCTGCGTGACCTGGCCAACCCTGAGTTCGCTGCAAAAACCGGTTTGATGGGAGAGCGGCTGCTGACCCCGGCCAGTACCACCCAGGTACGCTATAGCTTCACGCTGTTCGAACGCGGCGTGGATGGCTCGCGGGTCAGGGTGCAGACCGACAGCACTGATCAGCCGTTCGACATCAACGAAGGCAGCAAGCTGGAACTGGGTTCGACCGCGAAGATGCGTGTGCTGACCACTTACCTGGAGATCATCGCCGAGCTGCACGGGCGGTATGGGAATCTGAGTACCGCGCAACTGCGCAAGGTGCCTGTCGAAGAACCTGACCGGCTGACTCGCTGGGCAGTGGATTACCTGCTGATGAACAAGGACCGTGATCTGGCGAAAATGCTCTCGGCCGCGCTGGATCGCACCTATTCGGCCAGCCCGGCAGAGGCGTTCTTCACCGGTGGCGGCATGCACCGTTTCAATAACTTCAGGCGCGAAGACAACGAGCGGATTCCCACCCTGCGCGAGTCGCTGCGTGAGTCGATCAACCTGCCGTTCATTCGCCTGATGCGCGATGTGGTGCGCTACAGCACGTATCAGGCGCCCAACAACAGCGCCGAGTTGCTCAAGGATGACGACAACCCGCGCCGTCAGGAATACCTCACGCAGTTTGCCGACCGCGAGGGCACGGTTTTCCTGCTGCGCTTCTGGAAACGCTACAAGGAAAAGACCACTCAGGAACGCCTCGATACTTTTCTGGACGGTATCCATCCCACGGCCATCCGCTTGGCTGCCGTACATCGCTACTTGCTGCCTGGGGCTGATCAAGCGACGTTCAACGCGTTCATCCGTGCGCATCTGGATGAGCCGAAAGCAACCTCGAAGCTGACCGACAAGCGTCTTGCCGACTTGTACAAGGGCTATGGGCCGGGCACTTACGACTTGCCCGATCAAGGCTACATCGCCCGCGTCCACCCGCTGGAACTGTGGCTGGTGGGCTACCTGCTCAAACAACCTGAAGCACAATTCAAGGACGCCGTGGCCGCCAGTCGTTACGAGCGTCAGGAAGTCTACGGCTGGCTGTTCAAGAGTCGCCACAAAAGCGCTCGCGACAGTCGCGTAAGGACCATGATGGAGGTCGAAGCGTTTCTGGATATCGAACAGCGCTGGCAGCGCGTGGGCTATCCGTTCGACCATCTGGTGCCATCGCTGGCAACAGCTATCGGCAGCTCGGGTGATCGCCCGGCGGCGCTGGCCGAGCTGATCGGCATTATCCAGAACGACGGCATCCGTTTGCCGCCCGTGCGTATCGACAGTCTGCATTTTGCAGCTGGTACACCTTACGACACCGAACTGACCATCAACCCGGAGCTGGGCCAGCGCGTGCTGCCAGCAGAAGTTGCCGCGGCAATGCGCGAAGCCTTGTCGCAGGTGGTGGATGGCGGCACCGCCAAGCGTGTGCAAGGCACCTTCAAGATGCAGGACGGCAGCGTGCTGGCGATGGGCGGCAAGACTGGCACGGGTGATAACAGGATCGAGAGCATCGGCGCAGGCGGACGCATTCTCAGTTCCAGGGCGATCAATCGCACGGCGACCTTTGTGTTTTATATCGGCGACAACCACTTCGGCGCATTGACCGCGTTCGTACCGGGACGCGCCGCCGAAGGCTTTCGCTTCACCTCGGCATTGCCGGTACAGGTACTCAAAGGTATGGCTCCGATCCTGACGCCTTATCTGGAGAACCACGGACAGGCGATGTGCAATGCCCCGCTTGCCGACCCGCCCAAGGGTGTTTGACCGGCAATGACCGCTCGTCTGCCAGCTCTGTGATTACAATAAGATATATCTTAAGGTATATCTAACTTGTAACCAGAGATCAAAAACATGCGTGAAGATAAACACCCTCCCCACCATCGTCCGCCGCATCTTCGTGAACCAGGTGAAGATCGCGACGGTTTTGAAAAACGCCCAGGCCGTGAACGCGGTGGACGTGGCCCTCGGGTTTTCGCCCCTGGCGATCTGAAATTACTGCTGTTGGCACTGATCGCCGAACAGCCCGCACACGGCTATGACCTGATCCGCAAGATCGAAGGTCTGTTCGAGGGTGCGTACTGCCCCAGCCCCGGCGTTATCTACCCCACCCTGACGTTTCTTGAAGAAAGCGAAATGGTGGTCGGCGATGCCCAGGCTGGCAAGAAGCTCTACACCATCACCGATGCGGGTCGCCAATCCCTGGAAGATCAGGCCGTGGCGCTGGAAGGTGTGCGCATGCGCATCGATGTCAGCAAGCGCTCACTGCGCGGCCACGATCGTCCGCCGGAAATCCACGAAGCGGTGCACAACCTGCGCCACGCGCTGCAGATGCACCACGGCCGCTGGACCCCGGAAGAGATTCTGCGGGTCAGCGAACTGCTCAACAGCACGGCCAAGGCTGTCGTCGATGGGCCTCAACCTACCTCGGAGGAGTCGGCATGAATTCGCCCCAGTCAATCCATCGCGTCATGCATGAAATCAAGCGTCGCAAACTAAAAGTGTTGCGAGTCACAGAGCTGACTCCGCTGATGCGCCGCATTACCTTGCAGGGCCCGGAACTGGCAGGCTTCATCAGTCTGGGCACAGACGACCACGTTAAACTGTTTTTCCCGCAGACAGCGCAAGAACAGGCAGCCCTGGAAGACCTGACCGCTACCAGCGACAAGGACGCACCACGTCCACCGATGCGCGATTACACCCCGCGTCGCTATGACGAAAGCAGCGGTGAGCTGGATATCGACTTCGTTCTGCATGGCGAAGGCCCGGCTGCCACCTGGGCGGCTCAGGCTGAACCGGGGCAATTTCTGCACATCGCAGGGCCAAAGGGTTCGATGGTGGTGCCGGACATGTTCGACAGCTACCTGCTGATCGGCGATGAAACGGCGATTCCCGCCATCGCTCGACGCCTGGAATCGCTGCCCGCCAACCGTGCAGCGCTGGTGGTGGTCGAAGTGGCCAACCCGCAGGAACAGCAGGTGTTCGACAGCGCCGCACAGGTCGACGTGATCTGGATCGTACGCGGTGAGCAGAATCTGGTGGATGTCACGCGTCGCCTGGAGATGCCAGAGGGCAAGCTGTACGCGTGGGTCGCGACTGAATCCGCGCTGTCACGCAAGCTGCGTCGCGTGCTGCTCGATGAGTTCGGCCTGCAAGAGGATTTCGTCAAGGCCGCTGGCTACTGGAAGCTGGACGGCACTGAAGAATAGGCAAGCCTGGGCGACTCACATCGTGCGACGAGCCGCCCATCTGTCGACCCCAAGCAGCAACAGTGCAACCAGCAAGAACCCGAGCAGCACGCCGAGCGCGTTGATGAATGCCTTTGGAAAACCGATCGTGCCGACATCGATGAATGGATACAGGTAGTCACCAAGCATGTGGCCACGCAGCAGGACGTAGGCGAAGTAGATGACCGGATAGATCGCCCACAGCGGCACATGGCTCAAGCGCAACACGCCTTTGGGCACGTACAGCCACCAGTACAGTACGAACGCCAGCGGCATTATGTCGTGCAGCAACTCATCGGCCACCCACTGCCAGCCTTGCGGGTGCCACAGATGGCGCAACAGAATATTGTAAGCGATGCCCACCAGCGCAATGCTCACCGCAATGCCGCCGCATACCACCGGGTGCCGGAAAAAACGGTGGCCTGCCGACTGCCGCGACGTCAGGGCACAACTCAGCGCGACGGCTGCCAGGGTGTTGGTCAGTACGGTAAAGAAACTTAAAAACCGCACTAGCCCGCCCAGCAGACTGGCGTGATCGGCATAACGGCCAATGAAGATCAGGTACAGCTGGATGACCAGCCCCGACCAGCCGAGGCAGGCTGCAACAAGGGTGTAGTAGCGCTGTCCCTGCGCAGTTGAGTGTTCGCGGTGCATCAATCGTTATCCTTGAGTTCCAGCGTCCATGCCGGGCTTTTCTGGCGGGCCTGTTACCAGCCTTTGCCGCGATGCAACTTCACATACAACGCTTCAACCTTTTCACGCGCCCAGGGCGTCTTGCGCAGAAAAGTCAGACTGGATTTGATGCTCGGATCGCTTTTGAAGCAGCGAATGTCGATGCGCTCGGCCAGGCCGGACCATTCGTAATGTTCGACCAGAGCCCTGAGAATCTGCTCCAGCGTGACGCCGTGCAGCGGATCGGAATTGGGTGTTGTCATGATGAGCCTTGAAGCTGATGAAGAGGGATAGCAGCCTGAACAGCTTCCTGGAGCGCGCAGGTCTTCCCGAAAAGTTTGCCATTGTAAGCGCCGCGCTTTCATAAAACACAGTCGACTTGAGCCACTGTTGCCGACCTTGCAATGATCCATGTCAGGTTTATCGCTTTTAGAAAAATCGTTAGCGTCCTATCATTGCGCGTTTAAGGATTGCAGGTTTCCTTTCTGAAGAGACTCCGTTGAATAAACACCTATGCACGAATTCGGGCGGCAATGGTCTACGAATCAATGACCGGGCCGCGCTGAATGGGCAACCGTGTTCTGTGTGATGTTGAATTCGAACGTCGGTGATTCGTTTCAATAAACAGCCTCAAGGAATGCTGCCAGGGTCGGCGGCGTACATGAAAACAATATATCAACTACTTACTTCTCGCGGAGATTCGCATTATGAGCACTGACGGTGCTTCAAATAGAAATCGCCTGTTGCCGACCCTGCTCGGGCTGGTGATCCTGTTGATGGGGCTGGCCTTGCTGGTCGGTGGTGCCCGACTGCTGCAACTGGATGGCTCGTTGTATTACCTGTTGGCCGGTATCGGCTTCGCCGTGACCGGCGTGTTGCTGATCACTGGTCGCGCGGCTGCGCTGGGCCTTTATGCACTGCTGCTGTTCGCGAGCACTGTATGGTCGTTGTGGGAAGTCGGACTCGATTGGTGGCAACTGGTGCCACGCCTGGCGCTGTGGTTCGCACTGGGCATCGTCCTGCTGCTGCCGTGGTTCCGCAAGCCACTGCTGCGCAATGGCCCGGCGCGCATGGGCACTGGCGCACTGAGCGTTGCTGTCGTGCTGGCCGGTCTGACCGCGCTGGCGAGCCAGTTCACCAACCCTGGCCGTATCGAAGGCCAGCTGGACCGCGAAACTGCCGGCACCACCAACACCGCTCCGGCCATGCCTGACGGCGACTGGCAGTCCTACGGCCGTACCGCATTCGGTGACCGCTACTCGCCTCTGGCGCAGATCACGCCGGAAAACGTCAACAAACTGGAACCGGCCTGGACCTTCCGCACTGGCGACATCCCTGGGCCGAACGACCCGGGTGAAACCACTGCCGAGAACACACCACTCAAGGTCAACGGCATGCTCTACGTGTGTACGCCGCACAGCCAGGTGATCGCACTTGATCCGGATTCGGGCAAGGAAATCTGGCGCTTCGACCCGAAACTCAGCACCCAGAATGCGAAAAACTTCAAAGGCTGGGCGCACATGACCTGCCGTGGCGTCACTTATCATGACGACGCAGCCTATGCAGCCAGCGCCCCGGCACAAAGCCCGGCAGCACCGGGCGCAGCCAGCGCCACTTCAAATGCATGCCCACGCAGAATCTTCCTGCCGACTGCCGACACCCGTCTGATCGCGCTGAACGCCGATACCGGCAAAATGTGTGAAGACTTCGGCAACAAGGGTTCGGTTGACCTGACTGCCAACATGGGTACGTTTGCTCCGGGCGGCTATTACTCCACGTCGCCACCGGCAGTGACCAAAGACCTGGTGATCATCGGCGGCCACGTTACCGATAACGTCTCTATGGACGAACCGTCCGGCGTGATCCGTGCCTACGACGTGCACACTGGCCGTCTGGTCTGGAACTGGGACAGCGGCAACCCGGAAGAGACTGCGCCGATTGCCGAAGGCAAGATCTACACGCGCAACTCGCCGAACATGTGGTCCATGTTCAGCGTCGATGAAAAGCTCGGCATGATCTACCTACCAATGGGTAACCAGACGCCTGACCAATGGGGCGGCGATCGTACGCCGGATTCCGAGAAATACAGCGCGGGCCTGGTTGCACTGGACATCGCGACGGGTCGCGTACGTTGGAATTACCAGTTCACCCACCATGACCTGTGGGACATGGACGTGGGTGGTCAACCGACCCTGCTGGACATGAAAACGGCTGATGGCGTGAAGCCGGCGGTATTGGCATCGACCAAGCAGGGCAGCATCTACGTGCTGGACCGCAGCACCGGTCAGCCCATTGTGCCGATCAACGAAATACCGGTTCCGCAAGGTGCTGTTGCAGGCGATCACACCTCGCCGACCCAGCCCAAGTCCGACCTGAACTTCATGCCGCCGCCGCTTAAAGAGCGCGACATGTGGGGCGTGACGCCATTTGACCAGATGATGTGCCGGATCGACTTCAAGTCGCTGCGCTACGACGGCCCGTTCACGCCGCCATCGCTGCAGGGTTCGATTGTTTATCCAGGTAACTTCGGTGTGTTCGACTGGGGCGGTATTTCCGTCGACCCGGTTCGTCAGATTGCCTTCGTCAACCCGAGCTACATGGCGTTCCGTTCAAAGCTGGTGCCTGCTGCCGAAGTCGAAGGCGGCCCTGGCCGCAAGAGCGAAACCGAAGGCGTGCAGCCGAACAAGGGCGCACCATATGGCGTGATCCTGGAAGCACTGCTGTCGCCAATGGGCCTGCCGTGCCAGGCACCGGCGTGGGGTTACGTGGCGGCGGTCGATCTGACCACCCACAAAACCATCTGGATGCACAAGAACGGTACCGTGCGTGACAGTTCGCCAATCCCGATCCCGCTGACCATGGGCGTTCCAAGCCTGGGTGGCCCGATCACAACGGCGAGCGGTCTGGCCTTCCTGAGCGGTACGCTTGACCAATACCTGCGCGCCTACGATGTACGTAATGGCAAACAGCTGTGGGAAGGTCGCCTGCCAGCAGGCGCCCAAACCACACCGATGACCTACACCGGCAAGGACGGTCAGCAATACGTGCTGGTCGTGGCGGGCGGTCACGGTTCACTGGGCACCAAACAGGGTGACTACGTGATGGCATTCAAACTGCCGAAGTGATGCATTAGTGCGGCAAATGGAAAGCGGCTATCGAGAGGTAGCCGCTTTTTTTTGCTACTGAAACCTTGTCTCGGCTGCATTTGCTACCGGACAAGGCTGTAGATCTATGACGCGGAGCGTCACGAACTGCATGCCAACGCAGAGCATTGGCACGATGGTGCTCTGACGATTATCGTTCCGCACGCTCCAGCGTGGGAATGCCATTCTGGACGCTCTGCGTCAGCTCTTGAATGTGCGGTGCGGCGCAGACCTGTGACGCAGAGCGTCACGAACTGCATGCCAACGCGGAGCATTGGCACGATGGTGTTCTGACGATTATCGTTCCGCACGCTCCAGCGTGGGAATGCCATTCTGGACGCTCTGCGTCAGCTCTTGAATGTGCGGTGCGGCGTAGACCTGTGACGCGGAGCGTCACGAAATGCATGCCAACGCGGAGCATTGGCACGATGGTGCTCTGACGATTATCGTTCCGCACGCTCCAGCGTGGGAATGCCGTTCTGGACGCTCTGCGTCCTCTCTTGAATGTGCGCCGCGGCGTAGAACTGTGACGCGGAGCGTCACGAAATGTATGCCAACGCGGAGCATTGGCACGATGGTGTTCTGACGATTATCGTTCCGCACGCTCCAGCGTGGGAATGCCGTTCTGGACGCTCTGCGTCAGCTCTTGAATGTGCGGTGCGGCGCAGACCTGTGACGCGGAGCGTCACGAACTGCATGCCAACGCAGAGCATTGGCACGATGGTGCTCTGACGATTATCGTTCCGCACGCTCCAGCGTGGGAATGCCATTCGGGACGCTGTGCGTCCGCTTTTGAATGCGTGCCTAACGCGCTTTGGCGCTGCTTTTGCCACTGGCGCGGAGGATATCGTTCCAGCGGCGGACCAGGTAGTTGTGTTCGTTCATGACCGAGTTCCACACCGCAATGTGGCCCATGCGTTCCTCGTAGGAACCACCGTCGCGGATCTCTCCGGCGTCGATCAGTGGCAGGCCGTCGCTGCCGAGCAGTTGCTCGCGGGCGGGCAGACCGGCGTACCAGTAATCCCATTCTGCGGCACTCAGATAATCACGACTGCGCGCCGGATTACCGATGTAATACCCCTGCCGCGCCATCACTGCGCCCGGCCAGCCGGACAGCCACCAGTTCAGGTAGGCGTAGGCTGCATCCAGCACCGGGCCTTTGGCGTGGCGCGATAAAGACAGCCCGCCGAACCAGCCGCGATAACCCTCTTTGGGCACTGCCACGCGGTACTTCACACCCGCGCGGTGCAACCTGACCAAGGTGGGTGACCAGAGGCTCTGAATGTCGATGGTCGGGCTGAGCATCAGTTCGGCGGCTTCTTCGTCGTCTGACCAGAACGCGCCAAAATGCCCTTGCTGCTGTTTGCGCACCAGCACGTCGGCCAACACGTCGATTTCTTCGATGCTCATGTTGCCGATGTCCTTGAACGCCGCCAGCCCAGCGCCCTGCACAGCCAATGCGGCATCCAGTGCGCCGATAGCAGCGTCGCTCTGCAAGGCGATGCGCCCACCCCACACAGGGTCGAGCAACCAGCCCCAACTTTCGTCAGCAGGACTCAGCCCATCCGGCAAACGCTCGGGGCGATAGGCAAAACTGTCGGCGTTGTGAGTCAGCGGCAACATACTGATGCGCTCAGTCACCGCACTGCCCAGGCTGCCATCGTGCTGCACGAACAGACGTTCGCTGGGCACACTGCCGCTGCCCGGTTGATCGGTGGGTCTTAGTCGCCCCTGTTTGGGCAGGTCGTTGATTTCGTGCCAAAGCGCGATGCGCCGCGTGTCGATGGGTTGAATGGCCCGCGCAGGCCAGACGAAATCAACATTATGAAACCACTGATCGTAAAGGTCGTAGCTGTCGGGCTGCATGACCGCGATGCGTTGCGCGGTCTGCACGTCATGGATCTGATAGATCAGCTTGATGCCCAGTTCCTGCTCGGCCCGCTCACGCAAGGACTCCAGCAAGGTCACAGACGTACCCAGCACACGCAAGGTAATGGTCATGCCGCAGACTCGCTGAGTGATGGCGCGAAGCTACTGGAAAACACTTCGAATGAACGACGCAGCAACTCGGGATCAAGACCGCGCAGGATGAACACCAGCCGCGAGGTACGATCCTCGCCCGGCCAGGCGGCAAGGTGCACCGGCGCATGCAGGCAATGCTGCACACCATGAATCACGATGGGAGCCTGATTGTCGTTCACGTTGAGCAGCCCTTTGACGCGGAGGATTCGTTCGCCGTGGCATCTTAACAGCATCGACAGCCACACCCCGAAGCCGACCCAGTCCAGAGGCCGCTCGAACGTCAGGCAACAGACCTGCGCATCACCATGCCGCGCGGAAGTCGACAGCACACGATGCAGTTGCCAGCGGGTCACTTCAGCGGCCGGTTCTTCGCTGCGCATACCCTCGCCCAGCAGCAACTGATCGCCGCTGTGGACATCCGCCGTATCCAGCAGTGGCGCAGAAAAATTCAGCGCTTGCAGATGCTCGCGCAGGCCATCCAGCACAGACTCGTCGACCAGATCGGTCTTGCTCAACAGCAGCCGGTCCGCCGCCGCGACCTGTGCCAGCCACTCCGGATGCAGACGCTCCTGCAGCGTCGCGTGACAGGCATCCACCAGCGTGACGATCAGACCGATATGAAAACGCCCACGAAGTTGCGGGTCATTGCTCAGCGTGGTGAGAATCGGTGCCGGATCGGCCAGGCCGGTGGTCTCCAGAATGACCCGCCGAAACGCAGGAATTTCACCTCGATTACGCCGCTCCAGAAGGCCGAGCAGCGCGTCTTTCAATTCACCGCGGACGGTGCAACAGACACAACCGCTGGGCAGCAGCACGGTATCCGGTGCGACCTCTTCAACCAGCAGATGATCGATACCCACGTCGCCGAATTCATTGATCAGCAGTGCGGTGTCGCCCATGTTTTCATCGGCCAGCAGGCGTTTGAGCAGCGTGGTCTTGCCGCTGCCGAGGAAGCCGGTAATCACGTTCAGGGCAATACTCATGATGACCTCTGCAGATGATCGAGCAGACCTGAATCAAGAGGGTCCAGCGGCCGGCCGATCAGCAACTCGGCTTTCTGCCAGAGCTGCTCCAGCCCGGTCGCAAGCTCCTGCTTGCCGGTGGCTCCGAGCAGGAGGTAGGAAACGCCTTGAAAATCTTCGACCTTCAGACGAAACGGCGCGACCACCTTGTTGATTGCAGCAATACGCCGCAAGCGCTCACGCCGCCGGGGCAGTTCTGCAGCCAGCGGATCGCTCCAGTGCACGTCTTCACCCAACAGCCCGCACAATCCACACATCAGGCGTTCTCCAGCTGTTTGCTCATGGCATGACGTCGCCGGAATTGGGACCTAGCGTCTGGCCGACGAACAGGTTGCCACCCGGCTCGCTGGCCAAGAGCACCGCCACCGGCGCAACTTCCTCGGCCAGACCGAAACGCCCCAGCGGCAACTCGGCAGCCTTGGCGGTTTTCCACGCGCTGCTGATCCCGGCGACCAGCGGTGTTTCGATAGGGCCGGGAGCGATGGCATTGACCAGCACGTTGTCCTTGGCGACTTCCAGCGCAAGGGATTTGCTGAAACCGATCACCCCGGCCTTGGCGGCGGCGTAATGGGTCAGTTCGGCACCGCCCTTGATGCCCAGTTGCGAAGCAACATTGATGATGCGTCCCCAACGCTGGGCAATCATGTGCGGCAAGGCGCGCTGGCTGGCCACAAATACGCTGGTCAGGTCGACGCGCAGCATGTCGTTCCACATCTCGATGCTCAGGTCGACGCAACGTGCCTGGGTCAGCATGCCGGCGTTATTGACCAGAATGTCGATGCCGCCAAAATGCTCGACACAGGCATCGACACTGGCCTGCGCGCCCTCGACGCTGCCGACGTCGGCCACGCATTCGTGCACCTGCGCGCCGAGCTGACGGCAGTGTTCGGCAACCTTGGCCAGAGTGACCGGATCACGATCGCCCAGCACCAGATGCGCACCTTCACTCGCGTAGGCAAGCGCGATGGCAGCACCAATGCCGCTGCCTGCACCGGTGATCACCGCACGTTTTTGTTTGAGCTGTTGCATGGGTCGGGTTCCTTGGTTGAATTTGCGCGATCTACCCCGGCCAGCGCACGGTCAGGCCGCCGTCGATCACGATGCTTTGCCCGGTCAGGTAACTGGCTTCGTCGCTGCACAGAAAACGTACCAGCGCAGCGACTTCGTCCGCTCGGCCTACTCTACCCAGCGGAATGGCCTTGGCCGCCTGCGCCAGACCCTCAGGGCCCAGCGAGTTCTTGCTGTCCAGCGACTGTGGCGTTTCGATCAAACCGGGAATCACCGCATTGCAGCGGATGCCCTTGGGCGCCAGCTCCACTGCCAGCGAGCGACACAGCCCTGGCACACCCGCCTTGGCGGCGGCGTAATGGGAATGGTCCTGCCAGCCGTAGACACCACCGGCAATCGATGAGATCGCCACCAGCGAACCGCCCTCGCCCATATGCCGGGCGGCGGCGCGGAAAGTACGCATCACCCCGGTCAGGTCCACGTCGAGCATCTCGTTCCAGCGCTCGTCGGTCATTTCCAGCAACGGCGCACGACGCAACAGTCCGGCATTGGCCACAGCGTAATCGATTCGGCCATAGGCCTTGATCGCAGCCGCAGCCAGATCGTCGACCGACTCGGTGCTGGTCACATCCAGCGGCAGCATCAGGCATTCGCCACCCGCCGCCTCCACCAGCCTGCGGGTTTCATTCGGATCATGCGGGTCAGCCGGATAGAATCCGCCTGCCACCGCCACATCGTGCCGGGCAAAAGCCACTGCCAGCGCCTGGCCGATGCCGCTGGCGGCACCGGTTACTACTGCAACTTTACGAATCATGTGTTGCTCCTCATTTCACCGTTTCAGGTCGCACATGCCTGGCCGCAAACATCAGTGCACCCGACAGGAAGCAAGGCAGCGCGCCGAAATACAGCGCCGAGGTCTGCCAGTCTCCGCCTGCACTCAATACCGACGTGGCACCGAAGCCTGCGACCACTGCACCGAGCGGGCCCATGGCGTGGATGATTGCGCCGCCCGTTGCACGAATGCTGGTCGGGAAGCTTTCGCTGATGAAGAACAAGGCCGCCGAGTAAGGGCCGATCAGAAAGAACAGCCCAAGGCTGTACAAGCCAACGACCGTCACCATGTTGCTAGGCCCGTAGAGCATGCCGGCGAACGCCAGACCACCCAGCATCCAGCCAAGACCGATCACGTTACGACGACCGATCCGGTCACCCATCCAGCCGTGACACAGGTAACCGCAATAACCCACCAGGTTGGACAGCACCAGAATGATCAGCGAGTTCTCGAACGAGATGTGGTGAACGCTGACGATCACCGTTGTGCCCAGCACACTGAACACCTGAATCGCCGCCCAGTTGAGCAGGATCGCAGCACCGATCACCAGCGTGGCGCGGCACGAAGAACCGCGGAAGGCAGCACCGATCCCCGCTTTGCTGTGCTCGTCGTAATCGACCCCGTAGGTTTGCGCCACAGCCTGTGCCTGGCTCACGTCGCCCTTCTTGCGCAACTGAGTAATACGTTGATGGATCTGGAACTGCGGGCTCTCTTTGAGCTTTCGCGCCAGGATCGCGATGACGATGGCCGGGATGGCCGCGAACACGAAGCAACCCTGCCAGCCAATGATCGGCAGCAGCACGGCGGTCAGCCCTGCTGCGATCAAAGCGCCGACCGGCCAGCCGCCCTGCACCAGGCTGTAGATGAAGCCACGGCGCTTGGCCAGACGCGGGTCGTCGGATGCCGCGTAGATTTCGCTCAGGTAGGTCGCGTTGACCGTTTCTTCGGCATAACCCAGACCGCCCAGCGAACGAATCAGGATCAGCGGCGACTTGCCCCATGATCCGCCGATGGCCGTGAGCGCCGAGCAGATCGCCGAACCGCTCACGGTGAAAATGATACCCACGCGCCGTCCCAGGCGATCTACCAGCGGACCGATGGCCAGTGCCACCACCGCGGTGCCGACCGCGACCCAGGTCGCGATTTCGGCCTGTTCGACCTCACTCCAGCTGAAGTGCCGACCGATTTCCGGTAACAGCGTGCCAAACAGAATGAAGTCATATACCGCAAACACCCACGCGAAAAACGCAATCCATGTGGCGAACCGTACTTGCTCCGGAGTCAATTGCTCAGGTTTCCAGCCGGTCAGGTCGAGCTTGTTGTAAATGGACATGAGTGACGCCTCGGACAGGGCAATGAATCAGCGGGTACGGGGATTGCGACGCACGAAATCGTCGGCAATCTCGTCGAAAGTGACGAACTTGACGCCAGCATGGCTCTGAATGTGCTCGATCAAGCGCTCCAGCATCAGCAGCACTTGCGGGCGACCAGACACGTCCGGGTGAATGGTCATGGTGAATACAGCGTGTTCGTGTTCGCGATAGACCCAGTCGAACTGGTCGCGCCACATCTCTTCCAGATGTCGAGGGTTGACGAAACCGTGGCTGTTCGGTGCCTTCTTGATGAACATCATTGGCGGCAGATCGTCCAGGTACCAGTTGGCCGGAATTTCCACCAGATCGGTTTCTTCGCCACGTACCAGCGGCTTCATCCAGGTATCCGGATGCTGGCTGTAATCGATTTTGGTCCACTTGTCGCCCACCCGAACGTAGTAAGGGTGGAAGTCGTTGTGCATCAGGCTGTGGTCGTACTTGATGCCTTTCTTGAGCAGCAGCTCGTTGGTGACGTTGCTGAACTCCCACCATGGCGCGACATAGCCGGTCGGGCGTTTGCCGGTCATTTGCGTGATCAGTTCGATGGACTTGTCGAGGACGATCTCTTCCTGCTCCGGGGTCATCGCAATCGGGTTTTCATGGCTGTAACCATGCACACCGATTTCATGCCCGGCATCCGCCACGGCTTTCATCTGCTCGGGGAAGGTCTCCATGGAGTGCCCCGGAATGAACCAGGTGGTGCGCAGACCGTAACGCTCGAACAGCTTGAGCAGACGCGGAGCGCCGACTTCACCGGCGAACAGGCCGCGAGAAATATCGTCCGGCGAATCTTCGCCGCCATAGGAGCCCAACCAACCCGCTACCGCATCTACATCCACACCAAACGCACACAGAATTTCTTTGGCCATCTTTGTTCTCCCACGGGTTAATCAGAACGGCTTCGCGATGTACCGCACGCGGGCCGGTTTCAAAATTCACAGGTTGTTCAAGGGGCTGCGATCAGTGCTTCCACTGCCAGCGCTGCGCGTAGCAACCGTGCGTCTTCCCCCGCCGGAGCGCTAAGCAACACTGCGGTGGGCAGGCCCGAGGCATCACTGCCGCTGGGCAGCGACACGCCGGGCATGTTCAGCAGGCTGCCCGGCATGGTCAGGCGCAGCGTGGCGAGGTTGGTTTGAATGAACAGCTCTTCGTCGTTCAACAGGGGCACGAGCGGCGGCGCCACATGAGCAACAGTTGGAGTAATCAGCAGCGCGCCATCGAGTTCGAGGGTCAATTGCTCCTGCAAACGTTCGCGCGCGGCGTACAGATTGACCAGCAGGCTGGCGGGCATATGCCGTGCGGCCTCCAGGCGCTTGCGCACTCTGGGGTCGAGCTGGCTGGCTGCGTCGCTGTCGAGCAACGGCTGATGCAGCGCGAATGCCTCGGCTGCACCAAGCCAGCCCTGTTGCTGGGTTAACAGCAACGTGGCCTGAAATGCCTGGCAAGGCTTGACCTCGATCAGCGCACCGCTTGCACGCAAGGCTTCAACAGCACGCAACAGGTTGTCGCGAACGGCCGGCGTGACTCGTTCGTCTTCCAGCACCGCCTGATCGAGCAGGAAACGTTGACCGGCCAGGCTGCGTGGTATCAACGATGAAGGTTTGCTGCGCGCACAGAGCAGATCATCGATCACTAGAGCGTCGCGCACACTGCGGGTCAGTGGCCCGACGCTGTCCAGCGTCAGCGCCAGCGGGAAAACGCCGTCGCGGCTATAGCGGCGGCTGGTGCTGCGAAACCCCACCAGACCGTTGAGCGCTGCCGGCACACGAATAGAACCGGCGGTATCGGTGCCCATGGCGATCGGTACGGTTCTGTTGGCGACGGCGACTGCCGAACCCGAAGACGAACCGCCAGGAATGCGTGGCGAGCCGTCGCTGTTGGGGTTGATCGGCGTACCGAAATGCGGGTTCAGGCCCAGCCCTGAATAAGCGAATTCACTGAGATTGGTCTTGCCCAGGCTGACCATCCCGGACCGTGCCAGCAGCCCGACACTCGGCGCATCCAGCAGCGCGGGCGACAGGTTGTTGCGCACCGCAGCACCGGCGGTTGTGACGCTGCCTGCCACGTCGAAAAGATCCTTCCAGGCGATGGGCACGCCGTCGAAGGGGCTCAATGGCTGCCCTTGCTGCCAGCGGGCCGCAGACGCTTCGGCTTCCCTGCGTGCCCGTTCGATACTCATGGAAATGAACACATGATCGGCGCGTGCCGCCTGTTGCAGCGCCTTGTCCAGAGCCTGCACAGGGTCACTGCGCCCCTGGGCAAAATCGTCGGCCAGTGCGCAGGCATCACCGGTAACGCTGTGACTCCCGGTATCGGTCATGGACATCACACCCTCAAAAATGTACTTATTAATAAAATGTACATTTAACAAAGGCAGGTTCCATGCCAATCTGCATGTCGCGACGCCCTGACCCGATAGAGCTGACGGCCCTTTCGCGCTGGAAACGCCGTACTAGAAACCTTTCTGCAAAGGCATCAATCAGTTGCGATAAGGCGTCGTGGACGAACAGGATCGTCATAAAGAAATAATGTATCTTTTACAAAAGATACATTTTAGTGCAAAAAAGTAACGGTGGCCCCATGAGCGAGCATCAGGACGTGGCCCAGGGTGACAACGGCGCTTCTGTGCGAGAATCGTCCGTCAACCGCCAGAAGTGTATGAAACCGATGTCAGAAGAGGACACGCGCACCGCGTCGCGTTACGCCACGATCCGTGAGGTGTTGCGTAACGCAATCGTCTCGGGTGCGGCTGCCAATGGACTGGTGCTGCTTGAAGCACCGTTGGCAGAACTGTTCGGCACCAGCCGGGTGCCAGTGCGCAAGGCGCTCAATCTGCTGCATGAAGAAGGCTTGATCAGCCGTTTCGATGGCCGGGGTTACCTGGTCAATCCTGACGCCGGGGAAGTCGAGCCGTTGCGGTTAAGCCTGAGCCACAAGCAGTTCGGGCTGGACAGCAGCGAAGAGCTGGTCGACACCCGCCCACTCGGCGAACGTATTCATGACGAGATCGGCGCGGCGCTGTCGGCCTGTATCGCCTTTGGTCATTATCGGCTGGATGAACAAAGCGCCGCGCAGCACTACGGCGTCAGCCGCGCGGTGGTTCGCGAGGCGCTGATGCGTTTGCGTGATCGCGGCCTGGTGGAAAAAGAGCCTTACTCACAGTGGCTGGCAGGGCCGCTGACGGCCCGGGAGATCACCGAAGACTACGAACTGCGCGCCTGCCTTGAGCCCGAAGCCCTGCGCCAGACCGCGCCGCAGCTGAGTCGCGAAACTCTGGAGGCCATGCTGGCCAGAGTCATTCAAGCGCAAAATGCCGAACAGTGCAGCCTGGAGGAAATAGAGCGCCTTGAGGACGACCTGCATCAGCAGTGTCTGGGCGGCCTGCAAAACCGCAAGATCGCCACTTTGATCAGTCAGGCGCAGAGCCCAATGATCATCAACCGGATTTTCTACCGGTTGCTGGAAATTGGCGCGGATGAAGCGATGCTGGCCGAGCACCGGCTAATCATTGAGTTGCTGCTGCACGGTGCTTTCGACGCCGCGGCCTTGAACCTCAAGGAGCACCTGCAACGCGCCCGGCAGCGCATGCTCCAGCGCCTGAAAGTGCTATCGGTACTGCCGGAGCAGGAAGTGCCGGGGTACCTGACGCGATTGAGTTGAGATGGGGCAAAGTTGGAGTTAACGCGACAGAGACTATCGTTACCACGCTCCAGCGTGGCAACGCTGTTCTGGACGCTCTGCGTCCGATCCTGAACACGCGGCGCGGCGTCGATTTGTGACGCGGAGCGTCACGAACGGCATGCCAACGCGGAGCATTGGCACGATAGTGTTCTCGCGCAAGTGCTCTCCCTGAAGATTATCGTTCCGCACGCTCCAGCGTGGGAACGCCGTTCTGGACGCTCTGCGTCCGATCCTGGACGCGGAGCATTGACACGATAGTCAGACTGCACTTAAAGGCTACGAATTACTTACCGACCACGTCGCCACGCATTGGCGCCAACCGGGCGATCAAACGGTTCTGGACCGGAACCGGGACGTTCTCGGTGTCCATCGCTGCGATCAGGTTTTCAACCAGCGCGTTGAAATCGCTGGGGGTAAGGTTCTGGCCCTTGTGCGACTCGGCCATGCTGTCACCGGTGTAACGGCACGGGCCGCCCGCTTCGACACAGAGTTGCTCGACCAGTTTGTCGCGCAGACGCACGATGTCGACTTTCTTGAAGCGCTCGACAATCCGGTCATCCCTGGCCACGTTCATGAGCATGCCTTCGACGATGCGCTGGATGCCGGCACGCTGGCCAAGGTCTCGATAAAGACTGTCATCCTTGGGGGGCTGTTGCTGTTGGGCGCAACCGGCCAGCACCGTCAGCATCAGACAGATCAGCAAGCGTCTCATCAGAAACTCCCCTGCACAGACAGATAAGTGCCGTTCTGGTTATCCAGCGTGGCGATTTCGCCCAGACGGGCGTAGGCCAATACAACGGACAGATGCTTGTTGGGGAAATAACCGAGAAACACATCTGCCCAGTCGCTCTCGCCAGCAAACGAAAGATTATCCGGCTTTTCGCGATATTCGACGCCAAGCGCCCAGCGCGGATTGAACAGCACCGCTACCGAGCCCTCCTTGAGCAGACTGCGACTGTCACGCCGGTCCCCGCCAAACCCGAGCAGACCGGTTTCGTTGGCGCGGCTATAACGCATGCCACCGTTGACCACGACGTTGTAGCCAAACGCCGCGCCCATGAACAGCCGACTGGCCGTCAGATACCCTTCGACATCCGAATCACGCTTGGCCCCCACCAGACTCGGGATCAGGAAATCGTTCTGATGCTTGTACTGCACGCCCAGGGAAACCTGCGGCAGGCTTTCATAGATCAGGTCGCCGAACAGGCGCACTTTGACGCCGAACACGTCCTGGCTGAGGTTGTCGTCCGGCAGGCTGAGCCTGTGCTGCAGGTTGCTGATATCGAAACGTTGGTGAGCATAGGAAAACTCGACGCGGTTGCCATAGGCGACGGCGAGGCCTGCCACATCAAGGTTGTAGTCCGGCAGATTGATGTGCGTGGCGAAGGCTGTCGCCCCCCACTCGCCTTGCTCGCTGTAACCGGTGATCACCGCCCATGGGGTGATACCGCCACCGGCGCTGCCCTCAATACTGGTTGCGCCACCTGTGGCGATAAGTCGGCCGTTGTCGCCCAGCGCGAGCGTCGGGGCAACCCCTGCCACACCCGCCAAAAGATAACTCAACAGTAATGATGTCTTGTAGGACATGGATTAATTCACCATAAGACTGGGTGATGCCTGATACGTAGCAATCCATGCCTCAAATGCTGACGCCGTCAGCGGCCGACTGATCAGGTAACCCTGGGCCGTATCGCAATGCCAACGCCGGAGCAGGTCCAGACTGTGTTGGTACTCGACACCCTCTGCCACCACCTTGAGTCCGAGGTTATGGCTCATTTCGATGGTCGACCGCACGATCACCGCGTCTTCGCTGGTTTCATCCAGGTTGCGCACGAAAGACTGGTCGATTTTCAACTCCTGCACTGGCAGACGCTTCAAGTGGGCCAGTGACGAGTAACCGGTGCCGAAGTCATCGACCGACAGGCTGATACCGCAGTCGCGTAGACGATGCAGAACCACCAGGGCTTTCTCCGGCTCGCTCATGACCGCGCTCTCGGTTATCTCAAATACCAGTTGTTCGGCAGGCACCGCGTATTGCTTGAGCAGTTTCATGACATAACCGGCCAGATCGTCGCCCAGCAGGTCGTCGGCGGAAATGTTGACCGATACCTGCAGCACCAGACCGCGCTGGCGCCATTCGGCCAACTGACGCATTGCCTCTTCGATAACCCAGTTAGTCAGCAGGTTGATACTGCCGGTGCGCTCGGCGAGCACAATGAATTCGGCTGGCGAAACATTGCCAAAGCGCGGGTGAGTCCAGCGCAGCAGGGCTTCCGCCTGACGAACATAGCCCTGACGGATATCCAGTTTGGGTTGGTAATGGAGCATCAGTTCGCCATTCTGCGGAGCCTTGCGCAGGTCGCGGATCAGACATATCTGACGCTGGTGAGCGAGGTCACGTCCGTCCTGGTAGATCTGCAGGCGACCGGGAATGAACGCTGCGTCCTTGCGTGCAATCGCCGCACGGTTGACCAGTTCCTGAGCCGAATCACCGTGTTCCGGATAAACCGTGATGCCTATGCAGCACTCAAGCATCAGATCATGGTTGTCGATACGTTGCGGCTCGCTGAGCAAACGCTGCACGGCGTCGGCCATGCCCACCGCGCCGTCACTGGCAGTGTTGTCCAGCAACAGCAAGAACTCGTTGGCACTCAGCCGTGCCACCGTGTCGCCAGACCGCAAATTGCCCTGCAAACGCTGCCCCAACTGGCGTAACAGTTGCTCAACGCCTTCGGCACCCGCACTTTCGTTGATCGTGGCCAGGTTCTCGATGCCTAGGTACAGCAAGGCGACCGTGCGATTTGCCGCAATCAAACTGCCAAGACGTTCCATCACCAACGCTCGATTGGGCAGGCCGGTCAGGTTGTCGTGCAGAGCGTTGTGAGCCAACTGCCCTTCGCGCACGGCGATGCCCTGTTGCATGGTGTTGATCGCGTCGGCGAGCATGCCCAATTCGTCACTGCGCACCAGGGTTACCGGCGTTTTATAGTCACCATCGCCAATACGTTTGGCCGCAATAGCCAACTCCTGCACCGGCAGCGACACGCTGCGGGCCAGCGCCAGCGTACCCAGCAGCGACGCCAGCAATGCGATCATGGAAATCCAGAAAATCTTTTCATTCAGCGGTGCAAACGCTTGATAAGCCTTGTCCAGCGGGCTCTGCAACAGCGCGATCACTTGTCCGTCGTCGCCATTGCTGCTTTTGGCCAGCATCAGCGTTTGACTGAGAAAGTTGAGGTTCGCTTGCTCGGTCAGCAGCATCTGCCCTTCAGAGGAACTGCGCATCAGCTCGATCAGACCAGCGTACAAGGCTTTCGGCTGGGTGCTGATCAGTTCCCCGGACTGACCGTTTTCCACCGTGAGAAACGACACTTCCAGCCCACTGAGAGAACGCAGCTCTTCGGCAATGCCACTGTCGATGGTGAAGCCCATCACCACGCGGCCTATCGGCAACGGCGCAAGCACGGTACTTTCCACCAGCAAATGAGGTATTCCGCCACCCGGAATAATAAGCACTGACTGACCGGCACGCTTGGCGTTGCGCAGCGCCTGGTCATAGACAAACCTGGACCCCTCCGGCACCGCTGTCTCGGTACTGGCAACCACCACGCCATCCATGCCCAGCAGGAACATATCGCTGGCGTTGATGCGTTTGCCATGATTGAGCAATACCGATCGAATGGTCGATGAATCGGCACTCGCTACAGCATCACGAAACCCGAAGTCGGCCGCCAACAGTTGCACGGCGTCACGCAGACGCTTGCCGCGCAGATCAATCAGCCGCTCGAACACACGGCTACCCACTTCCAGCTGCGCCTGGGCCTGAGTGCGCACCGCGTCGTCGGTCGCAACCTTGACCGCGAGAAAGACTGCGCCCACGACAATCAGCAACAGGGCAATCAGAACCCCGGCGATGCGCGCCTGAAAGCTGGCTTTAAATTTCATTCATGTGCGGCCTTGTGAAAAGCGTCGCCGAAACCGCCGGGGGCCGGCTTGCCAGGTTTATCCTCGGCTTTCACTTCGACCGCGAGGTTGAAACGCTGGGTGAGGCCCGATGCGGGCACATCGAATTCACCGCCCGATACAGGCTGCATGTCTTCAATTTGCGGATGCCAGAGCGTGGCAGCGTAGTGTCCGGCTGGCACCTGATCGAGTTTGAGCAGGCCATTGCTGTCCGTCACGCCGAACCAGGGTTCGTCCGTGACATAGATGTAGCCGACCATCCAGTCATGGATGTTGCAGCCCAGCACTACCACACCAGGCTTGTCGAACAACAGCGGTTCCGAGGGGGTGCCTTCGTAAAGTCGCAACTCGAAACGCTTGGCCGGGGAAAAGGAATAAACCTGATGGCGGATGTTGTCGCTGTTGGGAAACTTGACCTGCGTGCCGGTGTGTACCGCCAGCACATGCGGTGCAAACTCCTGGTCGCGCTGGTCCATGGCAGCCTTAAGCACTGCGGGCGACGGATCAGTCGGGCCTTTGAGCGTCACTACTGCATCTGCGAGGGGCTTGCCCTGCTTGTCGAGTACCTGCGCGGTAAAGGTAGAAGCCGATGCATTCGCAGCCGATGCCATCCATAGTCCAGCCAGTAATGCCGAAATAAATACGTTGGTCATACCTGATTCAACCCATAACGGCAGCGCCGTAAATGAAATAAGCCAGCGCTGGTCAGCACGGACTGGACCAACAACTAATAAATGACAGTTTTGCAACCGCTTTACAGACTATCGACCAAGACTATTGAAACCTGAGGGCTGCTGCCCCATCTAAGAAGCATGTTCAACTTCTCAGGTGCCCCATGAGCGACCAGCAGACAGACTCGCCAGATTTGCCCGATGACGCAGACGAGCACGACGTGTCTCTGAGCTCCGACAGCACCTCGCTTGCCTTGCCCGGCCAGAACCTGCCCGACAAGGTTTACATCATCCCGATCCACAACCGTCCGTTCTTTCCGGCGCAGGTCTTGCCGGTTATCGTCAACGAAGAACCGTGGGCCGAAACGCTGGAACTGGTCAGTAAGTCGGAGCACCATTCACTGGCGTTGTTCTTTATGGACACTCCTCAGGAAGACCCGCGCCACTTCAAGACCGATGCGCTTCCCGAGTACGGCACTCTGGTCAAGGTTCACCACGCCAGCCGCGAAAATGGCCGGTTGCAGTTTGTGGCGCAAGGCTTGAGCCGTGTGCGCATTCGTACCTGGCTCAAGCATCACCGCCCACCGTATCTGGTGGAAGTTGAATACCCGCAGCAACCCAACGATCCGACTGACGAGGTGAAGGCTTACGGCATGGCTTTGATCAACGCGATCAAAGAGCTGCTGCCGCTCAACCCGCTGTACAGCGAAGAGCTGAAGAATTACCTCAACCGCTTCAGCCCCAATGATCCTTCGCCGCTCACCGACTTCGCCGCGGCCCTTACTTCGGCCACCGGCGTCGAGCTGCAAGAGGTACTCGACTGTGTGCCGATGCTCAGGCGCATGGAGAAAGTCCTGCCGATGCTGCGCAAGGAAGTCGAGGTCGCCCGCCTGCAGAAGGAAATTTCTGCCGAGGTCAATCGCAAGATCGGCGAGCATCAGCGTCAGTTCTTCCTCAAGGAGCAGCTCAAGGTTATTCAGCAGGAGCTGGGGCTGAGCAAGGACGACCGTAGTGCCGACATCGAACAGTTCGAACAGCGACTGGAAGGCAAGACCCTGCCACCGCAGGCGCGCAAGAAGTTCGACGAAGAAATAGGCAAGCTCAAGGTGCTGGAAACCGGCTCGCCGGAATACGCCGTGACGCGTAATTATCTGGACTGGACCAGTTCGTTGCCGTGGGGTGTCTACGGCGAAGACAAACTGGACCTCAAGCACGCTCGTAAAGTGCTCGATCAACACCATGCCGGCCTGGATGACATCAAGGCGCGCATTCTCGAGTTTCTTGCAGTGGGTGCCTATAAAGGCGAGATCAGCGGCTCGATCGTCCTGCTGGTGGGCCCACCGGGTGTCGGCAAGACCAGCGTCGGCCGCTCGATTGCCGAGTCGCTGGGGCGACCATTCTATCGACTGAGCGTGGGCGGCATGCGCGACGAGGCCGAAATCAAGGGCCACCGCCGTACCTACATCGGCGCCCAGCCAGGCAAGCTGGTGCAGGCGCTGAAGGATGTAGAAGTCATGAACCCGGTCATCATGCTCGATGAAATCGACAAGATGGGCCAAAGCTACCAGGGCGACCCGGCGTCTGCGCTGCTGGAAACCCTGGACCCGGAACAGAACGTCGAATTCCTCGATCACTACCTGGACCTGCGTCTGGACCTTTCCAAAGTCCTGTTCGTGTGCACCGCCAACACCTTGGACTCAATCCCCGGCCCGCTCCTTGACCGCATGGAAGTGATTCGCCTGTCCGGCTATATCACTGAAGAGAAGCTTGCGATTGCCAAACGCCACCTGTGGCCAAAGCAATTGGAGAAAGCCGGTGTTGCCAAAAGCAAGCTGAGCATCAGCGACAGCGCCCTGCGCGCCGTCATCGAAGGCTACGCTCGCGAAGCCGGTGTGCGGCATCTGGAAAAACAACTGGGCAAGCTGGTGCGCAAAGCGGTGGTCAAACTGCTGGATACGCCTGACTCGGTGATCAAGATCGGCCCGAAAGACCTTGAAGCGTCATTGGGCATGCCGGTGTTTCGCAGCGAACAGGTGCTGTCGGGCACCGGTGTGATCACAGGCCTGGCCTGGACCAGTATGGGCGGCGCGACGTTACCGATTGAAGCAACGCGCATTCACACCCTGAATCGCGGCTTCAAACTGACCGGGCAACTGGGCGATGTCATGAAAGAGTCGGCTGAAATTGCCTACAGCTACGTCAGCGCCAACCTGTCGAAGTTTGGCGGCGACGCGAAGTTCTTCGATGAAGCGTTTGTACACGTACACGTTCCCGAAGGTGCAACCCCGAAAGATGGCCCTAGCGCGGGCGTTACCATGGCCAGCGCCCTGCTGTCCCTGGCGCGTAACCAACCGCCGAAAAAAGGCGTGGCCATGACCGGCGAACTGACCCTGACCGGGCACGTATTGCCTATCGGCGGGGTGCGCGAGAAAGTCATTGCCGCGCGACGTCAGAAGATTCACGAACTGATCCTTCCGGAACCTAACCGTGGCAACTTCGAAGAACTGCCGGACTATCTCAAGGAAGGTATCACCGTTCACTTTGCCAAACGCTTTGCAGATGTGGTGAAGGTGTTGTTTTAAAGATTGATGCGGGGGCACGTCTCACACTGACTCGCTCCCGCGCCCTTCGGGCAGAATCAAAAGCGGACGTGTGTTTAACGCTGAATGATCTGACCCACAATGGGACTTCTGCCCGCAGGGCGTGGGAGCGGGCTTGTCCGCGAAGACGATGCTTCAGACGACGTATTTTCGGCGATCATACTGGCTCTTTCGCGGACAAGTCCGCTCCCACGGCCTTGACTATCTGATCTGATCAACTGATTCCGATCCTGAGCGGTATACCTGCCGTACTCCCCCCTAAAACCCTGATCGGTTATCCTTGCGCCTCGTCTCGCAAAACCGGAACTTGCCATGACCCCTGCCCGTTTCCTTGCACCGTTGAGCCTTGCGCTGCTGACGGCGTGCGCGCAAACACCGAAAAACATCGTGTCCATTGAGGCTGAAAACGACTGCCCACTGACGCTCCAGAGCGGACAGACGCTGATCCTCACCCTGCCCAGCAACCCGACAACCGGCTTTCGCTGGCTGACCCAAAACCCGGCGCAGAACATCCTGCGCAGCCTCGGGCCGGAGGTGTATGCCAACGCCGAGAGCAAGGAGATGGTCGGCAGCGGCGGGCAGTCAGTCTGGCGCTACAAGGCAACCGACGCAGGCACCGGACGACTGGTGATGACCTACCAACAGCCGTGGGCTCCGGAAGTGGCGCCGGAGCAGACTTTCGAATGCGCAATCACGGTGAACTGACCGTTTGCCCGCGGCTTGTCCGAAGGCACGCGCTGCACCATGCATCACGGCGACAACTTGGCTAGAATGCCCGCTTTTCAAAGCCTTCGCCGGAACCGCCGTGAGCAAAGAAACCGACCGCATTTTCGCCCAGCCACTGGCCCAGGTGCCTGACTTCGCCTTCAACGAAGACGTGGTGCGGGTCTTCCCGGACATGATCAAACGCTCGGTGCCCGGCTATCCGACGATTGTCGAAAACCTCGGCGTACTTGCCGCGCAGTTCGCCCAGCCGGATACCGTACTTTACGACCTTGGCAGTTCGCTGGGTGCCGTGACTCAAGCCTTGCGTCGCCATGTACGCAGCGAAGGCTGTGAAGTCATTGCGATAGATAACTCCAGTGCGATGGTCGAGCGCTGCCGTGAGTACCTCAATGCGCAGAACTCCATGTTTCAGGAGCTGTTGCCGGTGCAGGTCATCGAAGGTGACATTCTGGCGCTGGAGTTCAAGCCCGCGTCGGTGGTCGCGCTTAACTTCACCCTGCAATTCATTGCCCCCGAGCAGCGTCTGACATTGCTCGGGCGCATTCGTGATGCGCTGGTGCCAGGCGGCGCGTTGATCCTTTCGGAGAAACTGCGTTTTGATGACGAACAGGAGCATGCGCTGCTGACGGATCTGCACATCGCTTTCAAGCGCGCCAACGGCTACAGCGATCTGGAAATTGCCCAGAAGCGCAGTGCCATCGAAAACGTGATGAAGCCCGACAGCCTGGAAGAACATCGCCAACGTCTGCTCGCCGCCGGTTTTTCCAAGGTGGTGCCCTGGTTTCAATGCCTTAACTTCACCTCGTTGATTGCCCTGCCATGATTGATCTCGCTCCTCTTGTCCGCCGTCTGGCGGGAACACCTCTGGCTGATTGGGCAAACGGCTTGCAAGCCCAGCTTGATACGAAAATGGCCAAGGGTCATGGTGACTTGCAGCGCTGGCAAAGTGCGCTGGACGCGCTTCCAGACCTGCAACCCGAGCGAATCGATCTGCTCGATAGCTTTACCCTGCAAGCCGAGTGCAACGGCGAAACCCGAACCGTGCTGCGCAAGGCGTTATTAGGCCTGTCGCCTTGGCGCAAAGGGCCGTTCAATGTGTTCGGCGTACATATCGACACCGAATGGCGCTCGGACTGGAAGTGGTCACGGGTATCGCCGCATCTGGACCTGAAGGGCAAACGGGTTCTGGATGTTGGTTGCGGCAACGGCTATTACCAGTGGCGCATGCTCGGTGCAGGGGCTGACAGCGTGATTGGTGTTGACCCCAACTGGCTGTTCTTCTGCCAGTTTCAGGCCATGCAGCGCTACCTGCCTGACCTTCCTGCCTGGCATCTGCCCTTCGCACTTGAGGACTTGCCAGCCAACCTGGAAGGCTTCGATACGGTGTTCTCAATGGGCGTGCTGTATCACCGCAAATCGCCCATCGACCATTTGCTGGCCTTGAAAGACTGCCTGGTAAAAGGCGGCGAGCTGGTGATGGAAACTTTGGTAGTGCCGGGCGATGTTCATCAGGTGCTGGTGCCGGAGGACCGTTACGCACAGATGCGCAATGTCTGGTTCCTGCCGTCGGTGCCCGCGCTGGAACTGTGGATGCGCCGCGCCGGTTTCACCGACGTGCGCTGCGTCGACGTCAGCCATACGACGATCGAGGAACAGCGCAGCACCGAATGGATGCGCTTCCAGTCACTGAGCGACTATCTGGACCCTGCCGATCACAGCAAGACCGTCGAAGGCTTGCCAGCGCCGATGCGCGCTGTGATTGTGGGGCGCAAGCCTTGATCAGGACGACTACCGAGCGGCCGCCACGATCAGCGCTTTCATTTCTGCCACCGCCGCTTTGAACCCTACGAACAGAGCATGAGCCACCAACGCGTGGCCGATGTTCAGTTCGTTGATGCCTTTGATCGCGGCGACTGCTTCGACGTTATGATAATGCAGGCCGTGACCGGCGTTGACGATCAGGCCCTGAGCTACGCCGAACGCTACTCCATCGGCTATTCGCTGCAGTTCTTCGGCGACTTCAGTCGGGGTCTGAGCATCGGCATAGCGACCGGTATGCAGTTCAATGGCAGGTGCACCGACGCGCTTTGAAGCGGCGATCTGGCGCTCATCGGCGTCGATAAACAACGAGACCTCGCAGCCGATTTTCGCCAGCCGCTCGACCGCTGACTTGATCCGCGCTTCCTGGCCCGCGACGTCCAGCCCGCCTTCGGTAGTCAGCTCCTGGCGTGTCTCCGGCACCAGGCAGATATGCGCAGGACGAATGCGCTCGGCAAACGCGAGCATTTCTTCGGTCACGCCCATCTCGAAATTCATGCGGGTCTGCAGCACGTCCTTGAGCAGCAAGACGTCACGTTCCTGAATATGCCGGCGGTCTTCACGCAGGTGAACGGTGATGCCGTCGGCACCTGCCTCTTCGGCGTCCAGTGCGGCCTTGACCGGGTCCGGATAGCGCGTGCCACGGGCCTGACGCAAGGTGGCTACATGGTCGATATTCACGCCGAGAAGGATGCGAGTGCTTTGGGTCACGGTGGTCTCCAGAAAAATGAGCGAGCTGGTCGAAGCAGGCTGTAGAGAATAAAGCCTGATCAAGGCTTGCGAAACAGTTCACGACTGACTAACGGGCGACCGCCCAAGTGTACCGCCAACGCCTGACGCATCAGACGCTTGGCAGCAGACAACGCACCGGGGACGCTCCAGTCCGCTTCGGACATGGCCAGCAATTCTGCGCCTTGAAACAGGCCGGGCTGAAGCAGGTAAACACGCTCAAGCCCGGCATCCACTTGCAGGCGGTACATGCCATCAATTGCCAGCGGCTCGCCGTTGATGTCGGCGTCCATGGCAAAGCCGTAGCCCAGATCATCCAGCAACCGCCATTCGAACGAACGCAGCAAAGGTTCCAGCGGACGGCCCAGCGCGAGGGCCAGCAATGTGGCGGCGTAATGTTCGAATACGGCTGGATGCGGATCTTCGGCAGGCAACAGGCGAATCAGCAGTTCGTTGAGGTACATGCCGCTGAACAGCGCCTCGCCGGTCATCCAGGTAGCAACGCCTGCGCTTTCCATGCGGCCGACATTCTTGAGTTCGCCACGCCCTCGAAACTCGACTTCAAGCGGCACGAACGGACGTGCCAGCGAGCCTGCCTTGCCTTTGGCACTGCGTAGCACTGCACGTAGCCGCCCTTGGGGCGTGAGGAAATCGACCAGCGCGCTGTTTTCGCGATACGCACGGCTATGGAGCACATAAGCAGGTTGGCCGGTGGGCGCGCTCATCAGGCTGGCTCGAAAGAGAAGTGTTCGCCCAACCGCAGAGGGTCAGGCGAAAGGGCAGCTTAGAGGTCGCCGTAGCCGAGCGAGCGAAGGGCGCGCTCGTCATCGGACCAGCCACCTTTGACCTTGACCCACAGGTTAAGCATGACTTTGGAGTCGAACAGCAGCTCCATGTCGCGACGCGCATCACTGCCAATGCGCTTGATACGGTCGCCCTTGTCGCCAATGATGATTTTCTTCTGCCCGTCACGCTCGACGAGAATCAGCGCATGGATATGCAGGGTGCGGCCCTGCTGCTTGAACTCTTCGATCTCGACAGTGATCTGGTACGGAAGCTCGGCACCCAACTGACGCATGATCTTCTCGCGAACCAGCTCGGCAGCCAGAAAGCGGCTGCTGCGATCAGTGATCTGATCTTCCGGGAAGAAGTGATCATTTTCGGGCAGGTGCGAGGCAATCAGGCTTTCCAGCGCTTCCAGGTTGTGGCCATGCTGCGCGGAGATAGGCACGATGGACGCATTCGGCAGTTGGCCTTGCAGCCACTCCAGGTGCGGCATCAGATCGCTCTTGTCTTCAATGCGATCGGTTTTGTTGATCGCCAGAATGACCGGGCCTTGCACGTACTGAACACGCTCCAGAACCATCTGGTCTTCGTCGGTCCAGCGGGTGCGATCCACGACGAAGATCACCACGTCGACGTCTTTCAACGCAGCCGAAGCAGTCTTGTTCATGTAGCGGTTGAGCGCTTTCTCGCCATTCTTGTGCATGCCGGGAGTGTCGACATAGATCGCCTGCACGGCACCCTCGGTCTTGATCCCGAGCATGTTGTGACGCGTGGTCTGCGGCTTGCGCGAGGTGATCGCCAGCTTTTGACCCAGAATATGGTTGAGCAGCGTGGACTTGCCTACGTTGGGACGGCCGACAATGGCAACATAGCCACAGCGTGTTGCGGTTGTATCATTCATGACCGTTCTCCACGCCCAGGGCAATAAGTGCTGCTGCTGCGGCTACCTGTTCGGCAATCCGGCGGCTGACACCCTGTCCTCGGCTTTTTTCATTCAATAGGTTGATCTCGCATTCGACGAAAAACGTCCGGCAATGCGGTTCACCCTGGATATCCACCACCTCGTAACGCGGCAGTTCGCAGGCCCGCGACTGGAGAAATTCCTGCAGTCGGGTCTTGGGGTCCTTGTTGGTGTCTACCAGCGTCAGGCTGTCGAACTCGGTTGTCAGCCAGGCCAGAACACGCTCGCGCGCAGCCTCCATGCCAGCGTCCAGGTAGATCGCCCCGATCAGCGCTTCAAGGGCGTCGGCGAGAATCGACTCGCGACGGAAACCACCGCTTTTCAGCTCGCCGGACCCCAGGCGAAGGTACTCGCCCAGATCGAAACCACGGGCCAGCAATGCAAGGGTTTCACCCTTCACCAGGCGCGCACGCAAGCGCGACAACTGGCCTTCGCGGGCCTGAGGGAAGCGTTCGAACAACGCCTCGCCCGCCACGAAGTTGAGAATGGCATCACCGAGAAATTCCAGACGCTCGTTGTTGCGACCGGCAAAACTGCGATGGGTCAGGGCCAGGACCATCAGTTCCTGATCCTTGAAGGTATAGCCGAGCTGACGCTCAAGGCGGCTCAAGGATACGCTCACGGTTTACCCACACTGAATTGCTTGTCGAACTTCATCACCAGATCGATGTTCTGGAACCACGGTTCACGCTGCTCATAGTTCAAATGAGCCTTGAACGCATTGTTCTCCACCGTCACTTTCAACGCCTTGTTCAAATCTATATCCCGAATGCTGTTGACCTGCATGTTCTTACCGACATAACCGTAGAAATCGTCGACCGTGGTAATGTCCAGGGCCTGATTGGTGTCGACCGTTTCGATGATTTTCTTCATCGTCATATAGTCGAGGTAATGCGGGACCAGCTTGAAGGCCGTGCTCGTCGCGAACGCGACAAGCGCCAGCACCAACAGCCATCCCACTAGCGAAAAACCTTTTTGAGAAGTAGAGAACGTCATGTTCGACTTCAACCTCGAGAGTTCACTGCCTGCCCGACCGGGTCGACTCAGGGTTCAGAGGCGTTTCCAGTCAGCCCAAATGACATACGGCGCTGCTCCAGGCAGCGCCGCATCGATTACTTGATCAACCCTACGCGTGCAAAATTAGGGAAGTGGCTCAATTTCGGCTCCGGCCAGCTCATCCAGACGGCGAACGCCTTGCCTACGATGTTCTTGTCCGGGACCATGCCCAGTTCGTCCTTGGGAATATTGGGATCATCCCAATAACGGCTGTCATTCGAGTTGTCGCGGTTGTCGCCCATCATGAAGTAGTGCGCAGCAGGCACCGTCCATTCACTGTCAGGCGGCGCGCGGTATCGGCTCATTTCCTGACGGATCTGATGTTCGACTGCGCCCAGTTGTTCTTCGTACAGTTCTGCACTGCCCAGTGTACCGGGCTCGGTGCCGATCAGCTTCTTGGCAACCAGCTCACCGTTGATGAACAACCGCTTGTCGCTGGTATAGCGAATGCGATCACCCGGCAGACCGACGACACGCTTGATGTAGTTGACGCTTGGGTCGCTTGGGTAGCGGAACACCATCACATCGCCACGCTGCGGATCACCGAGCTGGATGACCTTCTGATCCAGTACCGGCAGGCGGATGCCATAAGCGAACTTGTTGACCAGAATGAAATCACCCACATCCAGCGTCGGCTTCATGGAGCCCGAAGGAATCTGGAACGGCTCTACCAGAAACGAGCGGAGCACCAGCACGATAAACAACACCGGAAAGAACGATTTGCCGTACTCAACCAGCAAAGGCTCTTTGTTCAAGCGCTCTACGACAGCAATGTCAGGTTCGCCGACGCTTCCCTGATAGTTCGAAATGGCAGCCCGGCGACGAGGCGCCAGGATGACCAGATCAATCAGTGCAAGCACGCCACAGACGAACACAGCGATGACCAACAACAGCGGAAAATTTAGTGACATAGGACCTGACTATTCCAACCTGAGCACTGCGAGGAAGGCTTCCTGTGGAATTTCCACGTTACCGACCTGCTTCATGCGTTTCTTACCGGCCTTTTGCTTCTCCAGCAATTTACGCTTGCGGCTGACGTCGCCGCCGTAGCATTTGGCCAGTACGTTCTTTCTAAGCGCCTTGACGGTTGTCCGGGCCACGATCTGACCGCCAATGGCGGCCTGAATTGCCACGTCGAACATTTGTCGAGGGATCAGCTCTTTCATCTTCTCGGTCAACGCACGCCCTTTGTAATGAGCGTTGTCGCGGTGAACGATCAATGCCAGGGCATCGACCTTCTCGGCGTTGATCAGAACGTCGAGCTTGACCAGGTTGGCCGACTGGTAACGATCAAAATGATAATCCAGGGAAGCATAACCGCGGCTGACAGACTTGAGACGATCGAAGAAGTCCAGAACCACTTCGTTCATCGGCAAATCGTAGCTCACCTGAACCTGGGTGCCGAGGAACAGCATGTCGTGCTGTACGCCACGTTTTTCGATGCACAACGTAATGACGTTGCCCAGGTGCTCCTGCGGCACAAGAATATTTGCGCGAACGATAGGCTCGCGCATGTCTTCGATGGACGACAGGTCAGGCAGTTTGGACGGGTTATCGACATAAATCGTTTCGCCGGTCTTCAGCAACAGCTCGAAGATTACGGTTGGCGCGGTGGTGATCAGGTCGAGATTGTATTCACGCTCAAGACGCTCCTGGATGATCTCCATGTGGAGCATGCCGAGGAAGCCACAACGGAAGCCGAAGCCCAGTGCATCGGAGCTTTCCGGCAGGTATTGCAGCGAAGAGTCATTCAGCGTCAGCTTTTGCAGGGCTTCACGGAAGTCTTCGAAATCGTCCGAGCTGACCGGGAACAGGCCGGCGTATACCTGAGGCTGGATACGCTTGAAACCGGGCAGCACGTCTACATCGGGCGTGGTGCTCAGGGTCAGGGTGTCACCAACCGGCGCGCCGTGAATGTCCTTGATGCCGGCAATGATAAAGCCCACTTCGCCGGCTTTCAGATCAACGGTTGCCGTGTGCTTGGGGTTGAACACGCCAACGCTGTCGACCAGATGCAGCTTGCCGGTGGACTTGACGAGGATCTTGTCGCCTTTCTTGACGCGACCGTGGCGCACGCGCACCAGAGACACGACGCCCAGGTAATTGTCGAACCAGGAATCGATGATCAACGCTTGCAGCGGATCTTCGATGTTGCCGGTCGGTGCGGGAATGGTTGCTACCAGACGCTCGAGGACCTCGTCCACGCCCATGCCGCTCTTGGCGCTGCACGCCACGGCATCGGTGGCGTCGATACCGATGATCTTCTCGATCTCTTCCTTGACGCGGTCCGGATCGGCCTGCGGCAAGTCCATCTTGTTCAATACCGGCATGACCTCTAGGCCCTGCTCGATGGCGGTGTAGCAGTTGGCGACCGATTGAGCCTCGACGCCCTGCCCTGCATCGACCACCAGCAATGCACCTTCGCACGCGGCCAGCGAACGGCTGACTTCATAGGTGAAGTCGACGTGCCCCGGGGTGTCAATGAAGTTCAACTGGTAGGTGATACCGTCTTTGGCCTTGTAATACAGGGTAACGCTATGGGCCTTGATGGTGATCCCGCGCTCGCGCTCAAGATCCATGGAGTCGAGCACCTGGGCTTCCATTTCGCGCTCGGACAGGCCACCGCACATTTGAATGAAGCGGTCGGCCAGCGTCGACTTGCCATGGTCAATGTGGGCGATGATGGAGAAATTGCGGATATGACTCAAATCACTCACGGATCAACACTCAAAAAGGTTGCAGGCAGATTGCCCGCCGAAAAATAGCCGGGAATTGTACCTGAACTAAGCAAGAGGCGTCACGCTTACAGGTACCCGGATAGGCGCAAGGTAAACAAACAGGTACAAAAAAGGGTGGCCGCAGCCACCCTTCCCGGTCAAACCGCCCTGTTACTCGGACAGCTTGAAGGTGATGAAGGTCGCACGGCCCTGACGCAGAACACGCATCGAAACAGAGCGATCCTTGGGCAGGCTTTTCGCCACCTCAGTGAACTGCTTACTGGACGTAATCGCCTGGTTGTTCAGATGAGTGATCACATCACCCGGCTGCAGGCCAATCAGCGAAGCCGGACCACCTGTGACTTCCTTGATGGCCACACCGCCCTTGAGGTCCAGGGATTTCTTCTGCTCGGCAGTCAGTTCGATCACCGACACGCCCAGACGGTTGCTGCTGCGTTCGGCGCCTGTGCCAGCAACATCGCCCATTTCCTGACCTTCGTCAGGCAGCGCGCCAACAGTGACCGTCAGCTTCTGACGCTTGCCGTCGCGAATCACTTCAAGTTCGGCCTTACTGCCGTCCTTGAGGTTGCCTATCAAGTGCGGCAGGTCAGCCGACATGATGATTGGCTGACCGTTGGCACTCAGAATCACGTCGCCAACCTGCAGGCCACCCTTGGCAGCCGGGCCATCTTCAAGCACCTGAGCAACCAACGCACCGGCAGGCTTGTCCAGACCAAACGATTCGGCAAGGTCCTTGTTCACTTCCTGAATAACCACACCCAACCAGCCACGGCTGACTTTGCCGCTGGCCTTGAGCTGGTTGGCCACATCCATGGCGACGTCAATCGGAATCGCGAACGACAGCCCCATGAAACCACCGGAGCGGGTAAATATCTGCGAGTTGATCCCGACTACCTCACCCGCCATGTTGAACAGCGGGCCACCCGAGTTACCCGGGTTGATGGCCACGTCAGTCTGAATGAACGGCACATACGTGTCGTTTGGCAGACTACGACCCTTGGCGCTGACAATGCCTTTGGTCACGGAGTGATCGAAGCCGAATGGCGAGCCGATCGCCAGCACCCACTCACCCACCTTGAGCGTATTGGAGTTGCCCAGTTTCGCTGTAGGGAGGTCCTTGCCGTCAATTTTCAGAACCGCAACGTCGGTGCGCGAGTCGGTACCGATCAGCTTGGCTTTCAACTCGCTGCGATCGGAAAGGCGCACAAGAATCTCGTCGGCACCATCGATCACATGATTATTGGTCAGAATGTAACCATCGGGGGAAATGATAAAGCCCGAGCCCAGTGACTGGGCTTCGCGCTGACGATCACCCTTGCCAGCTCCGGGCGGACGCGACCCTGGCGGCATGCTGCGCTCGAGAAATTCGCGCAGCATGGGCGGCAAGCCTTCCAGGTCAGGCATCTGCTGATTGGCTACGGCGCGATCAGGCAGTTTCTGGCGCGTACTGATATTCACCACTGCTGGCGAGGCCTGCTCGACCAGCCCGGTAAAATCCGGCAGGTTCTCGGCTTGAGCCGTAGCAACCTGGCCGAGCATGAGCACAGCGGCAATCAGTGAAAAGTAGGACTTCATGCGTGGTATCGACATATAGCTCCCGTTGGTAACGAGCAAAAAATTAAGCAGTACAAGCAACTGACTCAAAGACCTCAAGCAGCGATGCTCATCTCTGGATCAGCGACATGGCCTCTGGAAACGACAAAAGGCCAAAGCTGCGAGGCTGTGACCTATAGAAAAAAACCAGAGTTTTTGCAACGTGCAAACCTCACCAAACATTTCAGTACCTGCGCCCAGGCCAGGTTGAATGCGCCCTGGCGACTCTTGAAACCCAGGATGAAAATTTTTACATCCTGGAATTCGTGACTTCAAATGTTTATTTTTTGGCTGAAGATTCGTCGTTACGCATCGACAAGGCTATACGCTCGGCGGTGCCCATCGGTATTTCTCCGACGACCGTCACCATCATGTCGCCCTGCGGTGTTGTGAGACGACGCGAGACCGCCACTGTCGGGCCTAGCTGAGTGCGAATATCAGAAGATGCGCCGCCTTTCACTGCCTCGATGAACACTGAAAAACGCGCCAGACCGTCGCCATACATCAGATGGGTAACGGAGGATTGCGTGGAGGAGTCCTTGCGCACACCACTGCTGCTGACGTCGAAACCAGGCGGCAGCCAATCAGAATGCCATGCCACAGAACTTATGGACGGCTCAGGCTTGGCTTTCAACACAGACACGGGCTTGCAGTCGGCGCTAGTCTTGAGCATTTGCTCGGACAGAACGCCGGCGGTATCAAGATCGGTAAACTGGAAACGTTCGAGCAGTTGCCCCTTCTCGCTCAACAGAAGCGACTTGAGCACAAGACCGGTTTCGTTATCCAGGTGAAGTTCAAGGCCGTATCGATGCTGGTCCTTGGGGGACAGCGCAACGATAGTAGCCTGACGACCGGCCACTCTGGATTTTCCGACAATTTTTATGTCGTACCAGGCGGAAAGTCTTTTGACATCGAATGCGCGGGCAGATGAGTCGGCCGGATTGGCCACACCCGCTTCAAGCGTGCCGCTGACGCACTGTGTAAGCCCGTCAACACGCAGAACTTCCTGAGCAGAGCCATCAAGCTGCAACAAACGCTCCTGAACATGCCCATCCGCTATGCGGTGCCAGATTCGATGGGTAGAAAAACTACCATTGCGTTCGTATACAAAGGTGCCTTGATAGCTCTGCTGCTGATCAACCTTGGCAAGACGATTGATTGCGTCTTGCGCATCATCAGCCTGTACCGGGAGGGCAAGCCATCCACCAAGCAGTAATGGCAGTAGAGGGACGGCTCGCATGATCCTCCTTAACGGTTTTCCAGACTCGCAGCACGTGCGTAAGGCAGCGCGCTTTCAGTACCTTTCAACGCTGCTTCCTGGGCGTGCTGACGCAGGTAGCCAGGCAGACGTTGATCACCTTGACCAGCACCCTGCAACACGCCGTTGGCCATAGGGCCAGGCGCCTGCTCGGTACTTTCAGTGTAGCCAGCCAGTACGGCAGGGCCTTTCACTTGTGGAACAGTCAGGTTGGCAGGCTGTTGGGTCTGCTGTGCCAGTTGTGCACCGGCGATATCGTCCTGGTTGTAAAGGCGGACACCGGCCAGAACGGCTACGGTAACCGACGCTGCAACAGCCAGACGACCCAGCGTGCGCCAAGGTCCACGTGCTGCTTTGAGCGGGCTGACTTCATCGGCGATCGCGGCAGATACAGCAGCCGAAATATCCAGATGCGGGATCAGCAGCTCTTTGTGCATAGCTGCACGAGCAACTTGGTAACGCGACCAGGTAGCGCGAGTATCGGCATCGTCAATGGCATTCAATACCCGACGTAATTCCAGTTCGTCCGCTTCGTTATCCAGTACCGCGGACAGCGATTCCTGCAGGGCTTCACGACTCATGGCGGGTTCCTCTCTTGGGCTATCGCCGCTGTCTCAGGATTCCTGCAACAACGGCTGCAGGGCTTTATCGATGGCTTCCCGAGCGCGGAAGATCCGAGAGCGCACGGTACCAACAGGACACTGCATGACGCTCGCAATGTCTTCATAACTCAGACCATCGAATTCACGTAAAGTTAGCGCCGTACGTAAATCTTCTGGGAGAAGCTGGATGGTCCGATGGACGGTGCCCTCGATCTCATCTCTCAACAATGCACGTTCCGGCGACTCGATGTCCTTGAGGCCATGATCGCCGTCGTAGAACTCCGCGTCTTCAGACCTTACATCGCTATCCGGTGGACGCCGACCTCGCGACACCAAATAGTTTTTCGCCGTGTTAATGGCGATGCGATACAGCCAAGTATAAAAAGCACTGTCACCGCGAAAGTTTCCGAGAGCACGGTAAGCCTTGATAAAGGCTTCCTGTGCAACGTCCTGAGCCTCATGGGTGTCGTGCACGAATCGCACGATCAACCCTAGAATTTTGTGCTGATACTTCAGCACCAACAGATCAAATGCTCGCGTATCGCCACGCTGTACGCGCTCGACAAGCTGCTGATCCTCTTCCTGGGTTAGCATGAACACTCCTCGTTAAGCATGAAGGAGTGCTGCAACTGACATTGTTCAGGCTCGCAAACATAGACTCGGGCTTTTCGCAAAAGTTCTCCCCCTTCAAGCAAGTTTCCTGCGGGCCATCGTAAAGCCTGCACGAAAAACGCAGCGCGACACGGTCGGCTGCGTGAATAGTCTTGTCGCCGGTTTCGCAGTTGATGATCACTTATCTAACCCTGCGAAAACGACGCTGTTCCTGTGTAGGCAACCTGCTATTGAGCATGGATCCTGGCAAAAAGTTCCATTGGCACAATCACAGGCGTGAGCCGCAGACTGCACAAAGTTCTTTGAAATCAGTGCACTGGAGCATTTCCAGTAACAGATAACAGGGAAAACAATATGCATGACATCCGGGACTGGAGCACAATCCATACCCGCTGTGGTCTCACATTGCCATGTAGGCGTGGCTATTGTGCCGTTACCCCAATACTTATACTAGTGGTCGCCAAGGGCAGAATTCGCAGATGAGTCAACATTTTCAGCATGACGTACTGGTAATTGGCAGTGGCGCTGCCGGATTGAGCCTGGCACTGACGCTTCCCGGACACCTGAGCATCGCAGTGCTGAGCAAAGGCGATCTGGCCAATGGCTCGACATTCTGGGCCCAGGGCGGTGTGGCAGCAGTACTGGATGACACCGATACCGTACAGTCTCATGTTGAAGACACGCTGAATGCCGGCGGCGGCCTTTGTAACGAAGAAGCAGTGCGTTTCACCGTCGAGCACAGCCGCGAGGCCATTCAGTGGCTGATCGATCAGGGCGTGCCTTTCACTCGAGGCGATGACGCAGATACCGACGAAAGCGGCTTTGAATTCCACCTGACACGCGAAGGCGGCCACAGCCACAGGCGGATCATCCACGCCGCCGATGCCACAGGCGCAGCGATCTTTCGTACCCTGCTTGAACAAGCCCGTAAACGGCCGAACATCGAACTGCTCGAACAGCGCGCCGCCATCGACCTGATCACCGAACGCCGTCTCGGGCTGGAAGGCCAGCGCTGCCTGGGCGCTTATGTACTCAATCGCAACAGCGGTGAAGTGGACACCTACGGCGCGCGCTTTACCATCCTCGCGTCAGGTGGCGCTGCCAAGGTTTATCTGTACACCAGCAACCCCGACGGTGCCTGCGGCGATGGCATCGCCATGGCCTGGCGTTCCGGTTGCCGGGTGGCGAATCTGGAATTCAACCAATTTCACCCTACCTGCCTGTATCACCCCCAGGCCAAGAGTTTTCTGATCACCGAAGCACTTCGCGGTGAAGGCGCTTACCTCAAGTTGCCCAGCGGCGAACGTTTTATGCCACGGTTCGACGAACGGGCAGAACTGGCCCCTCGCGATATTGTTGCCCGTGCGATAGACCACGAAATGAAGCGACTGGGTATCGACTGCGTCTATCTGGACATCAGCCACAAACCGGAAGCCTTCATCAAAACCCACTTTCCAACCGTCTACGAACGCTGCCTGGAGTTCTCCATCGACATCACTCGCCAGCCTATTCCGGTGGTCCCGGCAGCGCATTACACCTGTGGTGGTGTCATGGTAGACAGCAAGGGCCACACCGACGTGCCTGGCCTGTACGCCATCGGCGAGACCAGCTTCACCGGCCTGCACGGTGCCAACCGCATGGCCAGCAACTCACTGCTGGAGTGCTTCGTGTATGCCCGCTCGGCAGCGGCAGACATCGAGCAGCAACTGGCCGACGTACAGATGCCCACCGACCTTCCGGCCTGGGACGCCAGCCAGGTCACTGATTCGGACGAAGACGTGATCATCGCGCACAACTGGGATGAACTGAGACGATTCATGTGGGACTACGTCGGCATTGTGCGTACCAACAAGCGCCTGCAACGTGCTCAGCACCGTGTGCGTTTGTTACTGGATGAGATCGACGAGTTCTACAGCAACTACAAGGTCAGCCGTGACCTGATCGAGTTGCGCAACCTGGCGCAGGTGGCGGAACTGATGATCTGCTCGGCCATGCAGCGCAAGGAAAGCCGTGGCCTGCATTACACGCTGGACTATCCCGACATGCTGCCGGAGGCGCTGGACACTATTCTGGTACCGCCCACTTACGTCGGCTGAACTTCAGGCGCACACGCAGACGCCGGTGCGTGTCCGGCGTGAGCGCATCAAGCGGGATGCAGCAGCTTTTTATCGAGCGGCCCGGCCGGCCTGCGATAATCGGGCGAAAACGCAGAATCACGACCAACGGTAACGCGAGGCTGTCCGGACATAACTGCACGGGCTGCCAGCCGTCGCGTTGATTCCACAATTGCCAGCCTTGATGATCGCGCTTCAGCGCGGTGAAGGCTGCCGGATGACTGAGCAGGATCGAGCGCGGCAACGTCCAGGCAGCATGCATCAGGCAGAACAGCACACCCAGTGCCAACGCCAACGAAGCGATGTTCAGCCAGAACAACGCGATCAGCGCCAGCAGCTGAACGGCGAGATACGCCGTCAATAGCAGGCGCGAGGCCTGCCAGTGACATTCAAATCGATCACTTGGGCTGGACACGATCCAGAATCATGCGAACCATACGTTGCAATTCAGCATCCTCGGACTCGGCGCGCTGCATGAACCAGCCGAACATGTCCTGATCTTCACAAGTGAGCAAACGGCGATACAGATCGCGGTCCACGTCATTCAAATGCGGATAGACCTCCCGGACAAACGGCACCAGCAGCACGTCCAGTTCAAGCATGCCACGGCGGCTGTGCCAGTAAAGGCGGTTGAGTTCGACGTCTTCGACCATGGAGCGCTCCTCAAAGTAGGCGGCAAGTATACAGCCGTGAGCCGGGCACGCGAATCTTGCAATGGTCGCAGCAGTTTTCACGTACCCCGTATGCATAACCTCGACTCGGCACTATGATGTGCCCCCGGACTTTTTTCCCAATCTGCGATGACCATGACCCAAAAAGCTTTTTTCTGCACGCTATCCCATGAGGGCGTTCTCGCCGTTCGCGGCGTGGATGCCAGCAAGTTTCTTCAGGGTCAGCTGACGTGCAACCTAAATTACCTTAATGAAGACAAATCCAGCCTCGGTGCCCGCTGCACGCAGAAGGGCCGGATGCAGTCGAGTTTTCGCATCGTTTTCGAAGGCGACGGTTGCCTGCTGGCGATGGCCAGCGAGCTGATCGAGCCGCAACTGCTGGACCTGCGTAAATACGCAGTGTTCTCCAAATCGAAACTGACTGACGAAAGCGCAGAATGGGTGCGCTTCGGCCTGCAGGATGGCGACAGTGCCCTGGTCGGCCTGGGCCTGGACCTGGCGCAGGAAACCGATGCGGTAGTACGAGCCAATGAGCTCATCGCAATCCGCGTCTCCCCGGGCCGCGCCGAACTCTGGGTACGCGCCGGGCAGGCAGACAGCGTCAAATCGCAGCTGGCTTCGCAGTTGAGCGAAGGCCCGCTCAATGACTGGTTGCTGGGTCAGATACGGGCCGGCATCGGCCAGGTATTTGGCAGCACCCGCGAGGAGTTCATCCCGCAGATGATCAACCTGCAGGCGGTCGGCGGCGTCAGCTTCAAGAAGGGCTGCTACACCGGCCAGGAAATCGTTGCGCGCATGCAATACCTGGGCAAACTCAAACGCAGGCTCTACCGCCTGACGCTGAGCAGCGAAGAAATCCCCGAGCCAGGTACGGCACTGTTTTCGCCGGTACACGCCAGCGCGGTGGGCAACGTGGTCATCGCCGCACAGTCCGGCCAGAATGTTGAACTGCTCGCCGTATTGCAGGGCGATGCGGCAGAAAATGGCCATATAAATCTTGGCTCGCCAGAAGGCGCAGCGCTGCAAATGAGTGATCTGCCCTACATACTGGACAGCAAACTCGAAACTCAGCGCTAAGCCAGACGAACACATTCAGGTTCCTAGTGTCTTTAGAGCGTTCCAGTGCACATGCTGGCGCTCTGCGGAGCGCGCGGAAAACTCTGGACACCCCCAACGGCTGCGAGATGCAACATGAGCAAGATGGCTGACGAGGTGCAGAGAAACTTGATCAAGGCCATCGACAGAGATGCCTTGTTTCTGCCTACCCTGCCGGAAGTAGCACTGAGAATTCGCCTTGCCGCCGAAGACACCGAAATCAGCATTTCGGCCCTGAGCAAGGTCATCGGTAGCGATACAGCCCTTTCCGCACGCCTGATAAAGGTCGCGAACAGCCCTCTGCTGCGCCCGAATTTTGAAGTCAGCGACGTCACCACCGCGGTTCGGCGCCTGGGCGTCAATTACACCTGTAACTTGGCTATCGGCCTGGTGGTCGAGCAGATGTTCCACGCGAAGTCTCCCGTCATCGAGCAGAAGATGCGCGATATCTGGAAGCAGAGCCTGCAGGTTGCCGGCATCAGTTACACCCTGTGTCAGAACTACACGAATCTCAAACCCGACCAGGCCACACTCGCCGGGCTGATCCACTTGATCGGGATTCTGCCGATCCTGACGTATGCCGAAGACCATTACGAGCTGCTGGCTGATCCGATCAGCCTCAACCACGTGATCGACAGCATTCACCCGGTCATTGGCGAACGCCTGCTGCGCTCATGGGACTTTCCCGAGCCGCTGGCCTGCGTGCCGATTCAGTTCCAGAACTTCGCGCGCGTATCGAAAAGTCCGGACTACACAGATCTGGTGCAGATCGCCACAGTGCATATCCACAGGAACACCGACCACCCCTTCAGCCTCATCGAGATGGTCGACCTGCCTGCGTTCAGCCAATTAAGGCTTTCCAGAGCTGAAGGCATGCTGAGCGCCCAGATGGACGAAGCGAAGAGCATGCTTTACTAGGATCAGGGCGCACTGAAACTGACCCGAACCTTCAAACCCCGCTCGGCACCATCGTGCAAGGTGATTCTGGCCAGATGCGCACGGCAGATCTCACCCACAATAGCCAGACCGAGCCCGGCACCGCTGCCCTGCTGACTGCGACGGTAGAAACGCTCGAAAACCCGCTCCCGCTCATCTGCCGGAATGCCAGGGCCATCATCCTCGACCTCCAGAACACCCGGCGCATACACCCGCAACACCACGTTACCGCCCGGTGAAGTGTGAGCCAGCGCATTGTCGATCAGGTTGCTCAACAGTTCGTTCAGCAACGTCGGCTCGCCACGCAGCCAGACCGGCTCGTCAGCCTCCAGCGCCAGCGCGACGCCGCGTGAATGAGCCAACGGCGCCATGGCCATGCCCAGCTCTCTTGCCAGCTGGCTGAGGTCCAGTTGTTGCGCGCCGCCTTCGGCAATGGCCCGCGCGCCGTTTTCAATCCGCGCCAGTGACAGCAACTGATTGGCCAGATGCGTGAGCCGATCCGTGCCAAGTGCGGCTGATTCCAGCGTACTGCGCCAGTGTTGGGGGTCGCGCTCGCGCAGGCCCAGCTCAACCCGCGCCTTGAGCGCGGCCAGCGGCGTGCGCAGCTCATGGGCAGCATCGGCGATGAACTGCGCCTGGCGCTCGAACTGCAGGCGCAGCCGCTCGGTAAAGTGGTTCAGCGCCCCTACCAGCGGACGCAGTTCATGCTGCACCTCAACCATTGGCAATGAGCGCAGATCATCCGGCTGACGCTCTTCGACTGCGGTGCGCAAGCGCTCCAGCGGTCGCAGTGCCGCACTGACCGTGAACCAGACCAGCAGCAGTGCGCCACCACCGAGCATGCCCAGACGCAACAAGGTGTCGGCCATCAGGCTGCGCGCCATGCCCTTGCGCGCCTCTTGGGTTTCGGCAACACGAATTTCAGCAGTGCCGTTCATGCCCGGATCAGTCACTGGCTTGAGCAGGCTGACCACACGTACATCCTGCCCTTGATAAATCCCGTTATAAAACTTCGCCAGCGCAGGGTAATCATCGGTACGCAAGGTGCCCGGTGGCGGCGAAGGCAGATTTTCATAACCGGAAATCAGCTTCTGATGGATGTCATTGACCTGATAATAGATTCGTCCTTCGCTGTCGTAGGCAAAGGTATCCAGCGCCACGTAGGGAATGTCGGCGCTCAGCGTGCCATCACGCTGGGTCAGACCAGCAGCGATGGTCCGCGCTGAAGCCAGCAACGTGCGGTCGTAGGCGGTATCGGCCACTTCGCGGCCATTCCAGTAAGCGCTCATGCCGCTGGCCAGCATCAACACCACCAGCAGCAACGCCAGGTTCCACAATAACCGCCAGCGCAGGCTGTCGTTAATCATCGCGGCTTTCAAGCAGATACCCCAGACCCCGAAAGGTCACGATGGCCACAGAATGCCCGTCGAGCTTCTTGCGCAGGCGATGGACGTAGATTTCGATGGCGTCAGGGCTGGCCTCCTCGTCGAGGCCGAAAACCTGCGCGGCCAGTTGCTCCTTGCTCATCACCCGACCTGGCCGGGCGATAAGCGCTTCCAGCACCGCCTGTTCGCGAGACGTCAGGGCCAGCAGCTCCTCGCCGAGCGTGAAACGCCGGGTGTCCAGATCATAGGCCAGTACGCCGCAGCGCTGTTGCCGCTCGCCACCCAGTACGCTGCGACGCAGCAATGCCTTGACCCTGGCCTCCAGCTCGGACAGCTCGAAAGGCTTGGCCAGGTAGTCGTCGGCCCCCAGGTTCAGGCCATGAACGCGATCCTTGACGTCGCTGCGCGCGGTCAGCATCAACACCGGAAGGTTTTTGCTGCGCGCCCGCAGACGCGCCAGCACTTCAAAGCCGTCCATACGCGGCAAGCCGACGTCGAGAATGGCGACGGCGTATTCCTCGCTGCTCAACGCCAGGTCGGCGGCAACGCCATCATGCAGTACATCAACGGTCAAACCTGCGCTTTTGAGCGCCTGCGCGACACTTTCAGCCAATTGCAGATGATCTTCCACAAGAAGAACACGCATCGCCGTCTCCTGATTGTCACTGTTGTTATCGATCTGGGCATCGAGGCTTGTGGCGGTGGAGTTTACAGGCAGGCCGCCGCCTGTGAAGGACAGAAACGATTCGCGGCCCTTCAATTGCGACATGAAAGGTAGCTGAAAGGTTTGCGAAAGGTTCGTCATTTAGCATCGCAAGACGACCCGGCAAAAGGGTACGTACAAAACAGGCGCCCGGATGCGTCTGGACAATAAAAACAATAAATCGCTAAACGGAGTCACGTCATGTCTATGCCAGCCCAGGCTTGCCAGTCCATTGAGCACAGCCCGTCGCGGTTTTCCCCGCACCCGTCGCGCCCCTGCTCCACCTTCCTGCAAAACATCAGCGCCCACCGCTGTACCGATGGCACTTGCGTGTCAGCCAACAGGTCTCGTGGTGCGCGAGACAAAAGCATCTGCTGAACAGCTTCTCTCTTCCAAAAACAAAAATATCTCTGGAGACTGAACATGAAATTCCCTCTGCGTCAGATAGCCGCCACCGCCGCCTGCATGCTGGTTGCCAGCCAGTTGTTTGCTGCCGAGCCAAAGCGTCCGGAATGCATTGCACCCGCCTCACCGGGTGGCGGATTCGACTTGACCTGCAAGCTGGTGCAAAGCGCGCTGATCAACGAAAAGATTCTGACCTCGCCCATGCGCGTGACCTACATGCCTGGGGGCGTCGGCGCAGTGGCCTACAACGCAGTTGTAGCTCAGCGCCCCGCAGATGCTGGCACGCTGGTCGCGTGGTCCAGCGGTTCGCTGCTCAATCTGGCGCAGGGCAAATTCGGCCGTTTCGATGAAAACGCAGTACGCTGGCTCGCCGCCGTGGGCACAAGCTATGGCGCCATTGCAGTGAAGAGCGACTCGCCATACAAGAACCTCGACGATCTGGTGAAAGCGCTCAAGGCCGACCCGAGCAAGGTAGTCATCGGCTCAGGCGGCACCGTAGGCAGCCAGGACTGGATGCAGACCGCATTGATCGCCAAGGCTGCAGACATCAACCCGCGCGCCTTGCGTTATGTCGCGCTGGAGGGCGGTGGGGAAATCGCTACTGCCCTGCTTGGCGGCCACATTCAGGTGGGCAGTACCGACATCTCCGACTCCATGCCGCACATTTTGAGTGGCGACATGCGCCTGCTCGCCGTATTCGCCGAGAAGCGCATCGACGAACCCGAAATGAAAGACATCCCCACCGCCAAGGAGCAGGGCTACGACATCGTCTGGCCTGTGGTGCGTGGCTTCTACCTCGGGCCGAAGGTCAGCGACGAAGACTACAACTGGTGGAAAGCCTCGTTCGACAAGATCCTGGCCTCTGAAGACTTCGCCAAACTGCGTGATCAGCGCGAGCTGTTCCCCTTCGCCATGACCGGCGCGGAGCTGGACACCTACGTCAAGAAGCAGGTTGCCGACTACAAACTGATGGCCAAGGAATTCGGCCTGATTCAGTAATTGAACTCAATTGACTGACGTTAAGTTGCGCCCGCACAGCGGGCGCGGCTCAGGAGCTTCTCATGGTCATACAACGCATTTTTGCTGCCGTACTGCTACTGGCATGCGCAGGTCTGGCCCTTATGGCCTGGCCTTATCAAGCGCCGTTCTCCTATGAACCGGTCGGACCACGCGCTTTCCCGCTGCTGATGCTCGGGTTGATGGGTGCCGCCCTGCTGTACCTGCTGATTCGGCCCACACCCATTGTCCACACCGAGGAAGAACCGGCACTGGACCGTGAAACCCTGATCAAGATTGGCGCATGCATCATTCTGCTGCTGATATTCGCCGGGCTGTTCGAACCCCTGGGCTTCATCCTCAGCAGCATCCTGATCGGCATTCCCATGGCACGCCTGTATGGCGGACGCTGGCTGCCGAGCGTGGTGGTGGTGATTCTGATGAGCGTCGGCCTTTACCTGTTATTCGACAAGGCCATGGACGTTCCCTTGCCTTTAGGCCTGCTCAGCGTTCTGGAGAACTGACATGGATACTTTCAGCTACCTGGGCCAGGGGTTCGGCGTCGCCCTCACCCCTTACAACCTGATTACCGCACTGTCCGGCACATTGATTGGTACCGTCGTCGGCCTGCTGCCGGGGCTTGGGCCTATCAACGGGGTGGCGCTGCTGATCCCCATTGCCTTTGCGCTGGGCCTGCCGCCTGAATCGGCACTGATTCTGTTAGCGGCCGTGTACCTGGGCTGTGAATACGGCGGACGTATCAGTTCGATCCTGCTGAACATTCCGGGCGAAGCGTCCACCGTCATGACCACGCTGGACGGCTATCCAATGGCACGCCAGGGGCTGGCCGGCGTCGCTCTGTCGCTGTCAGCATGGAGTTCGTTCATCGGTGCATTCATCGCCACTTGCGGCATGGTGCTGTTCGCGCCGTTGCTCGCCAAGTGGGCGATTGCCTTCGGTCCGGCGGAATATTTCGTACTGATGGTGTTCGCCATCGTCTGCCTGGGCGGCATGGCCGGTGACAGGCCATTGAAAACATTCATTGCCGCGCTGATCGGGCTTTTCCTGTCTGCGGTAGGCATTGATGCCAACAGCGGGGTGTACCGTTTTACCGGCGACAACATTCATCTGACCGACGGCATTCAGTTCGTGGTGCTGGTCCTGGGTCTGTTTTCAATCAGTGAAATCCTGTTGCTGCTGGAAAAGACCCATCGCGGCCAAGAGGCGGTCAAGGCCACTGGGCGCATGATGTTCAACGTCAAGGAAGCCGCTGCCGTGTTCGTGGTGAACATTCGCTGCGGTCTGCTGGGCTTCATTCTTGGCGTACTGCCGGGTGCCGGTGCGACACTGGCCAGCGCAGTCGCTTACATGACGGAAAAACGCATCGCCGGCCCTGGCGGCAAGTTTGGCCAGGGCGACATGCGCGGTCTGGCAGCTCCCGAGACCGCCATCGGGGCAACCGCTTGCGGCGCATTGGTGCCGATGCTGACGCTGGGTGTTCCGGGCTCGGGCACCACGGCGGTGATGATCGGCGCGTTGTCGCTGTACAACATCACTCCCGGTCCGATGCTGTTTCAACAGCAACCGGACATCGTATGGGGCCTGATCGCTTCGTTGTTCATCGCCAACATCATGCTGGTGATCCTCAACATCCCGATGATCCGTATCTTCACGCGCATCCTCGCCGTGCCGAACTGGGCGCTGGTCCCGGTGATTGCGATCATCACCGGGATCGGCGTGTATGCAGTGCACGCTACCACCTTCGACCTGTTCCTGATGGTCGGCATCGGCATCTTCGGTTACATCCTGCGCAAGCTGGATTTCCCGCTGTCGCCGATTCTGCTCGGTTTCATCCTTGGCGGTCTGATGGAGCAGAACCTGCGGCGCGCCCTGTCGATCTCCAACGGCGAACTGGGGATTCTCTGGGCCAGCCCGATCACCCTCGGGGTCTGGGTGGTGACCGTGTTCATGCTGCTGTTTCCGCTGATCCGTATCTGGCGCAAGCGCGCAAAACAGCAGGCTGCCGCAACGCATGGCTGATTCGTCACTGCGTCAATGGTGGGCAACGCCGCTGGTCGGTCTGCTCGGCGGCTACCTCGCCAGCCAGGTTGGCTGGCCGCTGCCGTGGATGGTTGGCTCTTTGCTGGCAATCATCCTGGTGCGCTGCCTGACACCCTGGCAACTGGCGCAGATTCCGGGTGGTCGTAAATGCGGGCAACTGATCATCGGTATCGGCATCGGTCTGCATTTCACGCCAGTGGTTATCGAGCAGGTGCTCGCGCATTTCGGGCTGATTTTCATCGGCGCGCTGGTCACCAGTCTGTCGTGTCTGGTTGGCGTCTGGCTGATGCTGCGCACCGGAGAAGATCGCCCTACGGCGTTCTTTTCGAGCATGCCGGGCGGTTCCGGGGAGATGGTCAACCTTGGCGCACGTAACGGTGCAACGCTAAGCAGCGTCGCAGCCGCGCAAAGTCTTCGGGTGCTGGCAGTAGTATTGTGCGTGCCGGCGATCTTCAAATACCTGCTGGGTGACGGTACGCCTTCGCTGCATGCCACAGCGGTCGATTGGCGCTGGCTGGCATTCCTGCTGCCGGTCGGCGCAGCACTGGCCTGGCTGTGGCAACGTCTCAAGCAACCCAACCCGTGGCTGTTCGGCCCTCTGTTGCTCAGTGCCGTAGTGAGCGTGGTCTGGGACCTGAAAATCGGCTTGCCCAACGGTGCCAGCCAGCTGGGTCAGCTACTGATCGGCAGCGGGCTGGGTTGTCATTTCAATCGGGCATTCTTTCGGCGTGCGCCATCGTTTCTGGCGCGTACGCTGTTGGGCACTGCGCTGACCATGTTGATTGCCGCACTGGCTGCGCTGGGGCTGAGCGCCCTCACCCACCTGGACCTGCGCTCACTGACGCTGGGCATGATGCCCGGTGGCATTGCCGAAATGAGCCTGACCGCAGAAGTGCTGCAACTGTCGGTCCCCCTGGTGACGGCCATGCAGGTCATGCGCCTGCTGTTCGTGCTGTTTCTTGCCGAGCCGCTGTACCGGCGCTGGAACAAGCGGTTCGCTGACTGAGCCCAATCAGAAGCACTTTGATCAGAGAACGGGCAAGCGCCAGTCGATTGGCTCGATGCCGTTTTGCTCAAGGTACTTGTTGGCCCGCCCGAAATGCCCGTTACCCAGGAAGCCTTTGTAGGCTGACAACGGCGAAGGATGGACGGAGGTCAGCACCAGGTGCTTGGTCGCATCGACCAGTTTCTGCTTGCTCTGCGCATGAGCGCCCCACAGCAGGAACACCAGATGCGGCTGATGCTCGCTGACCACTTGAATGATCCGGTCCGTGAAGTGCTGCCAGCCTTTTCCCGCATGCGAAGCTGCGTTGGCGCGCTCGACGGTAAGAGTCGTGTTAAGCAACAGCACGCCCTGATCAGCCCATGATTGCAGGCAGCCGTGATTGGGAATGTCGATATTCAGGTCGCGTTTGAGTTCTTTATAGATATTGACCAGTGACGGCGGCGTCGGCACGCCTGGCTGCACCGAGAAACACAGACCGTGAGCCTGATTCGGACCGTGATACGGGTCCTGACCGAGGATCACCACTTTCACATTGTTGAGCGGCGTCGAATTCAGCGCATTGAAAATCAGCGGCCCAGGCGGATAGATCTCTTTACCCGCGGCATGCTCCTGGCGCAGAAACTCGCGCAACTGCGCCATATAGGGCTGCTCGAATTCATCGCGCAGCGCTTCCTTCCAGCTGGGCTCAAGCTTGATGCGGTCGTCGCTAGTCATGGTTACATCCGGTAAAAACAATGCGCGGACACTAGAAAAGCCCGGCAGCAAAGTCAATGCCGGTTTCTAGATGCGCCTTTACGATCGGACGCAGAGCGTCCAGAAAGAAGTGCCGACGCGGAGCGTCGGCACGATAGTCAGTTCGCAGCAGCCAGCTCACCGCTCTGGCATGGCAGTGAGCGCAGGTTTCAGCTACCGATGCCCGCCCCGACCATCACCGCGCCCGCCTCGTCCATGATCACGGCCATCGCGTCCGCCTCGACCGCCATGGTCCTCCCAGCCGCGGTTGCCTCGGTCGCCGCGGAAGCCGTCATTGCGTCCGAAACCACCATTGCCTCGAAAGCCGTCATTACGCCCAAAACCGCCATTGCCGCGAAAGCCGTCGTTTCTCCAGCCATAACCCGGTGGGCGTCCCGGCTGGTAGTAGCGTGGCACTGGCGGCGGCGCGTAATAACGCGGTGCCGGGGCGTAATAGCGTGGTTGGGTGTAATAGCGTGGCTGAGGCGCTACATAGATGCGCTGCTCCTGATAGTAGGTGGAGCGGTAGCCATTGTCGTACGCGTAAGCGCCACCGACGACGGTTGTCGGCTGCGTGTACACATCGGATTCGTAGTAACCAGGGCGTGCGTAGCAACCGGCAAGGAAAAGGGTCAGCAACGTGATAAGCAAGGGTCTTCGATACATGGCGGCCTCCTGGACCGCGATTGGGCACGAATCAGCGACGCTGATCGGCGTCCGCCAAAGCGGTTGACGGACAGAAGTTCAGACACCGAAAAGGGAATCTAGTGCGTTGGCGCAGCGTGTAAACCCTACTAAAGATGATGGCCATCCTTGACTCAAGGGCTCTAAAGCCGGGGCGTGCAGGCATGTTTCGACTTCCTGCAAAGATGCTACAAAACATTTCAAAGCACCCATGCATCAACACAGTGCGGTTACGCACCAGCACAAGGCAGTTTCCCTCGGGGCTGACCTGCGATGGTCCGGGCAGGCCTTGAAAAACAAAGGCATTGGCGAGTTGGCACAAGTCTCGCTTGATGAATGGCGTGCAGGAGTCAACACAGGTTCGCGGCACCACAATTTGCAATAGCCGACTAGGGTTCCGGCTTGCCGACAGGCAAGTGGCTGGTCCGAGAGTTGGCGACCTCCAGTAGAGGTTACACGGCGGGACAAAAGCCCGGGAGACAGGGACACCAGTGGTGTCACGTTGCTCCTGGCCGCCTTTTTTCACTACTGGAGATTTCTCAACATGCAAAAGTCTCGTCTCTTCGGTCTGCTCACGGCAGGCCTGCTTGCTGCGTTGAGCCTCTCGGCGAATGCCGCCCAAAAAGATCACTTCAATGTCTGCTGGACCATCTACGCAGGCTGGATGCCGTGGGAATACGCAGGTAGCCAGGGCATCGTCGACAAGTGGGCGAAAAAATACGGCATCAAGATCGATGTCACCCAGCTCAATGATTACGTCGAATCCATCAACCAGTACACCGCTGGCCAGTTCGATGGCTGCACCATGACCAACATGGACGCACTGACCATTCCGGCTGCGGGCGGTGTGGAAAGCACGGCACTGATCGTCAGCGATTTCTCCAATGGCAACGACGGCATCGTGCTCAAGGGCGAGGGCAAAAAAGTCGCCGACCTGAAAGGCATGGACGTCAACCTGGTCGAGCTGTCGGTGTCTCACTACCTGCTGGCCCGGGCGCTGGACAGCGTCAAGCTCAGCGAAAAAGACCTGAAGGTCGTCAACACCTCGGATGCCGATATCTCGGCTGCCTTCAATACCGATGATGTGCAGGCCGTTACCACTTGGAACCCGATGCTGTCGGACATTAAAGCCAAACCCGGCGTGACCGAAGTGTTCAACTCCAGTCAGATTCCTGGCGAGATCATGGACATGATGGTCGTCAACACTCAGACCCTGAAGGACAACCCGGCGCTGGGCAAAGCCCTGACCGGTGCCTGGTTTGAAGTGGTCGCGCTGATGAACGCCAAAAACGCCCAGAGCAAGGCAGCGCTGGAACACATGGCCAAGGCATCGGGCACCGATCTGGCCGGCTTCCAGGCGCAACTGGACACCACCAAGCTGTTTGCCACGCCCAGGGAAGCGCTTGAGTTCGCGACCAGCAAACAATTGCCGGACACCCAGCGCAAGGTGGCTGACTTCTCGTTCGCCCATGGTTTGCTCGGTGGAGGCGCACGCGATGCCAACGCGGTCGGCATGTCGTTCGCCAATGGCGTGAACCTCGGCGACAAGGCCAACGTCAAGCTGCACTTTGACCCCAGCTACGTGCAGATGGCCGTCGACGGCAAGCTGTAAATCACGCTCAGTAAAAAGGTCATTGCCATGCGTTTGATAAACCGCCATCCGGATCGTGCCGGTCGCCTGATTCTGGTGATCCTGCCGTTCGCCCTGTTGCTGTTCGCCTACTTCATGGGCTCGGCCACCCGGCTTGCGGAAAACCCCACCGACAAACTGCTGCCCAGCGCGGTGCAGATGGCCGATGCGGTCAAACGCATGGCGTTTGTTGCCGATACCCGCAGCGGCGACTACCTGCTGTGGCAGGACACGGCATCGAGTCTGCAACGTCTGGCCATCGGCCTGGGGATCAGCGCGCTGTTGGGCCTGTGCCTGGGCATTGCGGCGGGCATCCTGCCGCTGTTCGGTGCGCCACTGTCGCCCTTGCTGACGGTAATGTCGATGGTGCCGCCGCTGGCGATCCTGCCGATTCTGTTCATCGTCTTCGGCCTGGGCGAGCTGTCGAAAGTGATGCTGATCGTGATCGGCATCACGCCGATTCTGGCCCGCGATCTGGAACAGCGTGCCCGGGAAATTCCGGTCGAGCTGCTGATCAAGGCGCAGACCCTCGGCGCCTCGACCTGGACGCTGATCCTGCGGGTGGTCCTGCCGCAGTTGCTGCCGCGTCTGCTGATTGCCCTGCGCCTGGTGCTGGGTTCGGCGTGGCTGTTCCTGATCGCCGCCGAGGCCATCGCCTCGACTGACGGTCTGGGTTACCGGATCTTTCTGGTCCGCCGCTACCTGGCGATGGACGTGATTCTGCCGTATGTAGTGTGGATCACCCTGCTTGCCTGGCTGATGGACTGGGGCCTCAAAGCCCTGACCCGACGCGCCTTTCCCTGGTACGAAGGGGCGCGGACATGAGCTTTATCAGTGTGCGCAATGTCTGGCAACAATACGATGATCAGGTGGTGCTTGAAGGCCTGAATCTGGACGTGGCCGAAGGTGAGTTCTGCACGCTGGTCGGCGCATCGGGCTGCGGCAAGTCGACTTTTCTGCGCCTGCTGCTGGGTCAGGAAACTCCGAGCCGTGGACTGATCACGCTGGACGGCAAGGCCCTGCGCAATGAGCCAGACGCCAGCCGTGGCGTGGTGTTTCAGCGCTATTCAGTGTTCCCGCACCTGTCGGTGCTGGACAACGTGGCGCTGGGTCTGGAACTGCCCCGCTCGGCGTGGCTGGGCCGACTGTTCGGCCAGGCAAAAAGCGAGGCACGCGAGCACGCCGCGCAACTGCTTGGCAAGGTTGGCCTGGGGCATGCGCTGGATAAGTACCCCACGCAATTGTCCGGCGGCATGCAGCAGCGTCTGGCCATTGCTCAGGCGCTGATCATGAAACCCCGCGTGCTGCTGCTGGACGAGCCCTTCGGCGCGCTCGACCCCGGCATTCGCAAAGACATGCACCACTTGCTGCTGGACCTGTGGCGCGAAACGAAGCTGACCGTGTTCATGGTCACTCACGACCTGTCCGAAGGTTTCAACCTCGGCACCCGCCTGCTGGTGTTCGACAAGGTCCGCCACGACCCGCACGAACCCGGCGCGTATGGCGCGCGCATCACTTACGACATTCCCCTCAACAGCGAACGCCGCGCCGAACGCGCCGCCATCGATTCGCTGCTCAACGTTTCAGAGGAGCTCGCTCAATGACTGACTCAACCACGCTGTACCCGGTTTTCGCCGAAGAGATGCTGCCCGGTGGCGGCCATCGTTCGTTCATCCTTAAGCGCGGCGAACTGCTGCGCCTGACCGACCTGCACGGCAACGCCAACGTCAGCCTGACCCTGCTCAACGCTCACGAAAAAACCGAGCGGCTGAACCTGCCCGACAGCCTCAAATGCCAGCACACCGCCAGGTTGAGCAACGGCCATTGCCTGTATTCGGACATGGGCCGCGTGCTGGCGGCCATCGTCACCGACACCTGTGGCTGGAGCGACAGCATTGGCGGCGTGCTCAATGCTCAGGAAGTCGCTGAAAAATACGGTCAGGGCCGCTATCAGGAACTGCGCAACGGCTTCTTTCGCAATGGCGTCGACAACCTGCTGGTCGAGCTGGGCAAATGGGGGCTGGGGCTGTCCGACCTGTTGATGACCCTCAACCTGTTCAGCCGAGTCGATGTCGACGAGGCAGGAATCCTGCACTTCGCCGCGAACAACTCGAAAGCCGGTGACTACATCGAGCTGTACGCACCGATGCACACGCTGGTGGTGCTGACCGCCTTGCAACATCCGATGGACCCCAACCCGCAATACGCCCCACAACCGCTCAGACTCAGCTGGATGAAGGCCGACGCCAGCGTTGCCGAGCACTGCCGCACCTCGCGCCCGGAAAACGAGCGCGGCTTCATCAACACCGACCGCCTGTTCGCCTGAGGAGCCCTGTCATGAATTCACACACTCACCTTTGCTGCGACGCAACCATACCGGCAGGCGAGCCGTTCCTGGCCGAAGTCAAGGCCGGGCAGACCGTGCGCATCCTCGATCTGCAAGGCAACCAGGCGGTCGACACGCTGTTTTTCAGCCTCGCCAACCCGCGTGAACGCTACGACGTACAACGCACCTTGCGCCGCCAGAACAGCGTGTATCTGACCACCGGCAGCGTGCTGTTTTCCAACCTCGGTCAGCCGATGCTGACCATTGTCGATGACACCTGCGGTCGCCACGACACGCTCGGTGGCGCATGCGCGCAAGAGAGCAACACCGTGCGCTACGCCCTGGAAAAACGCTACATGCACAGCTGCCGCGACAACTACCTGCGCGCCTGCCTGCACGACGGGCGTCTGACCAAGGCCGACATCGGTCCGAACATCAATTTCTTCATGAACGTGCCGGTGACAGCCGAAGGCGGCCTGACCTTCGAAGACGGTATTTCCGCGCCCGGCAAGTACGTTGAACTGCGCGCCGAGATGGACGTGATCGTGCTGATTTCCAACTGTCCGCAGCTCAACAACCCCTGCAACGGCTACAACCCGACGCCTGCGCAGTTGCTGATTCGCGACTGACCCGGCACCAGCCCTCAGCAACGGACGACCGTTGCGTAGATAGATCAATAGCGGGACGGCCCGCTTCCCATCACGAAACCAAGCGCGTCTGGGTTTCCGGGGTTATGCCATGTTCGACAAACTGCTGATCGCCAACCGTGGCGCCATTGCCTGCCGTATCCTGCGGACCCTGCGCACCTTGCAGGTGAAAGGTGTGGCGGTGTATTCCGAAGCCGACGCCGCAAGCCTGCACCTGATGCAGGCCGACGAAGCCCACAGCCTGGGCGAAGGCGGCGCAGCGGGAACTTATCTGGCGGTGGACAAGATCCTCGCCATCGCCAAAGCCAGCGGTGCCAGAGCCATTCATCCTGGCTACGGCTTTCTCTCCGAAAACGCCGCGTTTGCCCAGGCCTGTGAAGACGCCGGTATCGCCTTCGTCGGGCCAACGCCCGAGCAACTGCGCGTATTCGGCCTCAAGCACACCGCTCGCGCACTGGCCAGACAGCACGGCGTGCCCATGCTGGAAGGCACCGAACTGCTCGACAGCGTGGAATCAGCCATCGCAGCGGCGCGTGATATCGGCTATCCGGTCATGCTCAAGAGCACTGCAGGCGGTGGCGGCATCGGCATGCGAGTGTGCCGCAGCGCTGAAGAGCTGGCCGACTCGTTCGAGGCGGTGAAGCGCCTTGGCCAGAACAATTTCAGCGACGCGGGTGTGTTCATCGAGAAATACATTCAGCGTGCCCGCCATCTGGAAGTGCAGGTGTTTGGTGACGGTCAGGGCGAGGTGCTGGCGCTCGGCGTACGTGACTGCTCGGTGCAACGCCGCAACCAGAAAGTGCTGGAAGAAACCCCGGCCCCCAACCTGCCCGACGGCATGGCCGATGAACTTTGCGCGGCAGCCATCAAACTCGCCAGAGCGGTCAATTACCGCAGCGCAGGCACCGTCGAATTCGTCTTCGACAGTGAGGATCAGCGCTTCTATTTTCTGGAAGTAAATACTCGTCTGCAGGTCGAACACGGCGTCACCGAGCAGGTGTGGGGGGTAGATCTGGTCAGCTGGATGGTACAACTTGCTGCCGGAGACCTGCCGCCACTGGAGCAATTGCAGGCCGGCCTGAAACCGTCCGGCCATGCCATTCAGGCACGGCTGTACGCGGAAGATCCGGGCCGTGACTTCCAGCCCTGCCCCGGCCTGCTGACGGCGGTGAATTTTCCGCCTGCCGATGGCCATGCACTGCGCATCGACACCTGGGTTGAAGCGGGCTGCGAGATACCGCCGTACTTTGACCCGATGATTGCCAAGCTGATCAGTTGGGCGCCGACCCGCGAGCGGGCCAGCACCGGGCTGATCGATGCGCTGAACGAAACGCGCCTGTACGGGGTCGAGACCAATCGCGACTACCTGCGCCAGATCATTGCCGACACGCCGTTCGCCAGCGGCCAGCCGTGGACCCGCTGCCTGGAAGGTCTGGTGTATCACGCTGACACCTTCGAAGTGTTGAGCGGCGGCACGCAGACCAGCGTTCAGGATTATCCGGGGCGGCTGGGTTACTGGGCGGTCGGTGTACCGCCATCCGGGCCGATGGACAGCCGCGCGTTGCGCCAGGGCAATGGCCTGCTGGGCAATGCCGAAGGATGCGCTGCGCTGGAAATCACCATGAGCGGGCCGTTGCTGCGCTTTAATACCGATGCCGTGATTGCCGTGACCGGTGCGCAGATCCCGATCACGCTCGATGGCGAACCCCGCGCCATGAACACCGCGCTGCTGGTGTGCGCAGGCTCGACCCTTGCGCTGGGCACCATTGCAGGTGCCGGCGTACGCAGCTACCTGTGCGTACGTGGCGGGCTGGACGTGCCGGATTATCTGGGCAGCAAAAGCACCTTTACCCTCGGCCAGTTCGGCGGGCATGGCGGGCGGGCGTTGCGGGCCGGTGATGTGTTGCACATTGCGCCATTGGTGGATCGTAGCGCGGGCCAGCGGATTGCCGATGACGCCCTTGAAGCGCTGCCTGACATTCGCCGTATAAGGGTCATTTACGGCCCCCATGCTGCGCCGGAATACTTTACCGAAGCGTACATAGAGACGTTTTTTGCAACCGACTGGGAAGTGCATTTCAACTCCAGCCGTACCGGCGTGCGCCTGATCGGCCCGAAACCCGAATGGGTGCGCGCTGACGGTGGCGAGGCAGGTCTGCACCCGTCCAATATTCACGACAACCCCTATGCGATCGGCGCGGTGGATTTCACCGGCGATATGCCCGTGATCCTGGGGCCGGACGGACCGAGCCTGGGTGGGTTCGTGTGCCCGGTGACCATTATCGAAGCGGACTTGTGGCAGCTGGGGCAGTTGAAGGCTGGTGACAAGGTCCGGTTTTATCCGGTGAGTGTCGAGGCATGTCATGCAGAACGATGTGGGAGCGAACTTGTTCGCGAAGGCTATATTCCAGACGCAGAAAATCCATCGACTGTACCGCTCTCTTCGCGGACAAGTCCGCTCCCACAAGGCATCGCGGACTCCAGTAGGAGCGAACTTGTTCGCGAAGGCTATATTCCAGATGCAGAATATACATCGACTGTACCGCCCTCTTCGCGGACAAGTCCGCTCCTACAGGGCACCGCAAACTCCCGTGGGAGCGAACTTGTTCGCGAAGGCTATATTCCAGACGCAGAAAATCCATCGACTGTACCGCCCTCTTCGCGGACAAGTCCGCTCCTACAGGGCACCGCAAACTCCCGTGGGAGCGAACTTGTTCGCGAAGGCTATATTCCAGACGCAGAAAATACATCGACTGTACCGCCCTATTCGCGGACAAGTCCGCTCCTACAGGGCACCGCGCGCCCTCAAAGCACCGCGGACTCCTGTGGGAGCGAAGCTGTGCGCATAGAGGATTTGCCCTCCCCGGTCATTCTCGACATAGGTCAGGGCGATAAACGCCTGGTCGCACGCCTGTCCGGCGATACCCACCTGCTGCTGGAAATCGGTGCGCCAGAGCTGGATCTGGTGCTGCGTCTGCGCGGCCATGCCTTGATGCTGGCGCTGGAGGCCAAGCAACTGGAGGGCGTGATTGACCTGACGCCAGGTATTCGCTCGCTGCAAGTCCATTACCGCCCCGAACAACTGCCCCTCCGACAACTGCTCGACATCGTCGCTGGAGAGTGGGACGCAGTGTGCGCAGCGAAAGACCTGCAAGTGGCGTCGCGCATCGTTCATCTGCCGTTGTCCTGGGATGATCCGGCCTGTCAGCTGGCCATCGAGAAGTACATGACCACCGTGCGCAAGGACGCACCGTGGTGCCCGAGCAATCTGGAATTTATCCGGCGCATCAACGACCTGCCCAATCTTGACGAGGTGCAGCGTACGGTGTTCGACGCCAGTTATCTGGTCATGGGGCTGGGCGATGTGTACCTCGGCGCACCGGTCGCCACGCCTTTGGACCCGCGTCATCGATTAGTGACCACCAAGTACAATCCGGCGCGCACCTGGACCGCCGAGAATTCGGTCGGCATCGGCGGTGCCTACATGTGCGTGTACGGCATGGAAGGCCCCGGCGGCTATCAATTCGTCGGCCGCACACTGCAGATGTGGAATCGCTACCGTGACGTTGCCGCCTTCGAGGGCAAGCCATGGCTGCTGCGCTTTTTCGACCAGATCCGCTTCTACCCGGTCAGCGCCGACGAATTGCTACGCATCCGTCGCGATTTCCCGCTGGGCCGCTTCGATCTGAACATCGAACACAGCACCTTGAACATGGCTGACTACCAGGCCTTCCTGACCCGCGAAGCCGAAGGCATCACGGCATTCCGTGCTCAGCAACAGTCCGCGTTCAACGCCGAACGCGAACGCTGGATCGCCAACGGCCAGGCCGACTTTCAGAGCGATGAAGGCGTCGCGCCAAACACCGAAGAGTTGCCACTGCAAACGGGCCAACAAGGCGTCGACAGCCACATCGCTGGCAATCTCTGGCAGGTCCAGGTGCAACCCGGCGAGCGTGTCGAAGCGGGTGATGTGCTGGTGATTCTGGAGTCCATGAAAATGGAAATCCCCCTGCTCGCGCCAGTCGCAGGTGTGGTGCAGGAAGTCAGGGTGCAACCCGGCTCGGCAGTACGCGCAGGGCAGCGGGTGGTGGTGCTGGCAGCAGACTGAACCGATCAACTTTTCACTTTCAATGGAATTGCGTCATGAACGACTCAGCACTGCCCAACGACCTGCGCCTGGATACCGTACGCACTGCTTACCTGTCCGGCCAGATTTCCCCACGCCAGCTGATTCTGGCGCTACGGGAAAAAGCCGCAACGCTCAACGCGGATTATCACCTGTTCATTCACCTGCTCAGCCCGGCTGAACTGGAGCCCTATCTGGCCGCGCTGGAAAATCGCGATATTCAAAGCCTGCCACTGTATGGCGTGCCCTTCGCGATCAAGGACAACATTGATCTGGCCGCCATTGCGACCACCGCTGCCTGCCCGGCGTACGCCTACACGCCAGAGCGCTCGGCAACCATCGTCGAGCAATTGATCGCGCTGGGGGCGGTGCCCATGGGCAAGACCAATCTGGACCAGTTCGCCACCGGCCTGAATGGCAGCCGCTCGCCCTATGGCGCCTGCCCCAACAGTGTCTTGAAAGAGTACCCGTCCGGCGGCTCAAGCTCTGGTTCGTCACTGGCGGTCGCGCTGGAGGTCAGTAGCTTCTCGCTGGGCACTGACACGGCGGGTTCGGGCCGTGTGCCCGCAGCGTTGAACAATCTGGTGGGGCTGAAAGCCAGCAAGGGGCTGATTTCCACCGCTGGTGTCGTACCCGCTTGCCGTACGCAGGATTGCGTGTCGATCTTTACTGCCACAGCAAGGGAAGCCAGCCAGTTGCTGGGGCTGGTTGCCACGCTTGATCCGCACGATGAATACAGCCGACACAACCCGCAGTGGAATGACCTTTCGGCATTCGGCGCACCTCGACCGTTTCGCTTCGGCGTACCACGCGCTGAAGACCTGGAATTCTTTGGCTGTAACGAAGGACCGAGGCTGTTCAGCGCGGCCATCGCCCATCTCACTGCGCTGGGCGGGGAAGCTGTCAGGGTGGACCTGTCACCGTTTCTCGAAGCGGCGCGGTTGTTGTACGAGGGGCCGTGGGTGGCCGAACGCTACAGCGTCGCCGGGCAGTTAATGGAAGAACACCCTGATGCGGTATTGCCGGTGATCCGCGACGTGCTGGCCAAGGCACCCCAGGTCAGCGGGGTCGATACGTTTCGGGCGCAATACCGTCTACAGGCGCTCAAGGTGATTTGCGATCGGGCGCTTGAAGGGCTGGATTGTGTGGTAACGCCGAGCATCGGCCGCCCGGTAACTTCAGCAGAACTGGCTGCCGAGCCAGTGCTGCGCAATTCGGAGCTGGGCTATTACACGAACTTCGTCAACCTGCTCGACTACACCGCCATCGCCGTACCCAGTGCCTTCATGAGCAACGGTCTGCCGTGGGGCATTACGTTGTTCGGACGGGCATTCACCGATCAGTACCTGCTCAGTCTGGCCGATGCTTTCCAGCGGCACACCGACCTGTCTTTGATCGGCGGTGAAGCACCTCGATTGCCCGCGCCGAAGGCCGTAGCAGGTAACGATATGGCCCGGCTGGTGGTCTGCGGCGCGCACCTGGACGGACTGGCGTTGAACTGGCAGCTCAAGCGACGCGGTGCCCGTTTGCTGGAGTGCACACACAGCTCAGCCGACTATAAATTGTTCGCGCTGGCCGGTGGCCCGCCCTTTCGTCCAGGCATGGTACGGGTGGCCGAAGACGGTGTGGCCATTGAGGTGGAAGTCTGGGAGTTGCCCAGTGTCGAGCTGGGTTCGTTTCTGACCGGCATTCCGGCACCGCTGGGCCTGGGGAAGGTGCAACTGGCCGATGGCCGCTGGGAGAACGGGTTTATCTGTGAAGCCTACGGCCTGACAGGTGCTCGCGACATCAGCCATCTCGGCGGCTGGCGTGCCCACTTGCAACAGATGTAAGCGAAAAGGCGGCAGGCTCTGACGTGCCGCCCTTTCTGAAACAGCTCTGTTACTCCAAAGGCTCTGCCACTACTACATAGTTATGTCATGTTCGGACGGCCTTGCCGACATAGTGCGCATCCACTCACTTCGACCAGCCGTCATGAACCACATCTGGAGTCCGCTTCACCAGGACACCCTCCTTCACGCCTCATCATTTCTGCTGGAACAGCCAAGCGTTCTGCTGCCCGAGTACAGCAACAGCCGACACGATACGCTCAATGCCTGGGCGCCCTTTACCCTGCCTGCGCTCCAGCTTCCACCCCGTGAACAGCCACTGCCGCCGCTGGCCGAGAAGCACGCTAAGCAAGATAAGACCGCACGCATCGAACGCACGCTCGAAGCACTGCGCAAAAGCCCGGGTTTCCAGCTGATCGCCAACTCGGCCTTGCTCCTTGAAGCGTGCCAGCTGGATATGGACTTCCCGCCGACTCGAAAACACTATGTCCACCAACAACTCGTCATGCTGCTCGAACAAAAGACCGGCAAGACGCTGGACCCGGACACGCTGCGGATCACGTTCAGCACGCAGACCCTGCCCGCCCTGAACGACGAGGGGCATGAGCGTTACAGCCTTGACATGTCGCTGACCAACGTAGCACTGGCGGTCTTCGATCCAGAACGGTTCGTGGCCCTGTATCGCAGTGAAATCATCGACACGCCCTTGTCCGAGGAAGCCCCGTCACTGAGCGCAAGGCAGGTGCTCAAGTGGCTCAGCGAGACACCGCTGGATCGCGACTACAGCATGGCTCTGGAGGCTTTCAGGACACGACACACAGTCACCTGCCGCACCTTGTCGCGGTTGGGTTTTCTGGATGGGCTGGCTCATCGGTTCTTCCACGGGCACATCAGCCGCGACGGCTATTTCCTGACGCTGGACGCTCTGGGGCTCAGCGATTTCCCTGCCGACGTAGCGACACTGGAACAGAGCGGCCGCGGTGAGAAGTCCGAGGTTCGAATCTTGTCACTCAACGGCGAAACGGTGCCGGGAATTTTTCAGGTCAGGTCGAAAACCACCTCCCACTGTTTCATTCACATACTGAGTGCCAAGGGCAACGTCATCGAATACATCAGCGATGATCCGGACCAGATGACCAACAGTCTGCTGGCGGCCCTGAATGCCTCGAAGCTCTATGGCTACACGTTGCATGCGCTTGATCAGGACGCAGGCATCGTTGCCAGCGCGCCGCTGCTCGCAGAAGACGTTTTTACCGAACTGACCCAGGCATCATTCGCCGAGACACAGCTCAACAGCCAGAATATCGACCTGCTCAAGACGGTATCGCGCAGCCTCAAGCTGGCCGGGGCGGTAGACCTCTGGCAGACCAACCCTGCTCTTCTGGAACACATCCCCTCGGCCTCCAGAATGGCTGCGCAGGTCATGGAGAGTTATCTGCTGGAACATCACGGTCTGACGCTCAACCCTGACCACGTGTTCATCGCCTATCAATCCGGTAACTCTATCAGCCCGCTGGGCGGAGCCCGCAATCCACCCACGCATGTTTACACGCCCGATGAAAAACCGATCAGCCTGAGCGAAGCGCTGGTGATCAACTACCGGGTGGATGCTCCTCAGGGCTACATTGATCACGACGGTATTACAGAGGTCTTTCTCGACACCACCGGCCAGGGCGTACGCGCTCAGGGCCAGAGTTTGGCGATCACGCCGCAGGCACTTGAAGACTATATCAAGGCATTCGATTTTCTGAACTGGATGACCAAACGTATCCAAGAATTCTGGGGGCAGCAAAAAGAAGCCATCGAACAGGCACTCAAATCAGCCTTCATCCATCAGGCGCTGATCAGCCTGAAGCGCGGCAGCCTCAAACGCAGCGGTTTCGATCAAGTCGTTGAAGCGCTCGCCCCTTCTGCGCCCAATCACTGGCTGGTACTTGGCTTCTTCGTTCAGGGCTCGCTGATCGACGGCATGGAACATCAATACACCGGGCTGTTGATACTTGAGCAACCCGGTAAACCGAAGGTGCTCTATCAGCCTGGGTATCCCGAAGCCTTTATCGAGTTTACGGACGGCGATGCACTTGAACGCTATCTGAACCTGAAGACCGCCCAACCGGACTGGCGTGAAGCCGTGATGCGCTACGTTCCCGTGCGCCATCACCAACGTCTGGACTACCTGTTCAAGCTATGGGGCGGCGTTCAGGCACCCGGTCCGCCCGTCTCCATCCTGCGCCCGTGGACGGATGCGCTGTACAACCCAGACGCTCGAAAAGCCCTGCACCACTCATTGTGTGAAAAAAAACTGGAGGGATCGCCGTTCGGTTATCTGCATCAACTCCTGAAACAGAATTCGCTGGCTGATGCAGAAGAGCAGATCGTGACCTCCGCACAGGTTTCGCTGGCGTACTGGACAGACCGCCTACACCACTTACAGCGTTTGCTGGTGCCCATGTCTCTGTTGCTGACACCGGCGTTTTTAACGTCGCTTGCAGCGGATGTCGGCCTTACTGCACTGAGCATTGCCTCCGCGAATTTGCCGGGCAGTCGTTACGCAGAAAAGAATCAGGCGCTGCAGGCAACATTATCGCTGGGCTTGTTACAGCTTGGGCCCCAGACACCGAGACTACTGCGCACACTGACCAAAATCGTCAAACCTGCCGGTCATACAGCGGGGGCGTCTTTAGTGTTGTCCGGTGGCTCACGAGGCTCCAGCCATTTAGGCGCGCGGCCATTAAAACCGCGCCATACACGACTGGAAAAATTCTTTCATACCGACGCCCTGCTAAAACGCTGGACCATCACCAGCATAGTGTCGCCCGGTTTGTTGCCGGTGCATGCCTGGAAGCTGGGCCGCCGTTTCCTGCTCTGGACGTCGGACAGAGGTCAGGCGCGGACACTGGTGGTCAGCACCCACGGGTACTACACCCCGTGGACTGCGACGGTGAAGATCCCCAACGGCACGGAGATCCGCACCTATGCGCCGCATGGTTATGAATTGGTCGACCCCAAATTGCACCGTATCGTCAACAAGAATGCCCGGCCGTTTGCCATTTCCAATACAAAGGAAAATATCCTGATGTATCCAGTAGCCGCGCATGAGCCATTGCTGATGACGGACAAGATAATCGCGGGCACTTCACTGCCCGGCAGGCTTAAGAACTACAGCCTGTCCAAGTTCCAGACAACCAGTTACGAAACCTATGACGATATTGCACGGGTGGTAGGCGACTCGAACGCATCGCCCCTCAAGGGCTGGTTACCGCCAACGCCAATGGATGTACTGACGGTACGCAACCGCTTCGGCAAGACGCCACCGTCGTTGAGCGACCTGTTCAACAGCCTGTCGACACAGGGCATCCATTACGACAGGGTGCTGCTGGTGCACTGCCGATGCGCAGCAATATCTGCACTGTTGCGGCGCACACCGGTTTATCATCCCCCTGCAACATAGCCAATTGGCAGGAGCGCCTGAACCAACTGCCCCGATCATCGAGCAAGACAATCGCCATGAAAGACACCCGCCTTTGCCCTCTGTGCGGCTTCAACAACCAGTGCAGCCTGGCTGACCCGCTTACGGCAGATCAGGCCTGCTGGTGCTTTTCGGAAAGCATCGACCCGGCTTTGCTTGAAGCCCTGCCTGCGGACATCCGCGACAAGGCGTGTCTGTGTCCGCGTTGCGCCGGGATCCAGGAGGCCGCATCCGGCCAGTCTGCCGACCGGATCAACAAGTAGGATGCGCCCCCCATCCCCTATCCGCCGCTGTCGCCATGCGTCTTGATCGCTTCCTCAGTAACCTGCCAAGCCTCAATCGCAAAAGCGTGCGCCTGGCGCTGGCCAGCGGGCGGGTGCAGGTAGACGGGCAAACAACCAGCGACCCGCACCACGAAGTGCGCGAGTTCAGTCGCGTAGCGCTCGACGGGGAAATACTGCAAGCCGGCAAAGCTGCACGCTATTTCATGCTGCACAAACCTGAAGGCTGCGTCAGCGCGACAGTTGATACACAGCACCCGACAGTCCTCGACTTGCTGGACGAGCCTGACAGACACGAGCTGCATATCGCCGGGCGGCTGGACTTCAACACCACTGGCCTGATGCTGATTACCAACGATGGTCAATGGTCACGACGCCTCACCCAGCCGCAGACCAAAATGCCCAAAGTGTATTACGTCGAGACCGAACAACCGATCGACGAACGCTACGCAGCCACATTCGCTGCCGGTATGTATTTTTCATTTGAGAACATCACCACGCAACCAGCGCAATTAACCCTGCTGGGGCCACATAGCGCACGCCTTACTATTGTCGAAGGTCGTTATCACCAGGTGAAACGGATGTTCGGTCACTTCAATAACAAAGTGCTGCGCCTGCACCGGGAGAATATTGGCGCGCTGGCGCTGGACCCTGCCCTGGCACCCGGCGGCTACCGGGCGTTGCACGCTGCGGAAATCAGCCTGTTCTGAAAAGTCACAACCGTTTGGCGGATTACGCAAACAAGGTACGAATGACACTTGCGGGTTAACGGATCGACTGCTTGACTGGGATTGTCAGTCCTTATGCGACTGATGAGTCAATCCATTATTCCAAGAAACACTTTGTCGTATCGAGCCGCTGGTTCGCGACACATTGCCCGCCAATAACAATACCTGTCGAACAGCTTATCGGATCGACATGGGCCTTTAATCGGCTATCGCCTGCCTGTCACGAAACTCGTGCAACGTCATGTGCACGTCTACCTGTTTACGCCAGGAGTTACACCTATGTCGCCAGAAAAAGCAGTGCTGGACATACAAGGACAGTTTCGGGTTTATACCGAGTTCTATCACACCGATGCCGCCGCAAAGACCATCATTCTGGTCAACGGCTCACTGGCCACCACCGCGTCATTTGCTCAGACCGTCCGCAACCTTTACCCCACCTTCAACGTGGTGCTGTACGACCAGCCTTACTCGGGCAGGTCCAAGCCACATAACGTGCACGGCGCACCGCTGACCCGGGAAGAGGAAGGTCAGCTTTTGCTGGAACTGATCGACCATTTCAACGCCGAGCACGTTCTGTCCTTCTCCTGGGGCGGCGCAGCTACGCTGGTTGCACTGGCGCATCAACCTAGACGCATCGAAAGCGCGGTGATCAGCTCGTTCTCCCCGGTCATCAACGGTGCCATGCGCGAGTACCTGGACAAAGGCCTCGACTACCTCGGCGCACATAGCCGTTACGACATGGGGCATTTGATCAACAACACTATCGGCAAGCACCTGCCGGCGCTGTTCAAGCGCGTCAACTATCGCCACGTCAGCAGCCTGGACGGTCATGAATATGACCAGATGCACTATCACTTCAGTCAGGTACTGGAGCTTGACCCGGACAACTACCTGACAGCAGGGCAGCGCATCAAGGTGCCGGTGCTGTTCATCAATGGCGCCTGGGACGAGTACACCTCCGCGAACGACGCCGCGCAGTTCTCCCGATACCTGCAGAACTGCAGCTTCAACACCATCGAAGCCACAGGCCACTTCCTGGACATGGAACACAAGGCCGCCTGCCGCGACTCGAAACAGGCGCTCATGAACTTCCTGCAACCGGCACACGCGTCACCCAGCGTCTACAACCGGGTTCAGGGCCACCATGCTTTCGCCTTCTGAAACCCGTGAGCGCCTCTCCGTCAGCCCACACGCATGTGCAGCTGGCGGGGGGTGTGATCAGGAGGGAAATCGCTGCGCGGTGAAATTAGCGCTTCAAATCAAGGCAGGGTTCTGGTACAAAGTCAGCCGCTCAGAGCAGCTCCCAGAGCGGGTATAGTTTAGTGGTAAAACGAAAGCTTCCCAAGCTTTAGTTGAGGGTTCGATTCCCTCTACCCGCTCCATTTCTCTCCTGACACGTTAATTCTCCTCAAATCTCCGAATGGCACGTAGCGTGACAACCTCTACCGCTGTCCGAGCGGGATCTACGCTTCTTCGCATAGCTGCTCATGTTCGGTATCGCTTCTATCTTCAGTCAGACTGATATCCATACATCAACGCATTCCAGCCACCTGACCGCCGAAAAAGCGATAGTACACAGCGTCTGGAATGACGACTTACCAAGCTTGGGTACATGCTAACGACTTGGCAGGAAGCACGTGCTCGTGCCAGCTCAAGCTTCAGAACCCTGGAAACTGAAATCAACTACCTGACTGTTTTTTGAAGATGGCCTGCGAACGTTAACAGGCCACTATCCGTTGCACCCAAGCCATCAAGTTCAGAGGGGCCTGAGGGTAACCAACATCCCGCCAGTCCCATCCTCAATCAACCAAATAGCAACGTCAGGCGCAACACCTTTGACCTTATCCCCCCGGGGAGGATAAGGTGTCAGCCTGGATCATTCACCCAACAGGCTCAAGCGATGAGTGAGCACGAACATCCGTATGACCATACGCACCAGTCACACGAGGCGATCATCAAACGTCTCAAGCGTGCAGACGGCCACTTGCGAAGCATCATCACCATGATCGAAGACGGCCGCGAATGCGTGGACATTGCTCAACAGCTTCATGCCGTCGAGAAAGCGATATGTCAGGCGAAACGCACGCTGATCCAGGATCATATCGATCACTGCCTTGAAAACACCATGGGGGCTCTTGCCAAAGGCGAGCGAGCGCCACTTGAAGCCTTCAAGCAAATCACTAAATACCTGTAAGGCCTCACATGCCCGACTTTGCCGATTTATTGCAGCGAGGCGGTGCCAACGCTTGGCTGTACTTCCCCAGCGCCGTCCTTTTAGGGGCATTGCACGGCTTGGAGCCGGGGCACTCCAAAACCATGATGGCGGCATTCATCGTGGCCATTCGGGGATCGGTGAAGCAGGCTGTCATGCTCGCGCTGGCGGCAACGCTATCCCATACTGCTGTTGTCTGGTTGGTCGCTATCGGCGGCATGTATCTGGGTCAGGGCCTGGATGCCGAAACGACCGAGCCCTACTTTCAGCTTGCGTCCTCAGCGCTGATCATCGCCATCGCGCTGTGGATGTTGTGGCGCACATGGCGCGGCGAGCAGCTGTTTAAATTCAAAGAAGAAAACGGTGGCCACAGCGATCACCACGACCACGAAATACACCATCACAGCCATGACCAGGACCAGGAACACCACCACGGCCTTAGCCATGATCACAGCAATCCGCACAGATTCACGCTGGCTGCCGAGGGTTATCAGGATGCTCATGAGAAGGCCCATGCCGAAGACATTCGCAAGCGGTTCACCTATCGTGAGGTCAGCAACGGTCAGATCCTGATGTTCGGTTTGACCGGTGGGCTCATCCCTTGCCCAGCCGCAATCACTGTTTTACTGCTGTGCCTGCAAGTGAAGCAAGTCACGCTAGGGGCCGCGATGGTGCTTTGTTTCAGCATTGGTTTGGCAATCACTTTGATGACTGTCGGAGCCGCTGCCGCTATCGGCGCTCGCAAAGCATCAAACTGTTTTCCCTGGCTCAATGCAGCTGCCCGACGAGCCCCGTATCTTTCCAGCGTATTGATCATTTGCGCCGGCGTGTACGTGGGTGTCCACGGCTGGAACGGATTGTATTCGTGAGATGACATCGTGTTCGAGCTGACCAGCTATCTGGGCCTCTTTGCCGTGGCATTTGGTGCCGCAACGCTTCTGCCGCTGCAATCTGAAGCGGTATTGGCTGGCATGCTCCTTTCGGAACATTACGTGACGACACTTCTGTTGCTGACTGCAACGACGGGCAATGTTCTGGGGTCGGTCGTGAACTGGTATCTGGGGCGCTCGGTTGAACGCTTTCGGCACAAGCGCTGGTTCCCCATCAGCGAGCGACACCTCGACAAAGCTCAAATCATTTACAGACGCCATGGACGCTGGGCATTGTTGCTAAGTTGGGTGCCTATCATCGGTGACCCGATCACCATGATCGCCGGTGTCCTGCGTGAGCCGCTTTGGAGCTTTCTGCTGGTTGTCACTTTTGCAAAAGCTTTACGCTATTTGACGCTGACAGCGATCACGCTGGGGTGGGCGGTATAGAGGAGACCGGCAGTGGTGGCGCCGCACTCCGTCGCTGATCCAACCCATGCTTCACCCTAACCCCATCTTGTGCTTTCATCGTGCGCCTTATTAAACTCTCAAGGACGAAAAATGCGTGCTGCCATTCTGATGCTGATCATTGCCTGCGTTACAGGCTGTGCATCCAAGCCCAATTACTACGTATCGCCCACCCCGGTCTACATTTCCGCCACCGCCACTTACTGGGTTGAATCTTTCAAGATAGCCCTGGAAGGTGAGAACGATCGCTTTCTTTCAAGGGCCCAGTTAGAAGAGGGTCTTGAACTGGAATTGATCAATCAGTTGAAGCAGGCCCATCGTTATGCAACGACAAAAGAGAGTGCCGATTACCTGCTGGACATTACGGGCTTGTACAAACGACGTATCGGTGACTCAAAAGGCGGATTCATATCGTTTATCGTCGATGACAATACGGTGATGGGCAGCGTGGACTTCAGCTATCAGGTCTCGGTAAAAAAAGCGGAGAAGGAGCTACTCCACTTTGGCCAGTACCGGGATTCGCTTCAGCCTGCCGGAGTGATGGGCAATTGGGAAAACATGAGGACGATGGCCGGAGCTATTACCAACAAAGGTAATTCCGACGTAGAAAAATTTTATATTCGTGTACTGCCTCGCTTCATTGTCGACGATATCAAAGCCATCCCCTCGCGCTGATATCGCGTTGCGTATGCCCAGCCTTACTGCACCCAGAGGCTGAAACGCACCCAAACTGATGATAAGGACCTCACGTACTTCATCGGCTAACAGTGCCAGGCCATTGCGCGGGCAACCAAGGAATCACGATACGTCACGAAGCTATCGTGATTCCCATGAACCAACATCCACCTTCCCCACTCCCGCGTCACGCATCACCTGCCCTCTGGCCTCTTGCGCCGAAACCGGCACCACCAGAAACTGCCGATAATCCCTGAAAGCCTCCAGCACAGATGTGTCCTGAGGACGATAATCATCGCCACTCATCTGTTGCTGATTCGCCACACACGCTCTTCCAATAACACTCATACACACATCGTTTGCGCCAGTTGAACCCGGCCCAAACAAAGCAAACGCTGTACCCGGCTGATCCGTATCGTTGAACAGTGGATGGGCTACGTTTTCAAAATCATTCCCTTCCACCAGCAACTGTGAGGATGAAGTCCGCGACATGATTGCGCCTTGGTAAGTCATGCGCTGAAAGACGTTATTGACCAGTTGAGCGCGGACTTGCGCATTATTCATGCCCCCGGAGTGCGGCGCTCTTCCCGAGGCGTCGTGTATGTAGTTTTTTGACAGCGTCAGCGTGTCCTGACTGCCGAGGAACAGCCAGACCCAGTAATGATGGCCATCGCAGGTCGACGAGTAAGGCGTGCGACCATCGAACTCATTGCTGGAAATGGTGACGTGTGAAGCAGTGCCCCAACCTGTCACGATCATTTGTCTGCCGATACGGGCGAAGGTGTTGTGGTCAATCCACACACCATCGGCTTTGTTCAGAGTGAGCGCATCTCCGCCCCATACGACACTCGGGTTGATGTCTAAAAGCGTCAGGTTACGGACAATCACGTTATGCGCGCCGTCACCGATGAACAGTCCTGCACCTTGGATACCGGCCTTTTTGCCCACGCCTATCAGGGTCTTGTTCGATCCGACTTTCAGTGGCTTCAGCCCTGCATTGTCGTAGGTCACCATGACCGGTGGCCTGGATTGGCAGAAGTTGTTGGGGCCATTGAGAGCAAGCTGCTCGCCGCCATGCGGACACTGCTTGACCATGCAGCCCGGTTCGGTGGTTTCGGCGCTGCCTTTGGCAACGAGACTCCCGCGAAAGTCGAACAGGTGCTCCAGCACAATGACCCGCGGGGTTTCATCGGTACAGGCACCGCGCGAGTCGTAAGACGCGCACAGTGCAGACCGAAGCTGGTCAAGCGTTGAAGGGTATACTGCCGCGGCGGCTCCGCCACCCGTAACCCCTTTGGCAAAACCTTCCGGCAAGTCCGCTGCCTCCAGGTATTGCGCACCCGACAGCATCAGGAACAAAGCAGAAACGCATTGCAAAAGAGCACCCCAAAGCCTCATTTGTTGAACTTCCAGTCCTATTCGCGAAGGGTCGCGAAAACAGTCTGAATGCTAAACGCAGAGCGGCCTCCCTTACTCGTATTCTGTAGACTTGGTCAGGCTCTGTTCAGCCGCGAGCATCCCTCACGAAAACGCCAGCTCCATTCTGATACTGTCGATTCCAGGACCATGCCCGTCCACTTCGACAGAGGTCACGACAAACCCCAGATTCAAGTAGAAGCCCTGAACGTGCTGGCTGGTATCGATGTGGGAACGGGTAACGCCCGGTAATGACCTTACGACATCAAGTCTCGCCTGGGTCAGAAACCTGCCCAGGCCGCTACCGTGTTGCTCACCGTGGACCATGCCCCATGTAAGCTCGGCCACTGACGGGTTTGACAGCACGAGGTATCCCCCGCAAGCCAGAACATCGCCATCACGCTCGACAACGAAATACTGACCCAACGGTGCCATCAGGAAGCTGGCAAATTGCTTGCGCTCCGCAGGATCAAAGTAACGCGGTACGTTGCTGTCGAAAATATCCAGACAGATATTCCGGGCCGAAAGTGTGTAGGGTAAGAGCGTTGCCATTTTTAGCCTGTCTGTTGCGGTTAATCACATTGCCTGACGAAATATCTCCTGAATCTGCTCAAGATCGGCACGACGCGGATTGGTCAGACCGCACGCATCTTTCAGGGCATTGGTCGCCAGGATCGGGAAATCCTCTTCCTTGACGCCAAGCACCGCCAGCCCCGCCGGGATTTCCACGGCAGCCGACAGTGCGCGAATGGCCTCGATTGCCGCCTGAGCACCTTCTTGCGGAGAAAGACCACGAATATTGCAGCCCATCGCATGCGCAACATCAGTCAGGCGCGCAGCGCTGACGCTGGCGTTGAAACGCTGAACATGAGGCAGCAATACGGCGTTGCACACACCGTGCGGCAAATCATAGAAGCCGCCCAGTTGATGCGCCATGGCGTGTACATAGCCCAATGATGCGTTGTTGAACGCCATGCCGGCCAGAAACTGTGCGTAGGCCATGTTTTCGCGTGCAGTAATGTTCGCTCCATTGGTGAAGGCGTCGCGCAGATTGTTGGCAATCAGTGCCATGGCCTGCAACGCGCAGGCATCCGTGATCGGATTGGCAGCCGTCGAGACATAGGCCTCTATCGCGTGAGTCAAGGCATCCATACCGGTGGCGGCGGTCAGTGACTTGGGCATGGCAATCATCATGTTCGGGTCGTTTACGGATAACAGTGGCGTCACGTTACGGTCAATGATGGCCATTTTTACGTGGCGCACTTCGTCGGTAATGATGCAGAAGCGGGTCATTTCGCTGGCGGTTCCGGCGGTGGTGTTGATCGCGATCAGCGGCAACTGCGGTTTTGCCGAACGGTCGACGCCTTCATAGTCGCTGATATGCCCACCGTTACTGGCGCACAGGGCAATGCCCTTGGCGCAGTCGTGAGGTGAACCGCCGCCCAGAGAAATCACGAAATCGCACTGGCGTTCCCGCAGCAAGGCCAGACCGTTCTCGACGTTGGCGATGGTCGGGTTGGGTTTGGCACCGTCATACACTACCGAGTCGATGCCCTGCTCCACCAACAGCCCCGCGACCTGACTGGCCACACCGGCCTTGGCCAGCCCTGCGTCGGTCACGATCAGCGCCTTGAGAAATCCGTATTTGCGAATGGCGAGCATGGCTTCATCAATGCAGCCAGTGCCGATGATGTTCACTGCGGGGATGAAAAAGGTGCTGATCATGACGGACCCTCGTGGGTAGCTCGGATGCTTGGGTGATAGCCCAAGCATCCGCCGTGTGCGAGGTACAACCATTGACCTGGCGCAATGAAGCAGCCTGATAGCAGACCGTTGGTCGAAGACTCTTCGGTCTACGTGTGCAGGGTGGCTATTTCAGCCGATGAAGCCGTCCGCCCTCAGCAGCGTTTCAAGGCACTGCTCGCTGATGCCGTAAAACGTCTTCAGCTCCTGGATACGCGCGATCAACAGGTCCGGGTTGACCGGTTCGGCGCGCTTGACCGCCAGGATCATCTTGTTCTTGTTGGTGTGCTCCAGAGAGATGAACTCAAAGACCTTGGTTTCGTAACCGCACGCTTCCAGCAACAAGGCACGCAGGCTGTCCGTGACCATTTCTGCCTGCTGGCCCATATGCAGGCCGTATTGCAACATCGGTTTCAGCAAGGCCGGGCTCTGGATTTGCAGGCGAATCTGTTTGTGGCAGCACGGCGAGCACATGATGATCGAGGCGCCGGAGCGAATGCCCATGTGAATGGCGTAGTCGGTTGCGATGTCACAGGCATGCAGCGCGATCATCACATCCAGCGCGCTGGGCGCGACAGTACGCACATCGCCGTGCTGGAACGTCAGGCCGGGGTGTTCAAGACCCGCCGCAGCGTTGTTGCACAAGGTGACCATGTCCTCACGCAGCTCGACACCGGTCACCTGCCCTTGCGCCTGCAAGGTATTGCACAGGTAGTCATGGATCGCGAAGGTCAGGTAGCCCTTGCCTGAGCCAAAGTCTGCCACCTTGATCGGCTGATCTAGCTTGAGTGGCGATGAACTCAAGGCATGGGAAAACACTTCGATGAACTTGTTGATCTGCTTCCACTTGCGCGACATCGCAGGGATCAGTTCATGCTGCCGATTGGTGACACCCAAGTCGGCCAGGAACGGGCGGCTCAGCTCCAGATAGCGCTTTTTCTCACGATCATGCCCGGCCGAAGGAGCTTCACGCTCCTGCTGAGCCTTGCTTTTGAACAGCGTGCTCTTGCCCTTCTTGCTGAACTCCAGCTGCACCTCGTCGGTCAGCGACAGCAGGTGCGCGTTCTTGAACGATTCAGGTATCAGGCTGGCAATAGCGCCCACCGCTTCTGCAAGCGGAAAATTCTTGGTGATATCGCGGGTCTTGTAGCGATACACAAAGGTAAGGCATGGCTGTTCCTTGACGGTCAGCGGTTTAATGATGACCCGCTGTAATTCGGCCTCGCTGCCCACGTATTTGGCCAGCACCAGCTTGATCAGCGAGTTTTGCGACAGGCTGGTGTCCAGCAGGCCGAGAAACTGCGCGCGGTGATCGGTCGCAGTGTTGGATGACGTGGGGGTAATGACTGACATTGAAAATGTGCCTCAAACGTCCCGGCCGGGACTCGAAAAATCAGACCGGCATTTTAGGCGCGTCGACGCGTCAAGGGCACCTCTATTTTTCAAAGACTACACACACTGTTTGCACGAACCTACACACCAAAGCGAAACACACATAACCTGTAAAACAATCACGACGAAATTCACGAGCCATTACTTGTACCGCGCAAAAACACCTTTATAGTCGCCCTCACTGATGACAGACAATCAGATCTCACTCCTGGAGCTTTTTGCTCTAACAGAATAACTTGTACAAGGAACGTGCAGTATGTTGAGTCAAGCAGCACTCTTGGAAAACGAAGATATCGCACGGGTTACTTTAAAACCCGTAGAGTACTTGAGCGTCATACTCGATGATGAAAAAAGCGGAGGCCGGAGCGCGGCACTTATTCTGACCAGGGAAGACATCCTCAGTCTTAAGCGTTACGAGCGTCACGCCCTGAACATTCCCACCTCGCTTACTCGTGTCGAACAGCAATTGGGTTTTACAAGAAGTTACATTCCCGGGCTTGAGCCTGAAGATATGCTAGTGACTTACCAGGCAATCAATAATCATGGCAAGAGCTGGCTCAGTATCGAGGATGGCATCAAACGCAGCGGGTTCGCCATTGAATTGTTTGCCACCCAATTCTCGAGACAGGGCGAACAGATCATCAACTACATCGAAAAAATGGATTTTGCCAGACAACTGGACATGACCGTTGCCGATTTAAACATCGAAGAGGTCCGTAACACTGCGCCGGTACCACTGGGTGAAACCGATCAGAGGGTGTGTATCACGCTGGCAGAGTTTCTGAAGAAAACGGCGTCACAAATAAAAAACCATCAGCACGCTGCGCAAACCCTGGCGGACCACATCGATACGTTCAGCACCGTCCTGAGCGTCCAGCTCATTCCCGGCATCAATGACAAGGTGAAACTGGCAAATTGTTCTGATCTGGACCAGCAGATCCAGGATCTGGAAAAAGATATCGAACAACTGACGACGGAAATCGAGCAGAAAAACAACGAGTATAAAACCGCTCTATATAATATTGCCTGGGGTCTTTTCGGCGGGCCCATCGGGGTCGCTATCACGGGGGGCATTTTTGGTGCCCAAGCAGAGGAAATCCGAAAAGAAAAAAATCGAATGGTGGCTTCCAAGAACGAGAAAGTTCAAAAACTCGAAGAAAAATCTCCTTTGGCAGCCGCCGTTCGCAGCCTGCAAATACTGTTTGAAGACATGAATATTCGTATGATGGACGCTCACCAGAGCGCCACCCATTTGAAAGACCTCTGGACCATGCTGGCGGCGTATATCGACCGTTCTGCCAGTGAACTTTCAGCGATCACGACTGATCAGGCGCTGATGATTTTCGCTATGCAGTTTCAAGGCGTAGTCACACCTTGGCGGGAAATAAGAGGCATGGCAAATCAGTTACTTAAGATATTTGATAGTGCACTGGATCAGTTTCAACGCGAACAGCAATCCGGCAAGAGAGGACAATGATCATGAGCACTGAAACCCTGAGTGAGCCGTTGGTCCTCACCCCTCCTGACAATAAAGTCATGACAGCCGCCCGCCAGAATATTCTTGCGCAGGTGAGCACTTTGAAGCTGAACTTTCTGCCGGCCATGAAAGAAAAAATGCTGCCGCTTCAAGACGCATTGATTAGCGCAGACAAGGTCTATCGCCAGGAACTGGCCAATATCACCGTGCAGTTGAATACTGTAAACCTGAAACCGATCGATCAGAAACAACAACTGATTGAGGCCGACGCAACGCTCAGCGACAAACAGAAACAACAAGCGATCAACCTGCTGAACGGGCAGCGCATTCGCCAGGTATCGAATATCACAGCAGCGGTACGCCGCAGCGCGGCGGCCATTGCCGAGCACAGCGACAATGTGGCGCAGATAAACCTGACGCTGGAAAGCAATCGTTTGCTGGAAACACTCCAGCAACAGATCGACAGCATCACCCAACGATCAGCCACGTTAGAAAGCGCAATGGCTTTAATCGCTGAAGACCGACGCCTGCTTGACGCAACGATCAGTACGCTTGAAAAGTACAACATTGCCGACCTGTTCAAGGAACTACTGCCTACCCAGGAGGAGCTACAGCTCATCATCACACCATCGCCAGAGCTTGCGCTGGTCTCCGCAGGGATTGCCAGACTCGAAAAACTACTCGACAAGATCAGCAGCGCCCTGACTTACCTTGATCTTACTCGAGAACGCGACAGGCTGAGGTCGCGCTATAACGCCCTGCTCGACGACTCCCGCATGTCTACCCAGGAAACAAAGGTAATCAAGGAAAAACTCGACGAGTTGACAGGGCTCGCTGGCGTCGCTCAGAGCAAAGCACTTTGGGTACAAGAAGCGAAAAAGGTTTATCAATCGCTCTATCATTTTCTTGATCAGATAACATCGCCAAGTGATGCATCGGCGTTGATCAGCCAGCATGTCGAACAACTGAAGACCTACATAAAATCGTTTTATGACGTAAAACGTATCGTCTGACCCGGACGATTTTCAAGCAAGGCAGATGTCGATAAAATCGACATCTGCCTTTTGCCGTTACCCCAACACCACCAGCCGATTCGGCAGCTCATTCCTGCCGTGCGTCACTGGAACGTGATCGGCAAGCAACTCGCCACAGGCATGGATACAGCCAAGAAACCCCTGCAAGGTCTGCCCGTCTCTGACCTGCTGGGTAAATACGTCGACCATCGCCTTCCAGGTATCGTCATGCAGACGACTGGCAATGCCATGATCAACCAGAATTTCGACATACCGTTCGGCCTCACTGACAAAAACCAGAATGCCGGTTCCGTCATGGGTCTTGTGCAGGTTTTGTTCAAGAAACTGCCGACGTGCCAGATTTCCGGCTCTCCAGCGCCGAACCGAAAGCGGCACCAGCAAGGCCGACACGTTCGACACGCGGCAGACCAGCGCCACAACAATGAACGTACTCATTTGCGCCAGCATCAGTTCGTCCGCGCTCAACCACTGAACGCAGTAATTGACCGTGCCCGGCAGCAGCAGGCCGATCAACCCGGCCCAGATCAGCGGCATGTACGCGTAGTCGTCGGCACGAGCAGCCAGTACCGTAACCAGTTCGGCATCGGTGCGCTGCTCGACGCGATCAATCGCTTCGGCGACCTGCCGCTGTTCATCTCTGTTCAATAACGCCATGCTTCCCTCATTGACCAATCGATCCGCTACCAGTTGCCCGAAGCCCCGCCACCGCCAAAGCGACCGCCATTGCGGTCAGCGGCCCTTTCACGTGTAGGCCGGGCAGCGGCCCCGCGTTTGATACTGATGATCACGATGCCCAGCACGATGAGGGTCAGAACAATCGCGATCAGCCAGACCTGATCGTCACTGGTCTGCTCTTCATATTCGGACATCTGTCTCGTCGGTTCGGGATAATCCGGTATCTGACCGCCCAAAGCCGCGATAACTGCCCGCGTACCGCGCTCGATGCCGACCGCAAAACGATTGTCGTCAAACTCGGGCGTCATCAACATATCGATGATCAAGGAGGCCTGGGCTTCATTGAAACGATCCTTCAGGGCAGCACCGACTTCCATGAATACTTTGCGCTTGTCACGGTAAACCACCAGCAGAACGCTGTCGTCTTCGCCGTGCGGCCCAAGGCTCCAGGCATCACCGAGTCGGGCTCCGAACTCTTCGATGCTCGTGCCTTGCAGATCGGCCAGGGTCACCACTACAACGCGCTCGCCGGTGGCTTGCTCGTGGGCACGCAGAAGTCTGGCCAGACGAACTGTGGTCTGGCTGTCGAGCATTTGTGCAGCATCGACCACACTGCCGGTCATTGGCGGAAAAACCAGCGCGGCTGGCTCCGCCTCGGCACGCAACCCACCTCCCAATAGCATCACCACGTACAACATCCATTGTGAAACAGACTTCAAAATCAGACCTCCGGTGCTTTTTTGAATCTATTGAAACGACACGCCTTAGCCAAAACAAAAGTTCCCCGGCATAATCCATCGCCAACGCCTGATGCGGTCAATAGCTGATCGAACAGGGTTTGTACAAAAATCAATCAAACCACCATTTTCGTACACACCTTGGGGGACTTCGTACAGTGAAGCGGATGGCAACTATCCTTGCGCCCTGTACGAACCATAACGCCAAAGGTCCATAACCCAAAAACTGGCTGTCGGATATTAAACGCGAGTTGCTGACAAAAGCCTTGAGAAATCATTCATGAATAAGCTGTGTTTATTAGGTTTGCTGGTCGGGATGGCCAGTCAGTCGGTGATGGCCCAAAGCGCCGCCGTCACGGACAATACAACGCTTCAAGCCAAGAATGCCTTCATCGGCAAACTCATGAAACAAATGACCCTGGACGAAAAGATCGGCCAGTTGCGTTTGATCAGCATCAGCGCCGACATGCCACAGCCGCAAATTCTCAAGGAAATTGCTGCCGGAAGAATCGGCGGCACGTTCAACTCTATTACCCGTTCGGAAAATCGTCCGCTGCAGGAAGCTGCTGTTGCCAAAAGCCGTCTGAAAATTCCGATGTTTTTTGCCTACGACGTGGTTCACGGTCATCGTACGATTTTCCCGATCAGCCTGGGCATGGCCGCCAGCTGGGACATGGACGCCGTCGCACTGATGGGCCGGGTCTCGGCTAAAGAGGCAAGTGCTGACAGTATCGACATGACATTCGCGCCCATGGTCGATATTTCCCGCGATCCACGCTGGGGCCGCAGCTCCGAAGGCTTTGGCGAGGACACCTACCTGGTGTCACGCATTTCCGATGTGATGGTCCGGTCTTTCCAGGGCAAGAACATCGCAGCCAATGACAGCATCATGGCCGCCGTCAAGCACTTCGCTCTGTATGGCGCGGTCGAAGGCGGACGCGACTACAACACCGTGGACATGAGCATGACGCGCATGTATCAGGACTACCTGCCGCCCTACAAGGCTGGTATCGATGCAGGGGCTGGCGGCGTGATGGTTGCGCTCAACTCGATCAATGGTGTCCCGTCGACCGCCAACAAATGGCTGATGCAGGATCTGCTGCGCAAGGACTGGGGCTTCAAGGGCGTGACCATCAGCGACCATGGCGCGATCAAGGAACTGATCGACCACGGCGTGGCCAAGGACTTTCGCGAGGCCGCCAAGCTGGCGATCAAGGCTGGTGTCGATCTGAGCATGAACGACATGGCCTATGGCGAGCAGTTGCCCGGACTGGTCAAGGACGGCGAGGTTTCCATGAAGGAAATCGACAGCGCCGTGCGTGAAGTACTGGGGGCAAAATACGACATGGGCCTGTTCGCCGCTCCTTACGGTCGAATCGGCGTCGCTGCCGATGACCCGGCAGACACCTATTCCGACGACCGCCTGCACCGTGCCGAGGCTCGCGATGTTGCGCGCAAGACACTGGTGCTGCTGAAGAACCAGAACGAAACGCTGCCGTTGAAGAAACAAGGCACCATCGCGGTTATTGGTGGATTGGCTCAAAGCCACCTCGACATGCTCGGCAGCTGGTCGGCAGCGGGCCGTGCCAATCAGTCGGTCACTGTCTATGAAGGGCTGGCCAACGCGGTCGGCGACAAGGCCAAACTGGTTTACGCCCGTGGTGCCAACGTCAGTGACAACGAGCACATCCTCAACTATCTGAACTTCATCGAGAAGGAAGTCGAGGTCGACCCGCGTCCCGCGCAGGAAATGATCGACGAAGCGGTCAAGGTCGCCGAGCAGGCTGATGTGATTGTTGCCGTGGTAGGCGAGTCGCGCGGTATGTCCCATGAGTCGGCCAGCCGCAGCAGCCTGAACATTCCGGGCAAGCAGCGTGACCTGATCAAGGCACTCAAGGCCACGGGTAAACCACTGGTGCTGGTGTTGATGAATGGCCGTCCCCTGGTACTGGTCGACGAGCAGGAACAGGCCGATGCCATGCTCGAAACCTGGTTCCCGGGCACCGAAGGTGGTAACGCGGTGGCGGATGTACTGTTCGGCGACTACAACCCGTCGGGCAAGCTGGCCATGTCGTTCCCGCGCTCGATCGGTCAACTGCCGGTCTACTATGCACACTTGAATACCGGCCGTCCGTATCATGAAGACAAGCCGGGCAACTATACCTCGCACTATTTCGAGGAGCCCAATGGCCCGCTGTTTCCGTTCGGTTACGGTCTGAGCTATACGCAGTTCGACGTCTCGGACATCAAGCTTTCTGACGCCAGCATGACGCGCAAAGGCAAGCTCACTGCCAGCGTAACCGTGAAAAACACCGGCAAGGTTGCAGGCGCGACCGTGGTGCAGTTGTATATGCATGATGTGGCTGCGTCGATCAGTCGCCCGGTGAAAGAACTGAAGAACTTCGAAAAAGTGATGCTTGAGCCTGGCGAGGAAAAAGTCGTTAACTTCACGCTCAGTGAAAACGACCTCAAGTTCTACAATAGCGAGCTCAAATACGCTGCGGAACCTGGTGAATTCAAGGTCATGATCGGCCTGGACTCGCAGACCGTGAAAGAAGCGTCCTTCAATCTGTTGTAACGCTCGTCCATGGCGCGTTCGCAGGCATTGATCTGCAAACGCGCCAGCGGAGTCCGATCAGGCCGCAACATGACGCTAAAGCATCGTTACTGGCGCATTACCCTGTACATGCTGCTGATTATGGCCGGTGCGGTGCTGTGCGCCGGGCTTGCGATGCATCAGGCCCAGCGTCACGCGCTATCAGAAGATGCGGTGCGTGCCGAAGGGCAACTGGCACTGTATGCCAATACCCTGCATACCCTGATCGAACGTTATCGCGCCCTGCCCTCTGTTCTGGCACTGGACCCGGAGATACGTGCGGCGTTGAGCGGTCCGGTAGCCGCTGACGTGCAGAACGCGCTCAATCTCAAGCTGGAAAAAATCAACAATACGGCGCATTCATCGACGCTTGAATTGCTCGACCTGCACGGTCTGGCAATCAGCGCGAGCAATTGGCGCGCACCCAACAGCTATGTCGGCCACAACTACGGCTTTCGCCCCTACTTTCTGCAAACACGGGCTCAGGGGACCGGGCGCTTTTACGCGGTCGGTGTGACCACCGGAATCCCTGGGTACTTCTTGTCCAGTGCGGTGGTGAACGATACGGGTGCCTTCATCGGTGCGATGGTCGTGAAGCTGGAGTTTCCAGACCTTGAGCAGGAGTGGGGCCAAGGTGACGACCTGCTATTGGTCAGCGACGAAAAAGGCATCGTTTTCATTGCCAATCAATCGGGCTGGCGCTATCGGGAACTGCTGCCTATTTCTGTAGAGGACCGTGCCGACCTGCTGCGCACTCGCCAATACGACAAGAAGGTACTTTCCCCGCTGCGCAGTCGGGTCATGGACAGCTTCGGCGAAAACAGTCATTTGAGCCGTGTAGAAGGCCCGGATGGCACCACGGATTATCTCTGGCAGTCGCTGCCGCTGCCCGATGAAAACTGGACCTTGCACCTGTTGCGCAAGCCACCTACGTCCAGCGAGGACATTCGCAATGCGGGCCTCGCCGCAGCGGGTATCTGGCTGGCACTGGTATTTCTGGGGCTGTTTCTCTATCAGCGCTGGCGACTGGCGCGATTACGGGAGCGCAACCGGGACGAACTGGAGCGTCTGGTGCAAGAGCGCACCCGTGATCTGCAAACCGCGCAGGACGGTCTGGTGCAGTCGGCCAAACTGGCGGCACTGGGGCAGATGTCGGCAGCGCTGGCCCACGAAATCAACCAGCCCCTGACTGCCCAGCGCATGCAACTGGCGACCGTGCGACTGCTGCTGGATCAGGGCCGAATCGATGAAGCCTGCAAAGCGCTGGTTCCAGTCGATCAACAGCTGACACGTATGGCCGCCTTGACCAGCCACCTGAAGACCTTTGCCCGCAAGAGCCCCAGCGGTTTGCGCGAAAGACTGGACCTGGCCACGGTGGTCGATCAGGCCTTGCTGTTGCTCGACCCGCGCCTGCGCGAGGAGCACATCGACTGCGTGCTGCATCTGTCACGTCCCGCCTGGGTGCGTGGCGATGCCATACGTCTGGAGCAGGTGCTGATAAACCTGCTGCGCAATGCGCTCGATGCCATGCGCGAGTGCCCGTCCAGACGCCTTGAAGTGCGTATCGACGCCATCGACAAACAATGGCGGCTCAGCGTCAAAGACAACGGAACGGGGATCGCCGAAGAAAACCTGGCCAGTATTTTCGATCCGTTTTTTACCACCAAACCTGTGGGCGATGGTCTGGGCCTTGGTCTGGCCGTGTCCTACGCCATCATTCACGAACTGGGCGGGCAACTGACGGCGCAAAATCATGCCGAAGGTGCTGTGTTCTGGTTCAGCCTGCCCAATGACTTTCTGGAGACCTGACCCGACATGTTGAACGCGGTCATCGTGGTAGACGACGAGGCTCCCATTCGGCAAGCCGTCGAGCAATGGCTGACGCTGTCGGGGTTTGAGGTGCAAGTCTTCGCCCGTGCTGAGGAATGCCTGGCACAACTGCCGGAGCATTTCCCCGGTGTGGTGCTGACCGACGTACGCATGCCGGGCATGAGTGGTCTGGAACTGCTAAGCCGCCTGCAAGGCATGGACCCGGACCTGCCGGTCATCCTGCTGACCGGCCATGGTGATGTGCCAATGGCTGTAGAGGCGATGCGCGAAGGTGCCTATGATTTTCTGGAAAAGCCCTTCAGCCCGGAAACGCTGATCAGCAACCTGCGGCGCGCGCTGGAGAAACGCCAACTGGTGCTGGAAAACCGCCGTCTGCATGAACAGGCCGATGCCAGAACCCGACTGGACGCCACGCTGCTCGGCGTGTCGCCCAGCCTGCAGACCTTACGCCGTCAGGTGCTTGAGCTCGCGCAGCTGCCGGTCAATGTAATCATTCGGGGGGAAACCGGCAGCGGTAAGGAATTGGTCGCTCGCTGCCTGCACGACTTCGGGCCGCGCGCCGGCAAACCTTTTGTCGCGCTTAATTGCGCGGCCATCCCGGAACATCTGTTCGAAGCCGAGTTGTTCGGGCACGAAAGCGGCGCGTTTACCGGTGCACAGGGCAAACGTATCGGCAGACTGGAGTATGCCGACGGCGGCACCGTGTTTCTTGACGAAATAGAGAGCATGCCCATGGCGCAACAGGTCAAGCTGCTACGCGTTCTGCAAGACAAGCGCCTTGAACGGTTGGGCTCGAATCAGAGTATCGACGTCAACTTGCGGATCGTTGCTGCGACCAAACCGGACCTGCTTGAAGAGGCCCGCGCCGGGCGCTTCCGTGAAGATCTGGCCTATCGCCTGAACGTTGCCGAGCTGCGCCTGCCGCCGTTGCGCGAACGCCTTGAAGACATCGCGCAACTGTTCAGCCACTTCGCCCGAGCCGCCGCCGAGCGTATGGGCCGCGAATCGCCTGCCCTGAGCGCCGCACGCCTGAGTCAGTTGCTCAGCCATGACTGGCCTGGCAACGTACGCGAGCTGGCCAATGCGGCTGAGCGGCAGGCGCTGGGCCTGGAACTCACCTCGCCGCAGCCCGATACTCAATTGCAGGGACACTCTCTGGCAGCACGCCAGGAAGCCTTCGAAGCACAATGCCTGCGCGCTTCGCTGGCCCGTCACAAAGGTGATATCAAGGCTGTGCTCAACGAGCTGCAACTGCCGCGACGGACGCTGAACGAGAAAATGCAGCGCCATGCTCTGGTACGGGAAATGTTCCTGAGCTAGTGGCTACGGACATCCGGTATGGCTTCTTCTGGCGATAACCGAACATTTCCCACGCTGCCGGGTCTGCATACTGTCCCGGCTATGTAAGGCCGTGATGGCTGGATAGTTTTAAGGCATAATGACATCATTCCCGCCTGGCTATTCAAGCTCACATTGGCAGTCCGAAAGTTGGGGCATTTTCTACCGTGAATACTCCCCTCGACCTCCCACTGGGAGGCGGCGATATGGGCCGGCTTATCCGAGAGACAGACTGGTCGACGTCTGCACTGGGACCAAAGCAAGCATGGCCTGCAGCGTTACTGTCATCAATGAACCTGATGCTCAGTTGCCCTGACAGCATGTACCTGCTTTGGGGGGCGGACTTTGTCCTGTTCTTCAATGACGCCTATTCCCAGGTTTTGCCCGTTGCAGCAGAGCAGGCACAAGGACAACCCATTGCCTCGGTGTGGGGTGATGCCTGGGAGGCCGTGCGCCCGCTGGCTGAGCAGGCGCTTGGTGGAAACAGCCGCCGGTCTGACGATATTCAGCGCACCATCGTGCGCAACGGCAGGCCCGAGCAAACCTGGTGGTCGCTTTCCTATTCGCCGCTCTACGGCGATAACGGCCTGATCGAGGGCGTGTTCTGCCGGGTCAATGAAACCACCTCCCAAGTCATTGCCCAGGTCCGGCAAAATGAAAACGAAGCGTTTACCGACCGTGTTCTGTCGAGCATCAATGATTGCATCAAGGTGCTGGACCTCGATTCGCGCCTGACCTTCATGAGCGAAGGCGGCCAGCAGATCATGGAAGTCAGCGATTTCAATGCGATTCGCGGCTGCCCCTGGCCCGATTTCTGGCAGGACCAAGGCAATCTGGACGCCATCGCGGCTGTCGAAGCGGCCCGCGCGGGTCAGAACGCCAGTTTCATGGGATCGGCGAAAACTCTGACGGGCACAGCCAAGTGGTGGCATGTGCAAGTCAGCCCGATTTTCGGCAAGGACGGCAAGCCGGAGAAAATCCTGTGTGTGTCCCGTGACATGACCCAGCTCCGAGACGCTGAACAAGCGCTGATGTCTCTCAACGAAACGCTCGAGCAGCGCGTGATTGAGCGCACCCGTGACCGTGATCGCATCTGGCGCCTGTCGACTGACCTGATGCTGGTGGCGCAGTTCGACGGCATTATCTCGGCAGTCAATCCGGCCTGGACTCAAGCTCTCGGCTGGTCGGCAGAACAACTGCTCGACAGCCAGTTCCTGGGGCTGGTGCACCCCGAAGACGTGGACAGTACGCTGGCCGCCATGAGCGGACTGGAAAACGGCCAGACCATTCCTCACTTCAAGAATCGCTATCGCCATCTGGATGGTTCGTACCGGACCATGTCGTGGACTGCCGTACCGGACAAACAATTCATCCATGCCGTCGGCCGTGACATTCAGGCCGAAGAAGAAGCCAATGAAGCGTTGCGGCTGTCCCAGGACGCCTTGCATCAAGCGCAGAAACTGGAGGCTATCGGCCAACTCACTGGCGGTGTGGCGCACGACTTCAATAACCTGTTGACGGTGATCCGCTCCTGCAGCGACCTGTTGAAGGCACCTAACCTTGAAGAGCATCGCCGTGTGAAGTACGTCGAGGCGATTTCCAGTACGGTAGACCGGGCGGCTCGCTTGACCGGTCAGTTGCTGGCCTTTGCCCGCCGTCAGGCCTTGCAGCCGGAAGTGTTCGATGTCTGCAAGAGCGTAGCGCGTATTGGCGAGATGATGGATACGCTCACCGGCGCACGCATTCAGGTGAACATCGACCTGCCTGCCGAGCCGTGCTTTATCTTCGCCGATGGCAGCCAGTTCGACACTGCGCTGGTCAACATGGTGGTTAACGCCCGCGATGCAATGTCGGGCGCAGGCCGACTCAGCATAAAAGTTGAATGCGCTGCCTGCCCCACTGCCGATCACCCCGCCTCACTCAGCGATGGCGATTATGTGACGGTGTCGCTGACCGATACCGGCGCGGGTATCGCCAAAGAAAAACTGGGCCTGATCTTTGAACCGTTCTACACCACCAAAAGCGTGGGACAGGGTACAGGGCTGGGGTTGTCGCAGGTATTCGGCTTCGCCAAACAATCGGGCGGCGAAGTGCTGGTTGAAAGCGAACTGGGCAGAGGCAGCTGCTTCACGCTGTGCCTGCCGAGTGCAAAAAATCACGAAGTCGTCGCGCAAGACAAGCATTGCGCGCCCATCGCGTTGCCCGGTCTGTGCGTTTTGATGGTCGAGGACAATCAGGACATCGGCACTTTTACCCGACCGATGCTTGAGCAGCTTGGCTTTCAGGTGCTATGGGTCAAAAGTGCCGCCGAGGCGCTGCATGAATTGTCCGGTAACCCGGAAAACTTTCATGTGGTGTTCTCGGATATCGCGATGCCCGGCATGAGCGGGCTGGAACTGTATGCCGAAATCGAGGCGCGTTACCCCTGGATGCCGGTCGTCCTCACCACCGGTTACAGCACTGAATTTGCGACGATCGCCAAGGACGAGGCACACCGCTTCGACCTGTTGCAAAAGCCCTATGCCAGAGAAGATCTGGCGGCGATCCTGCACAGGGCGGTGAGCCGCACCGGGGAACAATAATCCCGCAAAGGCATCCTGAGGCAGGACGCAACCAGGTATTCCCGACGCATAAAACGAAGACAACACCGGTTGCCTTGATTCAGAATCACGCAAAACATTGCAACAATCCTTGAGCAGGGAGCATTTTTGAGATGATCGTCGGTATTGATCTGGGCACCACCAACAGCCTGGTGGCTGTCTGGCGCGACGGCAGCAGCGAGCTGGTTACCAATGCGTTGGGAGAGACGCTGACTCCAAGCGTTGTCGGACTGGACGACGAAGGGCAGATTCTGGTCGGCAAGGCGGCGCGCGAACGTCTGCAAACTCACCCGGAAAAAACCACGGCGCTATTCAAACGTTATATGGGCAGCGCTCAGGAGATTCGCCTGGGATCTGCCACCTATCGTCCGGAAGAGTTGTCCTCGCTGGTACTCAAGAGTCTTAAAGCCGACGTCGAGCGCGCGTTTGGCGAGCCTGTCACCGAGGCGGTGATCAGCGTTCCGGCGTACTTCAGTGACGCTCAGCGTAAAGCGACGCGCATTGCCGGTGAGCTGGCCGGCCTCAAGGTCGAGAAGCTCATCAACGAGCCGACAGCAGCAGCCCTGGCCTATGGACTTCATCAGAAGGAAGGCGAAACCTCGTTTCTGGTCTTCGACCTGGGTGGCGGCACGTTCGACATCTCGATCCTCGAACTCTTCGACGGCGTGATGGAAGTGCGTGCCAGCGCGGGCGACAACTTTCTGGGGGGTGAAGATTTTGACCGCCTGCTGGTCGAGCACTTTCTGACCCTGCACCGAGATGAGCAGGACTTCCCCGGCAAGCAACTCGTAACGCCTTCGCTACGACGTGAAGCCGAGCGCGTGCGCAAGGCGCTGGGCCAGGAAAACAGTGTCGATTTCGTGCTGCGCCATGCCGACCGCGAATGGCGCAAGACAATCACGCAAGAGCAGATGAATGATCTGTTTGCGCCTCTGCTGGCCCGCCTGCGCGCGCCTATCGAGCGAGCCTTGCGCGATGCGAAAATTCGCGTCGCAGATCTGGACGAAATCCTGCTGGTGGGCGGCACTACACGTATGCCGCTGATCCGCAAACTGGCCGCGGGGATGTTCGGCCGTTTTCCGGCCATCACACTCAACCCGGATGAGGTTGTCGCGCAGGGTGCTGCAATTCAGGCAGCACTCAAGCAGCGCGATGCGGCGCTGGAAGAAGTCGTTTTGACCGACGTGTGCCCCTACACCCTGGGTATCGAAACCACACAATACGTGTTCAACGGCTATCAGTCCGGGCATTACCTTCCGATCATCGAGCGCAACAGCGTGGTACCGGTCAGCCGGGTGCGTACCGTAAACACGGTTGCCGATAATCAGGAGCACGTTCTGCTGCGGATCTTTCAAGGTGAAAGCCGCCTGGTCAAAGACAACATCGCGCTGGGCGAGCTGAATATTCCCGTGCCGAAAGCCAAGGCTGGCGAGGTCGAACTGGACGTGCGTTTCACATACGACAACAACGGCCTGCTGGAGGCCGACGTGCGGATCCAGATGACCGGCGAAAATCACAAGCTGGTTATCGAGAACAACCCCGGAGTCATGACACCCGCCGAAATCCGTGAACGACTCAAGGTGCTGGAAGCACTCAAGGTTCATCCTCGCGAACAACAGGTCAACACTCACCTGACAGCACGTCTGGAACGGCTCTATCAGGAGTATCTGGGCGAGGCACGTGAAACCATCGGAGTCTGGGCTGCACAATTCCAGCGCGTGCTGGAAACCCAGGATGACCGGCAGATCAATGAACTGCGCAAACAGCTTGAACAGGAAGCAGACCGTTTCGAACGAGGTGAATGGTGACGGCAATGGATTGCTGGAGCGTACTGGATCTGGGCCATGATGCCGACGAGCGCAGCATCAAGCGCCAATACGCCAGGCTGTTGAAAACCACGCGTCCCGACGACGACCCGGCTGCCTTTCAGGCGCTGCGCGATGCTTACGAGCAGGCGCTGGACTGGGCAAGAAATCGTGCCGAAGACGATGATGAGGGCAGTGAAGTCTGGTCAACTGCTGGCCAGCCCCTCGAATCGCTGCCCCTTGATGAGCCTGTGCTGGTAGTCCGACCGGACCATCGACAGGTACACCCGGCATTCGACATGGCCGAGCCTCCTGCACGCCCGGCAGTAGAGTTGAGCTGGTATGAGCAAGCCAGTCAGACCACACCGGAAAACCTGCACTCACAACGTCAGATAGCCCAGGATCAAGGCTGCGATGAGCTCTTCCAGCAACATCTGGCCCGGCGTTGCCTGCTGGACCCGGAGGACAATCAGGCGCTGATCAAGGCCGCCGTCGAACAGTTGCATTGGCTGACACCCTGGCAAAAAGTACAGCTCAGGACTCATCAGGCGCATCGGCTGACTCAGGCACTGCTGGACAGCTCGCTTGAGTCATTTCATGCCATGCTCGAAAACAACGAGGAACGTGCCTTTCTCGATACGCTCAAGGCACTCCGGCAGCAGCCATGGCTGACATCATTTGATCGCCAGGAGCAACTTGAACAGTGGACCATGACACTGCTGCTCAACAACCATGACTGGTCCCCTGCCCTGTTCGAACGCGTGAGCAGCCTTTTTGCCTGGGATCAGAAACATGACGTGTATGCAGGGCCGCTTTCCCTGTGGATGAATCTGGTCCAGCGTTGTGAAAAGAAGGCATTCGTCGCACGTCAGCAGAAACTGCTCGAAGCCTCACAAGACAGTCCCGAGGCCACGGCTGCGCGTCTTCTTCTGCAACCACCCCCCCTGGATGAAAGGCTGCGACTGGCAAGGCACGGTAATCAAGAGCTGTGGCAAGCCTGCGAAAAACTGGCGTCCGACCTCACTCACCGATTCCCGGATGCCATACAAGAATTCCCGGACGCCGACGTACAATCCTGGCGTAAATTGCCTGAGCAGGTGTCATCCAATTTCAATCTCAGGGCCTATTTTTTCGGCGTATTGACGATCTTCACGACGGCATCACTGGACCCTTCCGGCAGCAACGCCACCTGGTACGAAATAGCTGGCCTTGCGCTTACCGCGCCGATTTTCCTCTTGCTTGTCATCCATATATTCATGTCGTTCTGGCGCCCTTTCGCTGAGCGTATCAAGCCGGTGGATACGCGCTGGAGTGCGCGCTTGCTGCCCGATTACCTGAGCTGGCCCGGTTATCAGGCGCTGGCGCTGCGCCACGGTATTCCGATCGTCACGCTAGGCTATATCTGTGTACAGAAAGGGCCCGTACTGGCAGCGCTGTATGGCGCTGTCCTGCTGCTATGGATCGTGCTGTCGCCCTACCGGATTTCAGGTTTTCAGGATGCCATTTCCGTCAGGACCGGAGGCTGGGATAGCGTAAAAGCCTTCTGCGTCAGAAATACCTTCAAGGCAATCATGATCGTTCTGGGTCTGATGCTCGCTTTCGTCGTGGGCGTGATTGTGTTCGGGCCGGCACGCGGTCACTAACCTCGCTTGAGCACCCATCGGCAAGAATCCGCTTATCTATTTTGTACAGATAAGCGGATTCTTGCTCATCAAAATATCGCAACCGCTCTAGAACAAGCTCTCATGGTGTGGCACAGCTCCTGCTACGTCACAGGCAGGGCAGCTAATGCCTCCTTCCAAAAATAATGAAAAACAAGGAACACCATGGAAACTTCCAATCCCGCCTCCCGTGGGTCGGCTGCTACTGCTGCCGGCCAAAAAACCACTTCCAGCCGTTTAAAATCCATTTTCAGCGGCTCGGTCGGCAACATGGTCGAGTGGTACGACTGGTACGTCTACGCCGCTTTCTCGCTGTACTTCGCCAAAGCGTTCTTCCCCAAGGGCGACACCACCGCACAGTTGCTCAACACGGCCGCGATTTTTGCCGTCGGCTTTCTGATGCGGCCTATCGGTGGCTGGCTGATGGGGCTTTACGCTGACTACAAGGGGCGCAAGGCTGCGCTGATGGCATCGGTGCTGCTGATGTGTTTCGGCTCGCTGATCATTGCCCTGACCCCGGGCTATGAGAGCATCGGCGTCGGTGCCCCGATCCTGCTGGTGTTCGCCCGACTACTGCAGGGCCTGTCTGTCGGGGGTGAATACGGCACCTCGGCCACCTATCTCAGCGAAATGGCCACCAAGGAACGTCGCGGCTTCTTTTCCAGCTTCCAGTACGTCACGCTGATTTCCGGCCAACTCATCGCGCTGGGCGTGTTGATCGTGCTGCAGCAGACGCTGACCACCGAGCAACTGTATGCCTGGGGCTGGCGCATCCCGTTTGTCATCGGTGCCCTGTGTGCAGTCGTCGCGCTGTTTCTGCGTCGTGGCATGGAAGAAACCGAGTCGTTCACCCGCAAGAAAAAGGAAAAGGCCAAGGAAAGCCTGATGCGCACATTGATGCGTCATCCCAAGGAACTGATGACCGTAGTCGGCCTGACGATGGGCGGGACCCTGGCTTTCTATACCTACACCACGTACATGCAGAAGTATCTGGTCAACACCGTCGGCATGAGCATCACCGACTCGACCTCGATATCAGCCGCGACGCTGTTTCTGTTCATGCTGTTGCAGCCGGTGATTGGCGCCCTGTCCGACAAGGTCGGGCGGCGTCCGATCCTGATTGCGTTTGGCGTACTGGGAACGCTGTGTACCGTACCGATCCTGACCACGCTGCATACCATTCAAACCTGGTGGGGCGCTTTCTTCCTGATCATGGCGGCGCTGATCATCGTCAGCGGTTACACCTCGATCAACGCAGTGGTCAAGGCCGAGCTGTTTCCGACCGAGATCCGTGCGCTGGGTGTCGGCCTGCCATACGCACTGACGGTGTCGATTTTCGGTGGTACTGCGGAATACATCGCACTGTGGTTCAAGAGCATCGGTATGGAAACCGGCTACTACTGGTACGTAACCGCTTGCATCGCCTGTTCGCTGCTGGTGTATGTCTTCATGAAAGACACGCGCAAACATTCGCGGATCGAGACAGATTGATCACCCTTCATTAACCCGCTTGAATGGCATGCCAACGCCTGAGTTGGCGTGCCGTTTCCACACCCGTGTGAGGAGCATCAATATCGGTTACATCGATACAACCGCCATGAATGCCCCCTGGAGCGACATGAGCACTTGCTACAAAGTGTTTCAATACAGTGCACACTTTCGAGATCAACCAGCGATAAGACATTGAAAAAATTATACTTCCAGATTGTCAAGAGGCTTTATTACAAGATTTTTCAAAATATGCACTTCAATAACGCAATATCGCCCACAAGGCCCGAAATCAGAGCATCACAGCCAACTATCATTTTCAGCGATGGTCGCTAGCAATCCGATTAACTTCTTAATAATCCGCTGGCGCGTAGCATTGCCTCCATACCGGGATGACAACTCACCCGACACTCATTGGAGGCATCATCATGAAAACGACTAAATTGATCTTCGGCCTGGCTTTCTCTGTTCTGGCTTCAAGCGCCTTTGCACTTCCAGTCACAACTGTTCAAAGCGATATGTCCCGCTCGACCATCGTTGCTGAAGGCGGCACCAAACACACTAACGTCGGTTCAATTCGCGTAGCTGCTGATGGCGCAGACCGTGTCGGTCCAAATCGTCAGGCTGCCGATGGTGCAGACCACGTCGGTGCCAACCGTCTGGCCTCTGATGGCGCGGACCGTGTCGGTGCAAACCGTCAGGCCGCCGATGGTGCAGACCACGTCGGTGCCAACCGCCTGGCCGCTGATGGCGCAGACCACGTCGGTGCCAATCGTCTGGGCTGATAGCCCACGCAACACCCCAAGCCCGGCCGATGTCGGGCTTCTTCATGTCTGGCCCAGGCTGAAATACACGCTACTCTGGCATCCTCTGCAAATGCGCAGCACTATGTCCGCACCCTATAGAGCCCATCAGGAATCAAGCATGTCAGACGCTATTCACTCCTACGAGCCGTCCAAGGGCCACGGCCTGCCGCATGACCCGTTCAACGCGATTGTAGGCCCACGCCCGATCGGCTGGATTTCATCGCAGGATGCCAACGGCAAATTGAATCTGGCACCCTACAGTTTCTTCAATGCCTTCAACTACGTGCCCCCCATCATTGGGTTCTGCAGCGTTGGTCGCAAGGACAGTCTGAATAACATCGAGCAGACCGGTGAGTTTGTCTGGAATCTTGCGACCCGCTCGCTGGCCGAAGCCATGAACCAGAGCTGTGCCCCGGTAGCGCAGGATGTCAGCGAGTTCGAACTGGCCAACCTCACGCCGCTGGCCTCTCATATCGTCTCGGTCCCACGCGTGCTTGAGACGCCGGTGTCGTTTGAATGCAAAGTCACGCAGATCATTCAATTGCAACGCGCCGACCAGGAACTGGTGCCCAGCTGGCTGATTCTGGGCGAAGTGGTAGCCGTACACATCGAGAAATCCCTGCTCAAGGACGGTGTTTATGACACCGCGGCCGCCGAGCCGATCCTGCGTGGCGGCGGTCCTGCAGATTACTTCCAGCTTGGGCCGGAAGCGCTGTTCAAGATGTTTCGCCCAGGCGCCTGATCAGGAATCGCCCCATACAGGCTCGCCCTCGGCATCAATGTCGATCAGCCGCTGCAGCTCCTGCACAGCGGCCAGGTCGGCATCATCGGCGGTCTTGAATTTCTGGTCCGGCAGCAGCGCATGAAAGCGCGGCGCTCCGCCTGCACCCAGCGCCTTGATGGCAATTGCCGCGTTGTACCCCTGCTCGGCAGGCATGACTGCCGACACCACTTCAAACCCGTTGTATTCCTTGCGTGCCATGCGTATGGACCCTGCTCATAAATCAAAGCGCGAATTCTAACGCGTCTTCCAGGGCATTCGTCACGCAGCAACCGCAGATGATGACTACCGACGCAAACTCCAACCTTGTCCTACACTTTAATCAGTTCTTTCAAACTGCTCTGTAGCCGAGGTAAGGAGTGCGTCATGAAAGTCAGAACAAGAAAATGCATGGTTGTCGTCGGTGCTATAGCGGTCCTGGCGGTATACACCGCAGGGGCCTATCGTAACGAGCTGGCTCGTCAGGCCCCACAGGTCGCCAGTTGCACGTTTGGCCATTGCGTGCCGACCGACGCAACCTTCAGCGCCTTGCGATGACGCTTGTGTAGCGTGAATTGCGTCATCGTTCAGCAAAGGCAGCTATCGATTAGCAAGCTATCGGATTAGACTGGTCAGACTCTCCCGCCTCACTTGCGGCGGGTCAACACTGCCATCAGGTTTTGCCTTGACCAGTCTTACTCAAACGCCTCCGGCCATTCGCAGCATTCTGTTCGCGTTGATGATGGCGGTATTGCTCAGCGCTCTGGATCAGACCATCGTTGCTGTTTCGATGCCTGCCATTTCCGCCCAGTTCAGGGACATCGATCTGCTGGCGTGGGTCATTTCCGCGTATATGGTTTCACTGACCGTTGCAGTGCCGATCTACGGCAAGCTGGGCGATCTTTACGGACGGCGTAAACTGATGCTGTTCGGCTTGGGGCTTTTCACCCTCGCCTCGCTGTTCTGTGGCATGGCGCAGAGCATGGAACAACTGGTGCTGGCGCGCGTCCTTCAAGGCATCGGTGCAGGCGGTATGGTTTCGGTAAGCCAGGCAATCATCGCCGACATTGTTCCGCCTCGTGAGCGGGGCCGCTACCAAGGCTACTTCAGCAGCATGTACGCCGTGGCCAGCGTCGCGGGCCCGGTCTTGGGCGGCTTGATGACCGAATACCTGTCCTGGCGCTGGGTGTTCCTGATTAATCTGCCCTTGGGGGCAGCCGCGCTGATCGTCGCATATCGAACCCTGGTCGGCCTGCCAGTGCCGCAGCGCAAACCGATTATCGACTACCTGGGTACGGTGCTGATGATCATCGGCCTGACCGCGCTGCTGTTGGGAATTACCGAAATTGGTCAGGGGCATGGTCTGGGCGATTTCGAGGTTCAGTTGTTACTGGGCACCGCCCTGCTGACGCTGGGCATTTTCGTCTGGTACGAACGCCGCACCGCCGAACCCCTGTTGCCCATGCACCTGTTCACCAATAAAAGTGCCGTGCTTTGCTGGTGCACGGTGTTCTTTACCAGTTTTCAGGCTATTTCCCTGATTGTCCTGATGCCGTTGCGTTACCAGACCGTCACCGGTGGCGGTGCAGACAGTGCCGCCCTGCACCTGCTTCCGCTGGCGATCGGCATGCCGATGGGTGCCTATTTCGCCGGGCGACGCACCGCGCAAACCGGGCGCTACAAACCGCTTATTCTGACCGGGGCGTTGCTGATGCCCATCGCGATTCTGGGCATGGCCTTTACGCCTCCCCAATCGCTGATAGCGATGAGCCTGTTCATGGTCCTTACCGGCATCGCCACCGGCATGCAGTTCCCCACCTCATTGGTCGGCACCCAGAACTCGGTTCAACCAAGGGATATGGGCGTGGCCACCAGCACAACCAATCTGTTCCGCTCGCTGGGGGGTGCAGTAGGCGTGGCATTGATGTCGGCGCTGCTACTGGCTATGTTGCAGCATACCGGTGTCGGCCTGCCCGGCTCGGGAGCGCTGGGTGGCGAAGGCAGCTCCGGTAATGTCCTGCTCGACAGCCTTAATGCAGCAACCGGACCGGCACTGGAAACACTGCGAGCCGAACTGGCGCTGACCTTCAGAAACCTGCTGATCACCAGTGCGGCCATTTCGCTGCTCGGCCTTGCCGCAGCCGTAGCAATGCCCAATACGCTATTGCGAGGCCGGGATTAGCTCGACGCGCTGAATCAGGAAGGCATGCCGGCCCAAAACCACTGGGTTTTCTTGCTTTTTATATGGTTGAACGCCGGCATGAGTTCACCTTCGTCGAAATGTCGACGCGAGCCAAACTGTGCGCTGCTGAACCAGCAGCCTGATCGAGGGCATGCCTGCCCCGCATCAACTGGCGGCAGCGGTTTTTCATCAAATCGCGCGTACCACTGCGCAGTGGTTTCCTCGGTAAAGCCGATACCGGGAGCAAGGTAGGGATGAAGGTTGCCGGTGTCCTGCAGGCGAACCGGTTTGATCATCCGGTTGACCGTCACATAGGGTTGCGGCGGTGGCAGGCCTCGACCACCCAATTCAGGCACCGCACCCGCCCGAATGATCAACCCGTTGCGATAGCTATGAAACACGATGTCGCTGTGCGCGCTCATCTCGCCCCGCAATCTGTCGCTCCCTCCCAGCTGTCTGACAAACCCTTCGCCCAGCACCGTGTACCAACTGACGCCCTTTATACGGTCCAGCAAACGCAGGCTTTCAATGTGCGGACCGGGATCGACCATCAACCCTATGTAGTCCTGAGCCAGTCGATACTCCCAGGGTAAATACTGATGACCATCGCAAGGCAGTACACAGGCGAGCCCGCCAAAGCCATGCTCGGCCTGCACTTCGCTGCTTAGATAGCGGATCCAGGCCTCGTAGTTCTTCAAACCGTCGGGCTCGGTCAGGCAGGACCAGGGCAATACCATTTTCAGACAAGAGCGATCATTATCGGCCTGCCCCTGCGGGGTGTTCATGACAAACAGGCTGTACATGGCGACCTCGGCCTGGGTCGCACTGGCGATAGACCAGATGAACTGCTCGTCCGGGAGGCTTTCGACAACCTGACGCCGGGTCGATGCAAAACCCGATGCGCTCAAGCGACGCATACGCTTGAACAGCTGCCACTTGAGTTTCGGCTTGAACGCGCCATAGAAGCGCGAAAAGCAGGCTTCGACCCGACGCTTCATCTCCAGCGTGTGGCCATTGCGGAAATACAGCGTGGTGATCAACCCAAGTCGAATGACGGGCGTCCCCAATTCAGAATCCATGGCAACCCGTTCGGATTGCTGCGCGACTCCGGCCAGTAGCCTCACAGCATCAGTTGTAGTGTCCGACATGCTCCGCCCTCCCTTTGATCGAGAGACGCGGATTTACGCTAACGCCTGCATGCCCTTTGCATGTTTCGATCACGCCCGACACAGACCTGCGCTCATGCAAGCCACGGCCCTGTCCACGCTCGTACACTTCAGCGGATCTGGCGATGACTTCAAGGCACATAGGCGCAAGATTCGGCAAAAACATGCAACCTTCCTCTCTTCTGATCTTTCCGGAAGCGAAGAGTGAAGGGAGTTTTCCCGCGGGGCAATACTCGGAAATTACTTTGGGAAATCAGCTACATGTATCAGGAAATGTCCTACCTGCCTCCTACAATATTTTGTCGGATCAAGGTCTGATCGGCGGCAACCGGCGGGGGCAATCGATGAGGACGGGTACACAGTCAGTAAACACACTGTATGAAAAGCACGAATTGGAGTTAGGCTTTGTGGGAAAGACAACGGCCCGACCGAACCGGCAGGCGCTACGACCTGTCATCTCCGTCAGGAAGCCTTGCTGATTCTTAGCGTAGGGCTGAAACGCAGCATGTCCAGACACACATCAACCAGTTGCTCGGCCTCTGCCGGCAATGAAAAGCTGTCTGGAACCAGCAGCCATTGATAAATGATGCCGTTTACGTAAGAAAACAGGGCGACTGCGGCCCGGGCCGTATTGAGATCTTTGGGAAGTTGCCCCTGGCGCACGGCATTGTTCAGCCCTAGGGTGATCCGGTCGTGGCACTGTATGGCGTTGTCCTGGCGCTGACGACGAAAATCACACATCTCGTCAGTAAACTCGCACTTGTGAAACAGGATTTCATTTATGCGACGGGTTTTCGGGTCCAGTGCGAGCTCATGAAACAAATGAATCAAAAGATTTCTCATACAGCCCAGTGGGTCTTCTTCCTCTTCGCTCTGACTGGCCTGCGCCATTTCATCGAGTGGTTCCTGAAGGCTGTCGAGCATTGCCTGGACCAGATCGGCCTTGTTGTTGAAGTGCCAGTAAATGGCTCCTCGCGTCACACCAGCAAGGGTTGCGATGTCAGCCAGCGTGGTGCGGGCGACGCCTCGCTCATAAAAAGCCTGCTCGGCAGCCTCCAGAATCTGGCTGCGAGTGATCTGAGCTTCCTCTTTGGTGCGACGAACCATGGCAATAAAACCTCAAAAAATTTACCTCAGGCATGCGTCTGGCGGCAGACCTGGAGATATGACCGGGCGGCATTTGTCTCGCCTTGTCCCGAATTGGCTGTCGGCACTGTGAATAGTGGCCGAATGCGCACAGCGGGTGTTTACAAACAGCCGCGAATGTAAGTATATTCCTTAGCATGCTACTTATCTAGCCGAAATATTTTTTAACACTTCAACGTACTGTTGAGACAACAGGCTCCTGCCCCGAGGATCTTCATGCAATTCAAGCCAGCTGTTACCGTTCTGGTCACTGCCGTCGCCCTGGCAACCCTGCTCAGTGGCTGTAGCAAGAAGGAACAGGCGGCCCCGCCTGCGCAAACCCCTCAGGTCGGCGTCGTTACCCTCAAAGCACAGCCCTATACCCTGACCACCGAGCTGCCAGGCCGGACCACCGCATTCCGCGTCGCCGAGGTACGCCCTCAGGTCAACGGCATCATTCTCAAACGTCTGTTTACCGAAGGTGGCGACGTCAAAGCCGGTCAGCAGCTCTATCAGATCGACCCGGCTGTCTATGAGGCCAATGCCAACAGCGCCAAGGCGACTCTGCAGTCTGCCAAGTCGATGTCTGATCGCTACAAGCAACTGGTCAGCGAGCAAGCGGTAAGCCGTCAGGAATACGACACCGCCCAGGCATCGACGCAGGAAGCTCAGGCCGCCTTGCAGACCGCCCAGATCAACCTGCGCTACACCAAGGTGCTGGCACCTATTTCCGGTCGTATCGGCCGCTCCGCAGTGACCGAAGGCGCGCTGGTCAGCAGCGCCCAGACCGAAGCAATGGCAACCATCCAGCAGCTCGACCCGATTTACGTAGATGTGGTTCAGTCGTCTGCCGACATGCTCAAGCTGCGCAATGACCTGGAAAGCGGCAAGCTGCAGAAAGCCGGCGACAACGCGGCCAAGGTCAAGCTGACGCTGGAAGACAACAGTGTCTATGGCCAGGAAGGCAAGCTGGAATTCTCCGAAGTATCAGTTGATCAGACTACAGGCTCGGTCACCTTGCGCGCCGTGTTCCCGAACCCGGAACATCGCTTGTTGCCTGGCATGTTCGTCCACGCGCAATTGCAGGCTGGCGTCAGTGCGAAAGCCATTCTGGCACCGCAGCAAGGCGTGACCCGCGACCTGAAAGGCACGCCGACCGCCATGATCGTCAACCAGGACAACAAGGTTGAAATGCGTACGCTGGTGGCCAACCGCACCGTGGGCAGCGACTGGCTGATCGAAGACGGCCTGAAAGAAGGTGATCGGGTCATTACCGAAGGCTTGCAGTACGTCAAACCAGGCGCCGAAGTGAAAGTCGCCGAAGCGACCAACGTCAAAGGAGCAAACCCGGCACCTGCCCCGGCCACTGATAAAGCCGCAGGCAGCAAAGGGGAGTAACCCATGTCGAAATTCTTTATTGATCGACCCATTTTTGCCTGGGTTATTGCCCTCGTGATCATGCTGGTCGGTGCGCTGTCGATTTCCAGCCTGCCGATCAACCAGTACCCGAGCATCGCACCGCCAGCCATCGGTATCCAGGTCACCTATCCGGGCGCCTCCGCTCAGACGGTGCAGGACACTGTGGTGCAGGTGATCGAGCAACAGCTCAACGGTATCGACAACCTGCGTTATGTGAGCTCGGAAAGTAACTCCGACGGCAGCATGACCATTACCGCGACCTTCAATCAGGGTACCAACCCTGATACGGCGCAGGTTCAGGTGCAGAACAAGCTCAACCTCGCGACCCCGCTGTTGCCACAGGAAGTGCAGCAACAGGGTATCCGCGTGACCAAGGCAGTGAAGAACTTCCTGATGGTTATCGGCCTGGTGTCCGAAGACGGCAGCATGGGCAAGGAAGACCTGGCCAACTACATCGTGTCGAACATGCAGGACCCGATTTCCCGGACCTCCGGTGTGGGTGACTTCCAGGTGTTCGGTTCGCAGTACGCCATGCGTATCTGGCTGGACCCGGCAAAGCTGAACAACTTCCAGCTGACTCCGGTGGACGTGAAAAACGCGATCACCGCGCAGAACGTCCAGGTATCGTCCGGCCAGTTGGGTGGCCTGCCGTCCATCAGCGGCCAGCAGCTGAACGCCACAATCATCGGCAAGACGCGTCTGCAGACCGCCGAGCAGTTCGGCAACATCTTCCTCAAGGTCAACACCGACGGTTCGCAGGTTCGCCTCAAGGACGTCGCGACTGTCGGCCTGGGCGCAGAGAACTACAGCACCGACTCGCAGTTCGACGGTAAACCGGCATCGGGTCTGGCAATCAAACTCGCGACCGGTGCCAACGCACTGGATACCGCCAAGGCTATTCGCGCGACCGTTTCGTCGCTGGAGCCGTTCTTCCCGCCAGGCATGAAAGTCGTGTACCCGTATGACACCACGCCAGTGGTCAGCGAATCGATCAATGGTGTGGTGCACACCCTGATCGAAGCGATCGTGCTGGTGTTCCTGGTGATGTACCTGTTCCTGCAAAACTTCCGCGCCACGGTCATCACGACCATGACCGTACCGGTAGTATTGCTGGGTACGTTCGGCATCCTCGCGGCATTCGGCTTCACCATCAACACCCTGACCATGTTCGGTATGGTGCTGGCCATCGGCTTGCTGGTGGACGATGCGATCGTGGTGGTGGAAAACGTCGAGCGGGTCATGGAGGAGGAAAAGCTCTCCCCGCGCGACGCCACGATCAAATCCATGACCCAGATCCAGGGTGCGCTGGTCGGTATTGCGCTGGTGCTGTCGGCGGTTCTGCTGCCCATGGCGTTCTTCGGCGGCTCTACCGGGGTGATCTACAAACAGTTCTCGATCACCATCGTCTCGGCCATGGCCCTGTCGGTGGTTGTCGCCCTGATCTTCACCCCGGCGCTGTGCGCCACCATGCTCAAGCCTATCGATCACGAGAAGCACGGCCAGCCAAAACGTGGTTTCTTCGGCTGGTTCAACCGCACCTTTGACCGCAGCGTTCTGAGCTACGAACGTGGCGTCGGCAACATGCTCAAGCACAAATGGCCGGCGTATCTGGGCTATATCCTGATCTGCGCAGGCATGGTCTGGATGTTCATGCGTATCCCGGCCGCGTTCCTTCCGGAAGAAGATCAGGGCGTCATCTTTGCCCAGATCCAGACCCCGGCAGGCTCCTCTACCGAGCGTACGCAGGAAGTCATCGACAACATGCGTGAATACCTGCTGACCAAGGAAAGCGGTGCAGTGAAGTCGGTGTTCTCGGTAAACGGCTTCAACTTTGCGGGCCGCGGTCAAAGCTCGGCGATTGCGTTCGTCATGCTCAAGCCGTGGGAAGAACGTGATTCCAACAACAGCGTCTTCGAACTGGCCAAGCGCGCTCAGGGCTATTTCTTCAGCCTGCGCGACGCAATGGTGTTCGCGGTCGTTCCACCGTCTGTTCTCGAGCTGGGTAACGCCACAGGTTTCGACGTTTACCTGCAGGATCAGGGCGGCGTGGGTCACGACAAACTGATGGAGGCGCGTAACCAGTTCCTCGGCATGGCAGCGCAGAGCAAGATTCTGGCAGGCGTGCGTCCGAACGGGCTGAATGACGAACCGCAGTACCAGTTGATCATCGACGACGAACGCGCCAGTGCGCTGGGCATTACCCTGTCGGACATCAACAACACACTGTCCATCGCGTTGGGCGGCAGCTACGTCAATGACTTCATCGACCGTGGCCGTGTGAAGAAGGTGTACATCCAGGGCGATGCAGGTGCCCGTATGACGCCTGAAGACCTCAAGAAGTGGTACGTGCGCAACAGCTCGGGTGAAATGGTGCCGTTCTCGGCCTTCGCCAGCGGCAAATGGACCTACGGCTCACCGAAGCTGTCGCGCTACAACGGCGTGGCAGCAGAGGAAGTGCTCGGTACTCCTGCCCCGGGTTACAGCAGCGGCGAGGCGATGGCCGAGGTAGAAGCCCTGGCCAAGAAACTGCCGCAAGGTATCGGCATTTCGTGGACCGGTCTGTCCTACGAGGAACGTTTGTCCGGCTCGCAGGCCCCTGCCCTCTACGCGCTGTCATTGCTGGTGGTGTTCCTGTGTCTGGCGGCGCTGTATGAAAGCTGGTCGATCCCGATCGCGGTCATCCTCGTGGTGCCGCTGGGGGTTATCGGTGCACTGATGGCAACCAGCCTGCGTGGCCTGTCCAACGACGTGTTCTTCCAGGTGGGCTTGCTGGTGACGGTGGGTCTGGCGGCGAAGAACGCCATTCTGATCGTCGAGTTCGCCAAAGAGCTGCACGAACAGGGCAAGAGCCTGGTCGACTCGGCAATCGAGGCGTGCCGCATGCGTCTGCGCCCAATTATCATGACGTCCATGGCGTTTATCCTCGGCGTTGTGCCGCTGGCAATCTCCACGGGCGCAGGTTCAGGTAGTCAACATTCGATCGGTACTGGTGTAATTGGCGGTATGATCACCGCCGTTATCCTGGCGATCTTCTGGGTGCCCCTGTTCTTTGTCTCGGTTTCAGGGCTCTTCAAGAGCAAGAAGAAACATATTTCACACGATGAGGCTGGCCAATGAGCAAGTCATTGATCTCTCTTGCAGTTACCGCGTTCATTCTCGGCGGCTGCTCTTTGATCCCCGAGTACAAGCAGCCGGAAGCACCGGTCGCCGCTCAATATCCGCAAGGGCCGGCGTACTCGCCGGTCGAAGGCGCCAAAATGGCTGCCGCGGAGCAAGGCTGGCGGCACTTCTTCAATGATCCGGCGCTGCAACAGCTGATTCAGACTGCACTGCTCAACAACCGCGACCTGCGGGTCGCGGCCCTGAACATTGACGCTTACCGTGCTCAGTACCGTATTCAGCGCTCGGACCTGTTCCCTGCTGTTTCGGCGACAGGTAGCGGTACTCGTCAACGCGTGCCAGCCGACCAGTCGCAAACCGGTCAGGCAGGCATCACCAGCAGCTACTCGGCCAGCCTGGGCGTCAGCTCGTACGAGCTGGACCTCTTCGGCCGGGTCCGCAGCCTCAGCGAGCAGGCGCTGGAGACCTACTTCTCCAGCGAAGAAGCGCGTCGCAGCACCCAGATCAGTCTGGTGGCCAGCGTCGCCAATGCCTACATGACCTGGCAGGCCGACAAGGAACTGCTCAAGCTGACGCAGGACACCCTCAAGACCTACGAAGAAAGCTATCGCCTGACCTCGCGCAGCAATGAAGTCGGTGTTTCCTCGGCCCTGGACCTGAGCCAGTCACGCACCGCCGTCGAAAGCGCGCGTGCCAAACTGGCTCAGTACGAGCGTCTGGTTGCACAGGATCAGAACAGTCTGGTTCTGCTGCTCGGCACCAGCCTGCCTGACAACCTGCCGGCCAGCCACTTGCTGGATTCAGACATGCTGACCGAAATGCCGGCTGGCCTGCCGTCCGACCTGCTGCAGCGTCGTCCGGACATTCTGGAGGCCGAGCATACGCTCAAGGCAGCCAACGCCAACATTGGCGCAGCACGCGCAGCGTTCTTCCCCAGCATCAGCCTGACGGCCAGTGCCGGAACCAGCAGCAGCGAGCTGTCCGGCCTGTTCAAGGGCGGATCGGGTGCATGGCTGTTCCAGCCAAGCATCAACATCCCGATCTTCAACGCCGGCAACCTGCGCGCCAGCCTGGACTACTCGAAAATCCAGAAAGAAATCAGCGTCGCCAACTACGAGAAGGCGATTCAAACCGCCTTCCAGGAAGTGTCTGACGGCCTGGCTTCACGCAAGACCTACGACGAGCAGCTCCAGGCGCAACGTGACTTCGTCGCGGCCAACCAGGACTACTACCGTCTGGCCGAGCGTCGCTACCGGATCGGTATCGACAGCAACCTGACCTTCCTCGACGCCCAGCGCTCGTTGTTCAGCGCGCAACAAACGCTGATCACCGATCGTCTGTCGCAGCTGACCAGCGAGGTCAACCTGTACAAGGCCCTCGGCGGCGGCTGGTACGAAAGAACCGGGCAGACCGAAACCATCTCCAAAGAGAAGCCTTCGGTTCAGCTGTTCTGATTTAAAGCGGCACACAAAAAAACCACCTGATCAGGTGGTTTTTTTGTGGCCGAAACAAGCCTGCGATCAATGGTCCTGATGCAGGTACTTGGGCTCTTTGGGCAGGCGCAGACTGAACAGAAAGGCCACAGCCATCATTACCGTCACGTACCAGTAGAAGCTGTTTTCCATCCCGGCACTTTTGAGTTTCAGTGCGACAAATTCGGCAGAACCGCCGAACACTGCGTTGGCAACCGCATAAGCCAGCCCGACACCCAGTGCGCGGACCTGAGGCGGAAACATCTCGGCTTTGACCAGCCCGCTTATCGAGGTGTAAAAGCTGACAATTGCCAACGCCAGGGTAATCAGCACAAAGGCAATGAACGGGTTGGTGGTGGTTTTCAGGGTCATCAGAATCGGCACCGTGCACAGTGTACCCAGCGCGCCGAACCACAACATCGAATTACGACGACCGATGCGGTCCGCCAGCATGCCGAAAAACGGCTGCATGCACATGTACAGAAACAGCGCGCCGGTCATGATGTAGCTGGCGGTCTTGGCTTCCATGCCTCCGGTGTTGACCAGGTATTTCTGCATGTAGGTCGTGAAGGTGTAGAAAATCAGCGAGCCACCGGCGGTGTAACCCAGCACTGTGATGAAGGCTGCGGCATGATGCTTGAACAGTGCGGCAATACTGCCGGCGTCCTTGTCCTGACGGCTTTCGGCGGTGGTGGTTTCATTGAGTGTGCGACGCAGCAGCAAGGCAATGACAGCGGCGGCCGCACCGATCACGAACGGGATACGCCAGCCGTAGTCACGCAGTTCTTCGGTGGTCAGGAATTGCTGAAGGATGACCACTGTCAACACGGCAAGCAACTGGCCGCCGATCAGGGTGACGTACTGGAACGAGGCATAAAAACCGCGCTGCCCGCGTAAGGCCACTTCACTCATGTAAGTGGCCGTGGTGCCATATTCACCGCCCACCGACAGGCCTTGAAGCAAGCGCGCCATGAGCAGCAAGGCCGGCGCCCAGGCACCGATCGACGCGTAGGTCGGCAGGCAGGCAATGATCAGCGATCCCGCGCACATCATGGTGACCGAAATCAGCATGGAGTTCTTGCGGCCATGTTTGTCTGCGACACGACCAAACAGCCAGCCGCCAATCGGACGCATCAGAAAGCCAGCGGCAAACACACCTGCGGTGTTGAGCAACTGAACGGTCGGATCATCGGAAGGAAAGAAAGCCGGTGCGAAATAAATCGCGCAGAAGGCGTAGATATAAAAGTCGAACCATTCGACCAGGTTGCCGGATGAAGCACCGACAATGGCGAAAATTCTTTTGCTTCGCTCCTCGCCGGTGTAATGCGGTGCTTTTGATGTTGTAGTCATTATTTTCCCCAAGCAGAACTGTCCATAAGAAACAATCTGTAACACCGTCTTTAATCGAGCACAATAAGTCAGAGCAATTCAGCCACCAGGAAAAATCGGCAGGATTGAACATCCAGTGCCCGGACGAACAACAACCCGGATCATCGGCCCGCCTTTTCGTGGAGGCAGACAAACGATCCGGGTTGCTGGACAACAGGTTGAAACGGGAGCGCTTACCGCTCGATGGCCAGCGCAAGGCCCTGCCCTACGCCGACGCACATGGTTGCCAGGCCTTTGCGCCCCCCGGTTTTTTCCAGGTGGTGCAACGCCGTCAGCACCAGCCGCGCGCCGCTCATACCCAGCGGATGACCGAGCGCAATGGCCCCGCCGTTAGGGTTGACCTGCGGTGCGTCGTCCGCCAGGCCCAGTTCGCGCAGAACTGCCAGACCCTGGCTGGCGAAGGCTTCGTTGAGCTCGATGACGTCGAAATCAGTCACCGCCAGACCCAGCCGCTCGACCAGCTTGCGTACCGCAGGCACCGGGCCGATGCCCATCACCCGAGGCGCAACCGCCGCGCTGGCCATGCCCAACACACGGGCGCGTGGCGTCAGGCCGTGCTTTTTAACAGCGTCGGCCGAAGCCAGAATCAATGCAGCAGCCCCGTCGTTGACCCCGGAGGCATTACCTGCGGTGACAGTTTTGTCCGCGCCGTTGACCGGCTTGAGTTTGCTCAGGGTTTCCAGGCTGGTATCACTGCGCGGATGCTCATCCTTGTCGACGATGGTTTCGCCTTTTTTGTGCGCAACCCGTACCGGCACAATCTCTTCCTCGAAAAAGCCCGCAGCCTGGGCAACGGCAGTGCGCTGCTGGCTGCGCAGGGCGAAAGCGTCCTGATCGGCTCGAGAAATCCTGAAGTCGGTTGCAACGTTGTCGCCTGTCTCGGGCATTGAGTCCACGCCGTACTGTGCTTTCATCGCCGGATTGATGAAGCGCCAGCCGATGGTGGTGTCTTCCAGCTTCATGTTGCGCGAGAACGCTGCATCAGCCTTGCCCATCACGAACGGTGCACGGGACATCGATTCGACGCCACCGGCAATCGCCAGCTCGATCTCGCCGGAAGCGATGGCACGGAACGCGGTGCCGATGGCGTCCATCCCGGAAGCACACAGGCGATTGAGAGTCACCCCCGGCACGCTCTCCGGCAGCCCCGCCAACAGCGCAGCCATGCGCGCAACGTTGCGGTTGTCCTCACCGGCCTGGTTGGCACAGCCGAAGAACACTTCGTCGATCTCTTCCCAGTTGACCGATGGGTTGCGCTCCATCAGTGCCTTGATCGGCACAGCGGCCAGGTCGTCGGCACGCACCGAAGACAGCCCCCCGCCAAAGCGACCGATGGGTGTGCGAATCGCATCGCAAATAAATACTTCACGCATCACGCTTCTCCTGCAACCTGACCATGAGCGGCGGCAGTCCGGGCTTCCAGATCACGCAGCGCCGTCAGCTCGACCTCGGTAGGCTCTTCGGAAACGACCACTGTGTCGGCAAAGCGGATCTCCCAGCCCGTGGCAGCAATCACCTGCTCGCGGGTCACGCCAGGGTGCAGCGTGGTCACAACGAACTCGTTGGTGCCTGCTTCCGGCTCCATGATGCACAGGTCGGTAATGATCCCCACCGGGCCGGCACCGGGCAGCCCCAGGCGCTTGCGCGAATCGCCGCCCTCGCCGTGGCCGACCGAGGTAATGAAGTCCAGCTTGTTGACGAACGAACGCGCCGACTGCTTGAGAATGATCAGCACTGACTTGGCCGAACCGGCGATTTCCGGCGCGCCACCGGCACCCGGCAAGCGCACTTTGGGATGATGATAATCACCGACAACGGTGGTGTTGATGTTGCCGAAACGGTCCACCTGCGCTGCGCCGAGAAAGCCGACGTCGACGCGCCCGCCCTGCAGCCAGTAACGAAAGATTTCGCTGGTGGATACCACCGTGTCGGCGGTTTCCGCCAACTCGCCATCGCCAATCGACAGCGGCAACACGGTAGGTTTGGCACCAATCGGGCCGGACTCGTAGATCAGCACCACGTCGGGTGCTGATGTCAGACGCGCCAGGTTCGCAGCCTTGGAGGGCAGACCGATGCCAACGAAGCACACCGAGCCATTACGCAGACGACGGGCTGCTGCAACGGTCATCATTTCACTGGTGGAGTAAGTCATTATTTGGCCTCCGAAGCGCGAGCCAGCTTGCTCTGGAATTCACTGAAATCTGCGGTGCCGTGGATATATTCGTCAATCCACGCGGTGAAGGTTTCACGGTCCCGGGCAATCGGGTCCCAGGCCTGGTAGAACGGGTTGTCACGCTCGTAATAGCCGTGCGCATAGGAGGGGTGAGCACCACCGGGCACCAGACACACGGCGCTCAATGCCCAGGTCGGCAGTACACAGGAATTCATCGGCGCTTGCAGGTCATCGACAATTTCTTCCACCGTCACAATGCATCGCTTCGCAGCCAGCGCGGCCTCTTTCTGCGCGCCGAGAATCCCCCACAGCAGCACGTTGCCTTTGCGGTCGGCTTTCTGCGCATGGATAACAGTCACATCCGGGCGTACCGATGGCACAGCCGCCAGCACCTCACCGGTAAACGGGCAGGTTACCGTCTTGATCAGCGGGTTGACCTTGGGCAGGTCGGACCCGGCGTAGGCGCGCAGCACCGCGAACGGAAGGCCCGATGCACCAGCCACGTAGGCGTTGGCAAGGTCGGCATGGCTGTGCTCTTCGATTTCCAGCGCGCGCGGCCATTGCTTTTCAACCGCATCACGCAGACGGTGCAGAGAACCGACACCGGGGTTGCCGCCCCACGAAAAAATCAGACGCTTCGCACAACCGGCACCGATCAACTGGTCGTAGATCAGGTCGGGCGTCATGCGCACAAGGGTCAGGTCTTTTTTACCCTGACGGATAATTTCATGACCAGCGGCCGTGGGGATCAAATGCGTGAAGCCTTCCAACGCAACGATGTCGCCATCGTTGACCAGTTGCTTCACCGCATCGCGTAGAGAAAGAATGTCTGCCATGAGGTGCTCCGAACCCAACATCACGTTCAATGAACAGCGCGAAGACCTGCGCCGGAATGAAAATGAGGTTATGCCTGAGCAGACAGGCAAACAATCCGATAATCGACTAACCGTTCGGTAACCGAACAAATTCAGCTAACTAACAATCGCTCACGAGCTCGGATAACCAGGCCCGTTTAACCATACCCAGGCAAACAAGGTCAGGTAAACAGCTGCGTACTCAGGTCGCGACTGGCATCGAGCATGATCGGCAGAAAGCGCTGTTCCAGCTCGCTGCGTGCCACACGCCCGGCGCTGGTACTGACATTCAGCGCAGCCAGCACCTGGCCCGACGCATCATAGACCGGCACGGCAATCGAGCGCAGCCCCTGCTCCAGTTCCTGATCGACAATACACCAGCCTTGTTGACGAACCAGTTGCAGACACTCGAGCAGCGCTTCCGGCGTGCGAATGGTACGACTGGTCTTGGGCTGCAGATCGACATGATCAAGGTATTCATGCAACGACACATCATCCAGCGCGGCCAGCAGAATTCGGCCCATGGACGTGCAATATGCCGGAAGGCGGCCGCCCACCGAGAGGTCGACCGAGATCAAACGCTGCGTGGTCGCCGAGCGCGCTATATAAAGGATGTCGTCACCTTCCAGCGTGGCCATGTTGCATGCCTCGTGCAACTGATCGCTCATACGGTCCAGATACGGCTGCGAAGAGGTCGCCAGAGGCGTCGATGAAAGATAAGCGTGGCCCAGGGTCAGCACTTTGGGCAGCAGCGAGTACGTACGGCCATCGGTGGTCGCGTAACCCAGCTTGATCAACGTGTGCAGACAACGACGTACCGCAGCGCGGGGGATTTCCGTCCGGTGGCTGATCTGTGCAATGGTCAGGTGCCGCTTGCGCTCCTGAAATGCATGAATAACGGCAAGCCCGCGCGCCAGCGAAGTCATGAAATCCGGGTCGCCGGTCAGCGCCTGAATGCGCTTTGCGGGTGACGCCACGATGGGCGGTGCCAATGAGGCAAAAGATTTACGCAGTTCATCGTTCATTGACACACCCTCTGTAACTCCCTTCAGCCCCTGTGGAGCGCAGGTTTCAGGTCTATTGGAAGCAGTGAAGACAGCCTCTGCTTGTGCGATTATCGAACAGGTGGCCGATAATCGCAATTGACCCGCCGTAAATATACTTATACCTTTACCTCTGCCACGAAGTGACTTCTTGGAAATTACTGGTCAGGTACCCACTGAGAAGTCCAAGGCAGCGGCCTTGCTTACCAAGCAAGGCCGTTTTCATTGCGGCAGCGCCTGCTGCGCATGAACACGCCCCGCCTGCTGAACCCCGCATCACAACTCCAGATATCGTGCATATAAAACTCTCTGAATTCCATCGTCAGGGTTTTGTCACCTGGTGTGTAAAATTTGTTTTATAAAAGTTCCGTCATATAAATGGCTCACTAAAACTTCGGAACAATCGTACAAAAAAACCAGACCTGTGAACTTATTCAACCTCTGTTGTTGACGTAACAGAACTTCTTGGAGATAGTATCCATCAGTGGGTCGGCAACACCCTCGCAAACGATTGATCCGTTCACCCGATTTCTGCCTCGATTATCCCGTCGAAGCGCTGTCACGGTGCACCATCGCCGCGCGATCAAAGGGAAGCCTGCCAGCGCAAGCCTTGCGCTTGAAATCACACACATGTCGCTACGACAGCTGTTTCTCTGGTGTACGTAGCCGCAGGCAATAACAGGATGTTCCGCAACCCTTTCGGGTAATGGCCCGAGCAGGTCTCTGGCTGTATCTGGTATACAGTCCGAATGGCGTGAACATACTTGCATTGTTTTGCGTCATCACCAGAACTCAATCGACTCGATCAGGTATTACAGTGACTAAAGATGAACTGCGCGCGGAACTTGAGCGCCAGGAACAACGTTACAAGGATGTCTACGGCGGTGAAATCACCACCTACGCCGCGCAACCGGAACCGGAACGCAAGCCTTGGCGCAAAAGAGCCAGCCTGCTGGACCAGGCGTTCAAGCAAGAATTGCAAAAAATGGAAGAAGGCCTGAAAGAAGAGCCGTGACATCGCGGGTCTCATGATCCCCGACCGCTCATCTCTGCCTTCCAGCCCCCGGAACTAACCGCCTCACAGCCTCATTGAGTATTCAGCGGGGCGGCGCTCATGCGTCTTTTTTTTGGTTTGAGGCGACACCTCGCAGTGACGACAAGTCGTTCGGTATTTTTTCTGTCATAATCGCGCCCCCTTCAGACCCGGTCAGAAAACCTACATGATCGATTTATTCAGCGGGCTTGATGCCTGGGTGCTTGTGAGCCTTTTGCTCGCCCTGGCTTTTGTCCTCACCTTCGAGTTCATCAACGGCTTTCATGACACCGCCAACGCGGTGGCGACAGTCATTTACACCAAAGCCATGCCGCCTCATCTGGCCGTGTTCTTCTCTGGTGTATTCAACTTCCTCGGCGTGCTGCTGGGCGGTGTGGGTGTTGCCTACGCAATCGTCCATCTGCTGCCGGTCGAACTGCTCATCAACGTCAACACCGGACATGGCCTGGCCATGGTGTTCTCGCTGCTGGCGGCGGCCATTACCTGGAACCTCGGTACCTGGTACTTCGGCATCCCGGCCTCCAGCTCGCACACCTTGATCGGTTCGATACTCGGTGTCGGTCTGGCCAATGCACTGATCAACGGCATTCCGTTGGCCGACGGCGTCAACTGGCAGAAAGCGATCGACATTGGCGCTTCGCTGGTGTTCTCGCCGCTGGCCGGCTTCATCGTTGCAGGCCTGGTGCTGGTTGCGCTGAAATGGTGGCGCCCGCAGTCGAAGATGCATAAAACCCCGGACCAGCGTCGCAAGCTGGACGACAAAAAGCACCCGCCATTCTGGAACCGCCTGGTGCTGGTCATTTCCGCAATGGCGGTCAGCTTCGTACATGGTTCGAATGACGGCCAGAAAGGCATCGGCCTGATCATGCTGGTGTTGATCGGCATCGTGCCCAGCCAGTTTGTACTGGACCTGACCAGCACGACCTACCAGATCGAACGTACCCGCGATGCGACCCAGCATCTGAGCCAGTTTTATCAACGCAACAGCAGCACGCTGGGCGAATATCTGGCCATGGGCAAAGCTGAAAAAGGCGACTTGCCGTCCAGCTCTGCCTGTAATCCGAAGCAGACCGAACCCACCATCGACGCGTTGCTCGACCGCCTCAAAGGCGTGTCCGACTACCACTCGCTGGCCCCTGAAAGCCGTATCGAAGTGCGCCGCTATCTCTTGTGCCTGGACGACACAGCCCGCAAGGTCGGCAAACTTCCAGACCTGTCAGCGCGTGAAAAGTCCGATCTGGAGAAACTTCGCAAAGACCTGACCACCACCACAGAATACGCACCGTTCTGGGTAATTCTGGCGGTCGCACTGGCACTGGGCATCGGTACCATGGTTGGCTGGAAACGCGTGGTACTGACGATCGGCGAGAAGATCGGCAAGCAAGGCATGACTTACGCACAGGGCATGTCGGCGCAAATCACCACCGCCTGTGCAATCGGCCTGGCTAACGTGTTCAGTCTGCCGGTTTCCACCACCCACATCCTGTCATCAGGCGTTGCCGGGACCATGGTCGCCAACAAGAGCGGCCTGCAAGGCGGAACCGTTCGCACCATCCTGCTGGCCTGGGTGCTGACCCTGCCTGCAACGGTCGCCTTGTCCGCAGCGCTGTTCTGGCTGGCCTCCAAGGCACTGTCCTGACTCAGAGCCCTTCAGGTGGTGCAGCCTTGCACTGCCTGAGGGGCTTGATTCACCCCTCTCCCTCCGCACCTTTCTCGACAAGCCTTTCAGCGGGCATTTCCGATTGCTGCAACTCACGCCATAGCGCTGCTGCACCGTCGAAATCGGCACCGTTTTCCGGAGTCAGGGCAGCGGGGTCATAGCGGCTGAGACAGCCCTCGCCAAGCGTGGCGGGAGCGGTGGATGTGGCTTTTTCGAAAGGATCGGTCATTGGCTGTCACCCTGAGCGTTGCACCATTGCCGACGAGCCAGGTCGGGAGCGCGACAGGCGCACTCCCGAAAAGATAGATCAGTCGAAGACGACTGTCTTGTTGTCGTGTACCAGAACACGGTCTTCCAGATGAGCGCGCAGGCCGCGGGCCAATACCATCTTTTCCACGTCGCGACCGAAGCGCACCATGTTTTCGATGCTGTCGCGATGGCTGACGCGCACCACATCCTGCTCGATGATCGGGCCGGCATCGAGCTCTTCGGTCACATAGTGACAGGTCGCGCCAATCAGCTTGACGCCACGCAACGACGCCTGATGATAAGGCTTGGCGCCGACGAAGGATGGCAGGAAGCTGTGGTGAATGTTGATCACCTGATGGGCATATTCACGGCACAGCTGTGGCGGCAGAATTTGCATGTAACGCGCAAGGACCACAACGTCCGCCTGATGATGCCCGACCAGACGCGAGACTTCGGCAAATGCAGGCTCCTTGTCTTTCGGGTCCACCGGGACATGGTAATAAGGAATGTCATGCCACTCGACCATGCTGCGCAGGTCCTGATGGTTTGAAATCACACAGGCTATGTCACAGTCGAGTTCGTCGCTGTGCCAACGGTGCAGCAGATCGGCCAGACAGTGCGATTCGCGGCTTGCCATGAGCACGACGCGCTTCTTCTGCGCCGAGTCGGTGATGCGCCAGTCCATCGAAAACTCTTCCGCGATCGGCGTGAACGCTTCACGGAACCCGTCCAGGTCAAAAGGCAGGGTGTCGGCACGTATCTCGTGACGCATGAAAAACCAGCCGCTGAGATTGTCCGAATGATGACTCGCTTCGGTGATCCAGCCGTTATGGGACGCCAGAAAGTTACTGACTTTGGCAACGATGCCTACACGGTCCGGGCAAGCAATCACCAGACGAAAAGTGCGCATTGGGGGAAACTCCAGAACTTCGCAAAGCCGCTATTCTAGCGGCTGCGCAGCAAAACTGCAGTATCTTTGCTGCCTGAATGTGCTGGCAGAAAAGGACACCGCCCAGGCAAAAGATTGCACCGTGCCAGTATCGACTTTTACCACCCGCGACGCCTAACAAGACCTATATAAAGAAGGGCTTTATAGCGAGGATCTTTTGAAGGGGGCTCGGCGCTTGCCTAGTTCAGACGTCTGTAGGACGCGTGTATATTGCTAAATAATTCAAATAAAACTTTTATTTAATGTTTACTTGCTCATTTACAGTGACTATTATTGCCCCACTGTATCCCTGCAACCTACACAACATAAGGTCTCCTCATGTCCCTGATCAACGAATACCGCGCCACAGAAGAAGCCATCAAAGAACTGCAAGCCCGTTTGAAGAACCTGTCGCAAGACGACAAACTGCAAACCGAGCTGGAATTCGAAGGCAAGCTGCGTACGCTGATGGGCGAATATCAAAAGTCGCTGCGTGACATCATTGCCCTGCTGGATCCGGATGCCAAGGTAAACAAAGCCCCCCGTGGCGGCGCTGTTAAACCTGCCGGTACCAAACGCGCCCGCAAGGTCAAGCAATACAAGAACCCGCACAACGGTGAAGTCATCGAAACCAAAGGTGGCAACCACAAGACATTGAAAGAGTGGAAAGCCAAGTGGGGCAGCGACGACGTCGAAAGCTGGGCCACTCTGCTGGGCTAAGCGTCAAACGGTCGCGCTTCATTGCGATTGCAAAAACGCCAGCCTGCTGGCGTTTTTTATTGTCCGTTATTTATACACCCAGACGTTTACTCAGCGCCTGCGCGTAATCCTGCCATTGGCGCAATACCTCCAACTGCTCTGGCGCGGCACTAAGAGAGCATTCAGCCAGCGCAGTCGCAAAGTCCTTCAGGGTATTGGGCGCCCCCCGTTCCGGGTCGCTCAGCCGCTGCTGACAGAAGTCCTGCCACCGCTGTTGCTCTTCACTGCTCAAGGTGTCAGGAAAGTTACGAGCGCGGTACCTGAATAACAATTCAGGCAAGCGGGCGTCATCAAACGGCCACGCGTCACGTGCCAGTTGTTCGGGCTCGGCTTGCCGAACTTGCTCGCACAGTCGACGATCACGGTCACCAATAAAACCGTCATATAACTGCTGTTCTGGATCCTCACTTGCAGCAAAATCTTCCTTGCCATAAAGGACGCTCAGTTTATCCTGCCAAACTTCCCGGCTTTCACTCAACTGCGTTGCGCGTGCCTGGTAGCCCGCCATGTCCAGTTGCAGCCGCTGTTGATCTTCGCTGCGTAGCACCCCCAGGGGGGCTATCACCGGGCAACGGTTTATATGCAGTAATTTGAGCGGCACCGGCAATTCGCCTTCCCCCAGCGCTTCATGCCGGGTATATAAACGCTGCTTGAGTATTTCAGCGTCGTCTTGCAACAACGGTGAAGGGTCAAGGTGCAGGTCACAGACGATCAGCGCGTTGCGGTTATGCGGGTGCCATGCCAGCGGAAGCACCACGCCAAGGTAATTGCGTGCCGCAGAAAAACGTCCCGATATATGCACCAGTGGCTGCATCAGACGAACCTGCTCCTGGACTTTCTGTTTACTGCGTAATGCGAACAGGTAGTCATAAAGCTTCGGCTGTTTTTCACGAATCAGGCGCGCCAGGGCAATAGTTGCACGCACGTCGGATAACGCATCATGCGCCTGTCCATGATCAATGCCGTTGGCAGCAGTCAGTCGTTCCAGCTTGAGTGTGACGCGACCGTCCTGTTCGGGCCAGACAATGCCGTCGGGGCGTAATGCATAGGCCGCGCGCACGACATCAATCAGATCCCAGCGGCTGTTACCGCCCTGCCACTCGCGTGCATAAGGGTCGAAGAAGTTGCGATAAAAACTGTAACGCGTGACTTCATCGTCAAAACGCAAGGTGTTGTAACCCGCACCACATGTCCCTGGCGCAGATAGTTCGGCATGTACGCGGGTCATGAAATCCGCCTCGCACAGGCCTTTTTCCGCCAGCGTGGCCGGCGTTATTCCAGTAATCATACAGGCAACGGGATGGGGCAGAATGTCGTCACTCAGCTGGCAATGAAGATTGACCGGCGGCGCGATTTCATTGAGTTCGGTATCGGTGCGGATGCCGGCCATCTGCAGCGCACGGTCATTGCGCGGGTTGATGCCGGTGGTTTCGTAGTCGTACCAGAAAATGCTGGAAGTCACGGGCTGATCCTGAACAAAAGACCCGCGAAGTGTAGGGCGTGACAGGTGTCATTGCCTAATCGGGTAATATCCGGCGTACCGGGAAATGTTTTCTTACAGCCCGCGTCTTGAATGGTCGGTTGCTTAGCTCCGCTGCGATAGCTAGCATCAGTTTTCGTTTTCAGGCGCGTCCTCCGACAATGTCATCCCTTCCCGCTTCGCCAAGGAATGCAGCGCTGCCCACGCCACTGGACACCCGCATTGAAATCGAGACGCCGGAAGGCATCGATATGGTTCTTCGCCCTGCCGGACTGGTTTCCCGCGCATTGGCGTTCGGAATCGACTTCGCCATTCGCGCAGCCGTTATCGGCGTGTTCTTTTTACTCTTGCAGTGGTTTGACAAGCTCGGCATGGGCCTGGCCGCCATCGTGTTTTTTCTGGTCAACTGGTGGTACATGGTGCTGTTTGAAGTGCTGAGTCAGGGGCGTACTCCCGGAAAGCGGGTCCTCGGCCTGCGAGTGGTCAACGACGACGGCACACCGATAGACTGGTCCGCGTCGTTGATACGCAACCTGCTGCGTTTCGTCGACATGCTCCCGCTGGGCTACGGGCTAGGTGCAATCAGTTGTCTGAGCCATCCATTGTTCAAACGGCTGGGTGATCTCGCAGCCGGGACGCTGGTTATCTATAGCGACCAGCCTGTAACGCGCCCCACCCTGCCAGAGGCAGAACCGGTGATTGTGCCGTTCGCCCTGCATCTGGACGAACAACGGGCAGTGCTCGGTCTGGCGGAACGACAAGGTGAACTGTCCATTGCCCGCACCCGCGAGCTGGCCGCAATTCTTGCTGAACCCTTGCACATCCCCGCTGATCAGGCGGTCGCTCATGTAAACGGCATCGCCCGCAACCTGCTGGGGCCGAAATGAAGCAGAGCCTCTTTGAAACCCGCCATAAAGATGAGTGGCAACGTTTTGGTCAGCGCCTCGATGCGCTGGAAAACGGCAAGGCCGATGTCAATGCTTGCGAAACATTCCCCGGTGATTATCGACGCGTCTGCCACCACCTGGCGCTGGCACAGGAGCGTGGCTACAGCAGCCACCTGGTCGACCCCTTGCATCAACTGGCCATGCGTGGCCATCAACAAATTTACCGTCACCGCAGCGCGATGGGCGCTCGTCTGCTGGGCTTTGTACTCGGAGGTTTTCCGCGACTGGTGCGCGCCGAATGGCGTTTCGTCCTGGTCGCCAGCCTGTTGTTCTTTGGCAGCCTGATCGGCATGGGGTTGTTGGTCTACGGTTTTCCGCAACTGATCTACAGCATCGTCAGTCCTGAGCAACTGGCCGACATGCAGAGCATGTATGACCCGTCGGCCAGCCGGATCGGACAACCCGCTGAAAGAGCCTCCGACGCAGACTGGATGATGTTCGGCTACTACATCATGAACAATATCGGTATTGCCTTTCAAACCTACGCCAGCGGTTTGCTGTTCGGGCTGGGCAGCCTGTTTTTTCTGCTGTTCAATGGGTTGATGACAGGCGCAATTGCCGGTCATCTGACCGACATAGGTTTTGGGCAGACATTCTGGACATTCGTCATCGGTCACGGTGCTTTCGAGCTGACCGCCATCGCCCTGGCCGGGGCGGCGGGTCTGAAGCTGGGATGGGCTTTGCTGGCCCCAGGAAGACTAACGCGCAGTGCCGCGCTGCGTATTGCGGCCAGGACCAGTGTGCAACTGATCGGCGGGGTCATTCTGTTCCTGCTTATTGCGGCATTCATTGAGGCTTACTGGTCATCGATGACCTGGCCCGGACCGCTGCTCAAGTACCTTGCAGGTGCCGCCCTATGGTTGCTGGTCGCCGCGTATCTGACCCTGGCAGGACGTCCCCCTCATGCGCCTGACTGAGTCAAACGTCGCCATACGTCCTCGATCCCCTTGGGAAGCCATAGACCTGGGCGTGCTGTTCGCGGGTCGGCACCGCGGTCTGCTGATGAGCAGTTGGGCAATCGTCACCCTGCCCGTTTTTTGCCTGCTCAGCGCACTGCTATGGGACTATCCCACGGCCGCCATTCTGCTGTTCTGGTGGCTCAAGCCTGCGTTCGAACGCTTGTCGCTGCTCATCCTGTCGCAGTCACTGTTCGGGGCAACGCCGACGCTCGGGCAAGCCCTCAAGGCGTGGCCCGCCACTTTGAAAAGCCAGCTGTTGCCAAGCCTGTTGTGGCGAAGACTCAGCCTGAGTCGCAGCTTTCAGTTGCCGGTGCAGCAACTGGAGCATCTGGCAGGTACGGAGCGCGCCCTGCGCATCAGCCTGCTCAGCCAGAAAGACCTGCGCGCCGCACGGCTGCTTACCATCGTCGGCGCACACCTGGAATACTCATTGTGGATAGGTCTCCTGATCCTGCTTTACGCGTTTATTCCGCAGCAGATCCAGATCGACTGGCACTGGATGAGTCTGCTCGAAGTTGAAAACCAGTGGCTATGGATCGACCACCTGACCAACCTCTTTTATGCCCTGGCGCTGGTACTCTGGGAACCCATCTATGTTGCGTGCGGCTTTACCCTGTACCTCAATCGCCGTACGGTCCTTGAGGCGTGGGATATAGAGCTGGTTTTCAGACGTCTGCGTCAGCGCCTGATCGGCAGTGCCTATGTGTTGTTGATCGGCGTCGGACTGGCGCTTTCGACAGCACCAGCAACGGCCTGGGCAGAACAACAGAGCTACAGCTGCCCGCTGCCCGATAGCAGCGCGGCAGAACCGCCCACCACCCTCGCAGCACCGGACACGCCGCGCCTGACCCGTCAGACACTGACCAGCGAAGCAGCCCGCAGCGAAATACACGGCATCCTGCAACAGCCGCCCTTCAAGAACCCCAAAACCGAGACAGGCTGGCGCTTCCCTGAACAACAGAAAAGCCAGTCAGTGGTTCGGGACACTCACGACCAAGGCTGGCTGATTACCTGGCTCAATCGGCTTCTTCGGGCCGCAAGCGCCTTGGCCAGCCTGATTGAAGTGCTGCTCTGGGGCGTGGTTATCGGCCTGACCGGGCTGGTGCTTTGGTATTACAAAGACTGGTTCAAAACCTTTGCAAGCAGGGCGCCCGGCAGAACAAAAATCGCCCGCCCGGCTCCCCGGCAGCTACTGGGCCTGCAAATGAATGCCGAAAGCCTGCCTGAAGATGTCGCCGGCCGGGCCGAACAGCTTTGGAGCAGCCAGCCCCGTGAAGCCCTCAGCCTGTTGTACCGCGCACTGCTCAGTCGCTTGCTGAACGACTATCGACTGCCGTTGAAAAGCGCCGATACCGAAGCTCAGGTATTGGCGCACATCGCTGCGCTGAACCATCCGCTGCTCAGTGAATTCAGTCATGACCTGACCATGCACTGGCAGAACCTTGCCTACGGGCATCGACTGCCACCGGCCCATGCCCGGCAGCAACTCTGCGATGGCTGGCGTCGGCTGTTCAACCCGGCGGTGCAGGCATGAGCCGCCGTAGCGGAATACTGATCGGGCTACTGGCCCTTTTACTGCTGGCAGGCGCAGGGCTTTACCTGAGCCGTTACCTGGAGCGCTACGAGAAAACCGTGGATCAGGGCCCCTCGCCACAGGCAAAGGCCAATCCCTGGCTTGCGGCCGAATACTTCCTGCGTGGCCTCTCTATCCCGGTAAACACCACTGACACGCTGGCCCGACTTCCCGACCCGAGTCAAAGTACCCAGACGCTGCTATTGCTCAATGACCGGGAAGACATGACACCTGCACAAACCGAACGGCTGCTGAACTGGGCCGAAGCGGGCGGGCACCTGCTATTGGTGGCCGAGCAACTCTGGAATGAGAAAAAAGGTCGCAGCGGCGATCTGTTGCTGGACAGGTTGCAGGTTCATCAGTACCTCACCACGGCCATCAATGCGCAGGAACAACAGCTGAGCGACGCTCAGCCGCCGCTGCCCATCCCGTTGATAACCCCCTCGCCAAAACGCAAAAAAGAGCCTTGGCCGGAACTGACCCGCCTGTATCTGGAAAACGAAAGTGCCCCGGCATACATGAGCTTCGATCCGGCGTTCCATCTGGAAGACCCGCAAGACCATGCACAGTCGTGGGCCAACAGCGCCGATGCCACACACCTGCTGCAAATAAACCGTGGTAACGGATTGATCACGATTGTGACTGACGCCAACCTGTGGAAAACCCGCTCGATCGGCAACTATGACAATGCCTGGCTGCTCTGGTATCTGACCCAGGGCAGTGAAGTGACCCTGGTGCTGCAAGCCGAACACGACAACCTGCTGACCCTGCTGCTGCGCAACTACCCTCAGGCACTGCTGATGCTGGCGTTGCTGATTGGCCTGGGCCTCTGGCACATCGGCTTGCGCGAAGGCCCGATGCGTCGGCCCGCCCCACTTGCACGCCGCCAACTGACCGAGCACCTGCGTGCCAGCGCCGAGTTCCTGCGCAGGCGCAGCGGGCAACAGACGCTGATAAAGAGCCTGCAACAAGACATCCTGCGCCGCGCCCGCCAGCTTCATCCAGGTTTCGAGCGGCTGGCAATTGCCGAACAATGGCAGGTGCTTTCGCGCCTGACGCGACAGCCCACCAGCGCCATCAGCGACGCCCTGCGCCCTCGCCCGCCGCAACGCGTCTCACACAGTGAATTCACCCGTCAGGTAGCCCACCTGCAAACGCTCAGGAATGCCCTATGATCCTGCACTGGCGAATTGTTGGATATCTGCGATATTGAAATCAAACCTTTAGAAGCTCATGGGTACGTAGTGTTGGATACCTCATTTGGGCAGGCGTCGGCGCTGCGAATGAATCCCGACTCAACTTACTGTAATAACCGCATTCAAGATCAACACCACAACCAATCCGACCACCGCCACAATGGATTGAACCACCGAGATAGTCTTCGTCGCCTCTCCCATTGTCATGCCAAAGGACTCCTTCACCATCCAGAAGCCTGCATGATTCGCATAGTTGAAAAACAGCGAACCGCAGCCGATTGACAATGCCAGCAAGGGCAAGTTGAGGGTGGGATCAGCACCCGCAAGCGGTGCCAACAGGCCTGCAGCCCCTACGATACCCACAGTTGCGGAGCCAGTAGAGACCGAGAGTAACATCGCAATCAGCCAACCCAGGATTAACGGAGGGAAGGCAGACTGCTGGGTCAGGTGCACGATAGCATCGCCTACCTTGGCACTGGTTAGCATCTCCTGAAATGCCCCGCCTCCTGCGATGATCATGATGATGGAGGCAATAGGCTTGAGGCTTTTACCCAGCGAATCGCGCACCTTTTCAGCGTCGCCACCGCGCGCCAGTACCAGGCTTGCGCCGGCGAAAAGCACGCCTAAGAGCATGGATATCAAAGGGTTGCCCACGAAACTGGCCATTTGCAGGATCGCATTGCCCTTTGGTAGCACCATCTCGGCGACGGCATTGATCAGCATCAGGATCGCCGGTAGCAAGGCTGCCAGTACGCCGAGCAAAACGCCGGGACGGGGTTGATTGTCGGTTTTTTCGGCCAGAGTGAACTGATCAAGTAATGCCTGATCAGGCCTGGTGCTCATGCGCTTCGAAATGAACGCGCCATAAAGTGGACCGCCCAAAATCATTGCTGGAATAGCCGCGAGAAAACCGTAGAGCATTGTGGGACCCACTGAGGTCTTGAGTGCGGCGATGGCCGTCAATGGGCCAGGGTGCGGCGGTACCATGCCATGCATGGCCGCGAGCGCCGAAATCACTGGAACACCCACATACACATACGCCGAGCCTTTGAAGCGAGCCTGGCTTTCCAGCTTTCGCGCCACACTGAATATCAGCGGCAGCATAATCACCAAACCCACCTCGAAAAACATGGGTATGCCAACTACAAACGCAACCATCATCATTGCCCAAGGTATCAGGCGATCCGGGGTGCGCTTGAGGATGACCTCGGCCAGCTGCTCCGTGACGCCAGCATCAGCCAGGATTTTGCCTAGCATCGCGCCAAGCGCGATCACAATCCCAACGGCCCCTAGTGTCTTTCCGGCACCGGCGATCAAGTGAGCGACGATACTTTCTGGCTGCATTTGGGTAGCAAAGCCCACACCAACAGAAACTACCATCAGGGCCAAAAGCGGGTGCATCTTGAGGCGCGACACGATCAGTGCCACCAATACCACGACGCTGACAAGCGCGGTCATTAGAAGCTGTATATCTAAGGTAGTCATGAAAATATCTCAGTTGGGCTGGCGCTGAGGCTGCACTCAGTATTTGAAAAACCGGTTCGAGACGTAACGCTCGACGGAGCACGCAAAAAACCAGACAGCGTATGGGTGCCTTCACGTGCAACACCCGTTTCAGGAAAGGCAAACACTTCGCGACCTGCTGCCATGTCACTGCTGTCAGGTAGTTCAGTCAGGAGGTCAACATGGAAATAGGCATGAGAGCGACGCCACTCTAGCGAGGTGCCGGCGTAGTCACGGGCCAGGGTGCCAGTGATTGGCTGCAATCTGCTGGGCCAATTGGTCATGAAGACGTTGATACAGCGGCAAACGGGCATCGTTGGACAGAGCATTCATTGACCTATTCGCCTTGTTATATAGTCATATATATGAATTTCAGCAAAGTATTTCCCCAATGACAAAAACTTGTCAAGACTGATCTTGTTTCATAAGCAAGATCAGGTCGTAACTGCAGACAGAGGGCAGATGCGAGCTGTGTTCAGGGACGCCAGCTAATCTGCGGAGCAATGCAGTCGATCAGAAGTCCGCCACTTTACTCCAGGCTGATTTCCGGAATCGGCCCGGGTGATACGGTCGCGGATCAACGATCGGGGGTGCGCCGCTGACAATATCGGCAATCAAGTGACCCGCGCCGGGGCTTAAAGACCGACCAATTCTGGCAATCCGCCAATGTCCGGGATCTGGTGGTAGCCGAAGGCGACATCCGCCGGCTGCTCATGGCCGCGGGCGACGAAGGCTTTGTGCATGATTTTCATGTCATGGGCCGACATCAAGTCATAACGGAAGCTTGAAGATACGTGCAGCACATCTTCAGGTGCGCAGCCAAGGCTATCGAGCATGAACTCAAACGCTGCCAGGCGCGGTTTATAGGCTTGAGCCTGTTGAGCGGTGAACACTTTGTGGAACGACGCTACTCCTGAATAAAGCCGGAGGGGCACTGCCTGTGAGTGCCCGATCCTGGTCGATTGCTGTCTTTACCTAACATGCACGCAAACGCACCTGCCTTTCAGACAGAAAAGGCATCCTTGCGTAGATATCTATCTTTGGTGCAGACGGCAGCTATGTCAGTGCAATTGAATGGCATGCACCAATACGCCGCATGCCCTGAGCGGTTACCATGGAAATAATGCTCGGCAAGAGAAAAAACATTCAGTCGCTGCGCACAAAAATTACGAAAAAGCCAAATCAGGTAAGTAATTGATTTATGGACGATAAATCTAATATAAAAGTTAGTGACGCTCCAGAAGTCGCGAGCGATCAAACGCCCGAAACATCAGGCAGCACCGGGCCCTTTATCGAGCCTGCCATCGAACCGGCCAGCCCGACGAGCGCCGCGAGCACTCAGTTGCAGCAGCGGCAACGCGCCAGCCAGCTGGCTCAGGCGTTGCGTAACGAGCTGCAAAAGGCTGTGATTGGCCAAAACGCAGTGATCGAGGACGTGCTGACCGCCCTGATCGGCGGCGGGCATGTGCTGCTGGAAGGCGTACCGGGGCTGGGTAAGACGTTGCTGGTCCGGGCGCTTGCCAGTTGCATAGGCTGTGAGTTCGCGCGCATTCAATTTACGCCGGACCTGATGCCCAGCGATGTCACCGGCCATGCTGTGTACGACATGCAGACCGAGCAGTTCAAGCTGCGCAAGGGGCCGCTGTTCACCAACCTGCTGCTGGCCGACGAAATAAACAGGGCACCGGCCAAGACGCAGGCCGCGCTGCTCGAAGCCATGCAGGAGCGGCAAGTAACCCTCGAAGGTAGGGCGCTGCCCATCCCGCAGCCGTTCATGGTGTTGGCAACCCAGAACCCTATCGAACAGGAAGGCACTTACCCACTGCCGGAAGCCGAACTGGATCGTTTCATGCTCAAGCTGCGCATGGACTATCCCGAAGCGCTGGAAGAGCTGAACATGGTGCGCCAGGTCACCCGCTCGACCCGTGCCGACATGCTGGATGTGCGACCGCTGCGGGTCATCATGCAGGCTCGGGAGGTTCAGGCACTGCAACGCATTGCCAGCGAGCTGCCCATTGATGAACAGGTGCTGGACTACGCAGTACGCGTGGCGCGCAGTACGCGCACCTGGCCAGGTCTTAGCCAGGGCGCAGGGCCGCGCGCTTCAATTGCACTGGTGCGTGGCGGGCGGGCCAGAGCATTGTTGCGCGGCGGTGAGTTCGTTACTCCGGACGACATCAAGGGCTGCGCGCTGGCTGTGTTGCGACACAGGGTCAGGCTGTCACCGGAACTGGACATCGAGGGCCTTTCAGTGGATCAGGTGCTTCGGCAGATCCTTGATCAGGTCTCGGCACCGCGCCTGTGAATCAGGTTCTGAAACCGTCGGTTCCGATGCTGCGCTGGCTCGGTGGGTTCATGTGCGTTGCATTACTGACAGGAACGCTCCATGCGCTGGGCATCGAGTATCCGGCAAAAATCGACGAGTTTTATTGGGCAGCGTTGCTGGCATTCGCGGGTGTCAGCCTGCTTGATGCATTCTGGCTGTTCAGGCGTCCCTCGCCACGCGTGCAGCGCGAGCTTGCGGGCAGCCTGGCGCTGGACCGCTGGAACGAGGCGCGGCTCGACCTGCAACACAACGGTGCCAAGCCAGTCACCATGCAGGTGTTCGATCATGTGCCGCATGGCCTGGAACATGAAAACCTGCCGCAGTCCATCATCCTGCCTGCGCGCGGCAAAGGCAGCATCGGTTACCGTCTGCGCCCCTCGAGCCGTGGTCATTTCATCTTCGAGCAGTGCGAAATCAGCCTGCCGGGGCCTTTGGGCCTGTGGACGGCACGCCGCTATCTTCCGGTACACAGCACGACCCGCGTCTACCCGGACTTCGCCCGACTTTACGGTGGGCAACTGCTGGCGGTGGACAACTGGCTGAGCCAACTGGGGGTGCGCCAGTTGCAACGTCGCGGGGCAGGAATGGAATTCAATCAGTTGCGCGAGTTTCGTGAAGGCGACAGCTTGCGCCAGATAGACTGGAAAGCTACCGCCCGCCAGCGCTCCCCCATTGCTCGCGAGTATCAGGACGAGCGGGATCAACAGATCGTTTTCATGCTCGATTGCGGACGTCGAATGCGCAGCCAGGACGGTGATTTGTCTCACTTCGATCACGCGCTCAATGCCTGCCTGCTATTGAGTTATGTCGCACTGCGTCAGGGTGACTCGGTTGGCCTTGCGACGTTTGCGGGTGAGCAGGACCGCTATCTGGCCCCCGTAAAAGGGCCGGGGCAGCTCAACCTGTTGCTCAACTCGGTCTATGACCTGCAGACCACCCGGCGCCCTGCTGACTACAGCGCCGCCGTTCGCCAATTGATGGTGCGCCATAAAAGACGTTCACTGGTGGTACTGATCACCAACCTGCGCGATGAAGACGATGAGGAACTGGTGGCTGCTGCAAGACAGCTTGGCAAGCAGCACCGGGTGCTGATTGCCAGCCTCAGGGAGGAAGTGCTCGACAGTCTGCGTCAGGCCCCCGTACAAACCTATGATCAAGCGCTGGATTATTGCGGAACCCTGAATTTCCTCAACGCTCGCGCTTCGCTGCACGACCGCTTGAGCGCTCAAGGCATTGCAATAATGGATGCTCGACCAAGGGAGCTGGGGCCGCAGCTGGTCAGCCGTTATCTGAGCTTGAAAAAGGCAGGTACGCTATAAGCGAAACCTTGCGGGTCAGCCAGCAGCCTCAGGCTGAGGCTTCATAAAAGGGGTAGAAACAGAAATACTCCCGCAAGAGCTGGACGAACGCCAGGTATTCTGTCGAGACCTGAGACAACTCGAAACCGGAGTCGTAGCTCCCTGGCGTCTCGTCTTCGTGGCTCCAGAGGCACTTGGCGCTAAGATCTATTGATTGCCCGATATTGCCATTCGGCATTTTCAGACACAGATCGAACCTGGCCCCTACCAGAACGGGCAGTTCGCTGATCAGCATCAGCCCTTCCCCGGACACATTCCCCAAACACCCCATCAGCTTGCCAGTATGACGATTGAAGACCTGCAGGTAATCCTGCAATTGGTGCCGTTCTATTTTCCGCTCTTTATACATGGCAGGCTGCCTTCTAAGACCACTGTTGCGATCACGTAACACCGTTCGCTGGCTGCGGACTTCAAAAACGAGGCACTGCGCGATAACCGCCTCGGCCTAGAGCTCTGCAGCTCGTCCACTATGTGATCACAGCCTAGCTCAGAATTTTTCAAAATCCACCCGAACACGGCGCCTGCCATTCAAATGAGGGTAACTATTTTGATACGGGAGCGTTTCGAACAGGTGCAGGGATCGGCCTGGCAGGCTGAGCCTTGGGGTAGAGACCCGTTTGTGCGAGCGTATCGAGCCTGGCCCGTGCACGGAACGCGTATTCGCTCTCTGGATACTGAGTCATCAGGAATTGATAGGTCTGCGCAGCGTCGACATACAGTTTCTGCCGCTCCAGGCACTGGCCACGCAGCATCGACACTTCCGGCTGAACATAACGGCGCGAACGGCTTTGACGCTCGACCTTGGAAAGATCCAGCATGACCCGGTCACAATCACCTTCCTGATAGGCACGGTAAGCGTGATCGAGGTTGGAATTCATCGCCCAGCGGGTGCAACCGCTGAGCGCAGTCAGTAATACAACAATCGTTACAATACGCATGGGACTCTCCTGTTCTCTGCCCTGTATCGGCGTCACAGCCTGTTTCTTCAAGTAAATCGCACACCGACCGTCAGCCGATTGCCCTCCCTGAGAGCAACACGGTAGTGCAAAGGAACAATGACTAAAGACCCAGACAGGAGTAGCCTCTCGCTGCGCTTCAATTAAGGAGTTTGTGCATGACCGTTCGCCGCACCAAAATCGTCGCCACACTTGGCCCTGCCAGCAACTCGCCGGAAGTCATCGAACAACTGATCCTTTCGGGTCTGGACGTTGCTCGTCTGAACTTCTCTCACGGTACTCCGGATGAGCATAAGGCACGCGCCAAACTGATCCGCGAAATCGCCGCCAGACACGGGCGCTTCGTCGCTCTGCTGGGCGACCTGCAGGGTCCTAAAATTCGTATCGCAAAGTTCACCGACAAGCGAATCGAGCTGAAGGTCGGTGACAAGTTCACCTTCTCCACCGCTCATCCGCTGACCAGTGGCAACCAGCAAATCGTGGGTATCGACTACCCGGATCTGGTCAAGGATTGCGGCGTAGGCGACGAGCTGCTGCTCGACGACGGTCGCGTAGTGATGCGCGTCGACACCCAGACGGCTGACGAACTGCATTGCACCGTGCTGATCGGCGGCCCGCTGTCCGATCACAAGGGCATCAACCGTCGCGGCGGTGGCCTGACGGCTCCGGCACTGACCGAGAAAGACAAGCAGGACATCAAGCTCGCTGCCGAAATGGACCTGGATTACCTGGCCGTTTCCTTCCCGCGCGATGCCGCCGACATGGAATACGCTCGCCAGTTGCGCGACGAATCCGGCGGTACAGCCTGGCTGGTGGCCAAGATCGAACGTGCCGAAGCCGTTGCCAACGACGAAGTGCTCGATGAGCTGATCCGCGCCAGTGACGCTGTCATGGTTGCCCGAGGCGACCTGGGCGTTGAAATCGGTGATGCCGAGCTGGTTGGCGTACAGAAACGCATCATTCTGCACGCACGTCGCCACAACAAGGCGGTGATCGTTGCCACGCAAATGATGGAGTCGATGATCTCAAGCCCCATGCCGACGCGTGCCGAAGTGTCCGACGTGGCCAACGCCGTGCTCGACTACACCGACGCCGTCATGCTGTCGGCGGAAAGTGCTGCGGGCTCCTACCCGATCGAAGCGGTTCAGGCGATGGCGCGTATCTGCATCGGCGCTGAAAAGCACCCGACCGGCAAGACTTCCAGCCACCGTATCGGCCACTCGTTCACCCGTTGTGACGAAAGCATCGCGCTGGCGGCCATGTACACCGCCAACCACTTCCCGGGTGTGAAGGCGATCATCGCACTGACCGAAAGCGGCTATACCCCGCTGATCATGTCGCGCATCCGCTCCTCGGTGCCGATCTACGCGTTCTCTCCGCACCGTGGTACTCAAGCGCGTGCAGCGATGTTCCGTGGCGTCTACACCGTGCCGTTCGACCCGGCAGCCCTGCCACCGGGTCAGGTCAGCCAGGCCGCAGTCGACGAACTGCTCAAGCGTGGTCTGGTCGAGCAAGGTGACTGGGTCATCCTCACCAAGGGTGACAGCTACCACACCATCGGTGGCACCAACGGCATGAAAATTCTGCACGTCGGCGACCCATTGGTCTGATAGCAGAACGCTGCAAGCCAAGGCCCCGTCTCGCAAGAGTCGGGGCCTTTTTGCATTGTGTATGCCTGACGAATCTTTGTGATTAACCGTGCCGAACGAGAGCCGTGACTAACATGCACCTTATTCCCGCGCCACAAACACATCCGCCAGCAATTGATTACGCGGCAGCCCTGCCAGATACAAGCGCTTGGCAAATATCTCCACGCTGTCGGCACTGCCACACAACAACGCCATCGCATGCCGCGACAACAGCCGCAGCTCGGACAGGGTCGTCTCCAGCGTCTGCACGGTAATCAGTTGAACAAGCAACTGTGGATAACGCTCAGCCAGGGCTTGCAGCTCATTGGCCAGATAGTGCTGCTGGCTGTCATGGGCCAGATGAATCAGGCGGATGGTGCCCTGATGCTCCTGACGCAACGCCTCACGCAATACGCCCCATAGCGGGCCGAGCCCGGTACCGGCAGCCAGCAAGAGCAGAGGTTTTTCCTGCCAGTCGGGGTCATAGCGCAGCGCCCCGCCGCGCAGTTCGCCGAGCCTCAACGTGTCACCGACCCGCAACTGTCGGGCGACGTCGCGGAAGGCCCCGGACTGGTGGCAGTCGATATGAAATTCCAGAAACGGGTCCTCGCCCGGAAGGCTCGCCAGCGAATAAGGCCGGGCAACACCGCTGTCAGTCCACAACACCTGGTGTTGCCCGGCGCTATAGCGCAGAGGTCGCGCAGGCTCCAGACGCAAACGCAGCACGGTCGGGCAGAGCCAGTCGCAGCCCACTACTGTCGCAGGCAGGCCGTCACGCTGCGGGTCAAACACCTCGACAGCCAGGTCACCGACCACTCGGCACTGGCAGGCGAGGCGCCAACCCTGCTGGCGCTTTTCAGCGGGCAAGGCGTCGGGCAACGCGTCCTCAGGCTCACCTTTGACACAGCGCACCAGGCACGCATGGCAACTGCCGGCACGACAGCTATAGGGAACCGGCACACCGGCATGGTTCAGGGCGTCGAGCAGATTGCTGGCCGATGCCACCGACCAGCTACGCTCACCAACATGCAATTGAGGCATTCAGGCGGCCTGTGCAGAAAATAACGGCGATTGTACAGACTGGCCTGTCGGGCGGGTTATACTGCCGCGCCTTTTTGCGCCCGCTACGGCTAACCTGACAGCTCTGGTTCAAGCCGCAGTTCCAGACTGCCGCCGATAGCGTAATTGAATGTTCCCGTCCTTACAGAGGAGCGCGCCGCATGACCGTGATCAAGCAAGACGACCTGATTCAGAGCGTTGCAGACGCACTGCAGTTCATTTCCTACTACCACCCCGTGGATTTCATCCAGGCCATGCACGAGGCGTATCTGCGTGAAGAGTCGCCTGCCGCTCGCGACTCCATCGCTCAGATCCTGATCAACTCGCGCATGTGCGCGACCGGTCATCGCCCGATCTGCCAGGACACCGGTATCGTTACCGTTTTCGTACGCGTGGGTATGGATGTTCGCTGGGATGGCGCCACCATGGGCCTGGACGACATGATCAACGAAGGCGTGCGTCGCGCTTACAACCTGCCTGAAAACGTGCTGCGTGCCTCGATCCTCGCCGACCCGGCAGGCGCTCGCAAAAACACCAAGGACAACACCCCGGCTGTTATCCACTACTCCATCGTTCCAGGTAATACCGTGGAAGTGGACGTCGCGGCGAAAGGCGGCGGTTCGGAAAACAAATCGAAGATGGCGATGCTCAACCCGTCCGATTCGATCGTCGACTGGGTCCTGAAAACCGTGCCAACCATGGGCGCAGGCTGGTGCCCACCGGGCATGCTCGGCATCGGCATCGGCGGCACCGCGGAAAAGGCAGCGGTCATGGCCAAGGAAGTGTTGATGGAGTCCATCGACATTCATGAGCTGAAGGCCCGTGGCCCGCAGAACCGCATCGAAGAGATGCGTCTGGAACTGTTCGAAAAGGTCAACCAGCTGGGCATAGGCGCTCAGGGCCTGGGCGGTCTGACCACCGTGCTCGACGTCAAGATCATGGATTACCCGACCCATGCTGCGTCGCTGCCGGTGTGCATGATCCCTAACTGCGCGGCCACCCGCCACGCGCACTTCGTACTCGACGGCAGCGGCCCTGCCTCGCTGGAAGCGCCGTCGCTGGACGCCTACCCGGAAATCGTCTGGGAAGCCGGCCCATCGGCCCGCCGCGTCAACCTCGACACCCTGACCCCGGAAGAAGTGCAAAGCTGGAAGCCGGGCGAAACCGTGCTGCTCAATGGCAAGATGCTTACCGGACGCGACGCCGCGCACAAGCGCATGGTCGAAATGCTCAACAAGGGCGAAAGCCTGCCGGTCGATCTCAAGGGTCGTTTCATCTACTACGTCGGCCCGGTTGATCCGGTACGCGAAGAAGTCGTTGGCCCGGCAGGCCCAACCACGGCCACGCGGATGGACAAGTTCACCCGTCAGATCCTCGACCAGACCGGCCTGCTGGGCATGATCGGCAAATCCGAACGCGGCCCGACCGCCATCGAAGCGATCCGTGACCACAAGGCCGTGTATCTGATGGCCGTCGGCGGCGCTGCATACCTCGTGGCTCAGGCGATCAAGAAATCCCGAGTCGTGGCTTTTGCCGAGCTGGGTATGGAAGCGATCTACGAGTTCGAGGTCAAGGACATGCCGGTTACCGTTGCCGTAGACAGCACCGGCGAATCCGTGCACATCACAGGCCCGCAGATCTGGCAGAAGAAGATCAGCGACAGTCTGGCGGTGGAAGTGCAGTAAATTCTGATCTGCAAGACAATAAAAACCCGGCGCAAGCCGGGTTTTTTATGCGGATTAACTTACGGCCCCTGCGATCTTCCAGTGCAATCCGGAATAGACCGTTCAGCCTGCGGCCAATATAACAAGGCAACTTATCCCCAATAAACAATACGACTCACTGGTAATATACATCGCACCCTGCGATCAGTCCGTAATACATTTCAGACAATAAACCGAGACAGTTCGCTACTCCCCAGAGGTTCAATACCCCTTTCCCTCCCTGAAAGACAGATTATTCTTCTGCTGGCTGTAAACCATTGAGCGCATGAAAAATAAATGTACTTCTCAGGCATACCGCCTGATAAACAGGGAGATTTCAAAATGGCTTTTGACGCCTATATCAAGATAGAAGGCATTCCAGGCGAAGCGCTGGATGACCGCTACAAGGACTGTATCGAGATCACCGGGTATGGCTTCGGCATGCATCAAAGTACTTCCGCCACGGCGAGTTCTTCCGGTGGTGCATCGTCCGGAAGGACTTCCTTGAGTGATTTCTCGTTCACCAAATCACTGGACAAGTCGAGCTGCAAGCTCATGGAAACCTTGTGCGCAGGCAGACACCTGAAAGAAGTCGTGTTGTCACTGCATCGTGCAGGCGGAGACAAGGTCAAATACTTTGAAGTGCTGCTGGAAGAAGTCATCATTTCCAACTACACCCAGCATGCCAACGATGGCATACCCAGTGAAACGATCAGCTTGAATTACGGGAAAATAAAAACCACCTACACACAGCAAAAAAGATCGGATGGTGCCGGTGGAGGAAATGTCTCGGGTGGCTGGAACCGTATCAACAACAAGGTCTATTCCTGATTTTTTTGAACGCTCATGCATTGAACCTTACAGAACGATCAGGGAAAGACTATGGCACGGCCATTTTTTACTGCCGCCTGGGCGGCTTCGCAACATATTTATGATCCGGTGGCACCGGAAAAAAGAGTGGCAGAGGTGATTGGGGGGTTTGTGGCGAAGAATATAAATAATCCTGATCCTTCGACAAAGTGGAGGAACACCTGTGCTGTGCGATTAAGTTACATCCTGAACTACTCAGGATTGAAAATACCTAAGATAGCTAAACAGACAGTCTCTGGCGCAGATCAGCATCAGTACTTTTTCCGTGTATCGAACCTGAAAAGCTTTTTGGAAACGCACTGGGGCAAGCCTGAGGTCGTCAAATACCCGCCCTCTGACGGCGGAGCGCTTGCAAGAAAAAAAGGAGTTATATTATTTGAAATATCGGGTTGGACAGACGCAAAAGGCCATGCAACGTTATTTGACGGTGACATTTGCTATGACCATTGCTACTTTAACGAGCCCGACGTTAACTACCGTACGGATATGGCAAATTTCTGGAGCTTAGTTTAATGAAGCTCATTGTCACAGCCATCACAGTCTGTCTCGCACTCTTGGCAACCGAGAGCTTCGCACATACAAAATCCTCATCACCAGAGGGCATGCACCGAAGCTATGAACAAAACTTCAAGGACCTGGTCCTTGCTACCTGTATAGCAAACGCTTACGCCTCTGACGTAAAGGTCGGAATTGATGCTGGAAGTAGCGTCACCGCCATTGAGGACTGGGCAAATTACGACTGGGAAGTAGGACCCGATGGAATTCGAGCGCTCGTAAGCAAGTATCTGGCCAGAGATTATACGAACCCCTTAACCGAGTCCGAGATAAAGGGTGTGAAATTTGACCTTTTAAAGTGCTTGGACCTTTACCACAGCAAGGAGCTGAATGCCTTGACAAAAAAAACTGTCGTAAATCCAACACACACCTACATGCAGGACTACAAATAACATCCATATTCACAGGGAGGTTCGTAGAATGAAATCATGTCTTACGGCCCTAACAGCATCTCTGGTCTTAACAACATCCAACAGCTTCGCCTACACCCCCACCTCATCGCCTGAAGGAATGTACAGAACCTTTGAAAAAAACTACAAGGACATGGCACTCGCCACCTGCATAACCACCGCTTATAAATATGATGTGAACGTCGGCATTGACGCGGGCAGTAGTGTCAGCGCGATGCGTGACTGGACCTACTATGACATGGAAAAAAGCCCCCTTGCAGTCAAGGCATTGGTTGAAAAATACCTCGCCAGAGACTACACAAACCCTTTGGCCGAATCCCAGATAAAGGGAATAAAATTCGACCTATTGAAATGCCTGGACATGTATCACAGCAAGGAACTGGACGCGCTAACGAAAAAAGTCGTGACTCACCCGAATCAGACCTACATGCAGAATATCAAAAAGCCTTAACTATTTCCTTCACGCAACAAGCCTGTCCAGCAACGCTGCACAGGCTATTTTCATTGCAAGCATTTTATTACGTACATTATCTATAGGGCGGAGACACATCATGCTGATTCAATGTAATCCGATAGCTTTTTAACGTCTCCCCCTCGATAATGTACTGCTTGCTGAAATACTGATAAACAGCGCCAGTCACTTCTACACCAACACCATTTGGCGTTTCGAAAATCTTCACATCACTCAGAGCGCTGTCAGTCAGCAGAAAAAGACTAGAGTCGTTCAACTGCTTCAGCACTTGCGAGTCGCTGCCATCCAGACGTTTACTGATGTAAAAACGCAAGGTGTCCAGATCTGTTGCGGGTGCGCCGTAGCGGGTAATGTAAAGCCAGTCCCCCTGTGGCAGCTCGCGCTTCATCACTACTTCGTCCGCGCCCGAAGGGCTGTCCAGATAGCCGAACAGTGTAAGTTTCAAAACCACTATCGAGAACAGCAGCCAGAAGAAGAATTTATAGTTGAATTTCAGATTGAGGCTTTCCGGCTGTTGCCCATCGTTCCCTATATTATCCATTCCTGTCCTTCGCGCTGAACACGTCTTTGTGACGTAGAAAATAGTGTACCCACGTTTACGAGGCAGGCAACGAGAACAGCCTCAGAAAACCTTTTTCGATAACTCTTGTAAGAATTAACCGCAGGACACCTCCCTTCCATTTGAAGGAAATTTCCGAGAAAATCCCGGTCTTTTGCGCTTGGCTATTCAGGTCTCTAGCCTTCAACGGTCGCTGCCCAATCAGCGATCAGGTTTGGTAGACCTGAGTGACCTGTGCGCAATGCGCCACCTTCTACAGGGCGCATTCTTACGGCCTGCGTTTATGGTGGCCGTGCGCTTGGCGTTTTCGGACGCACCGGCTTGCCTGGTCACCGGTCTACCAACCTGCGTACGGCCGCCACCCTGATCGTTTGGTAGCGAACAGGGCGGCTCCTTCAATGATCAGGAGTTGCAAACATGCCCCATAAAATCGTCCCCGACCCGCCCACCGCCCTGTTCACCGTCAACGCATCCGTCAGCCAGGAAGAGGCGCTCAACTACGCTTCGGACTTGCTGCGCTGCATCATTACGACAGCGTATGAATCCGGCGACAGCACCCAAGGCACCAGCCGCGATCTGGCGTTTTCGGTATTGCACATGGCCGAGATGGCCAAAGCCATGGTTGACCGCTCACTGGAATGCATCGTTTGACCAGATGACAACCCGGGGCCACGCTCGGCCCCGCGTACACCTCAATTACGCTGATCCAGCAGGTTCACCACCAGCCGGTCGATCCACCCCCACAAGCGCTGTTTGACGCGTCGCCACAGTGGTCTGGCCTTCCAGTCTGCCAGTGTGGTTTCGGCGCTCAGGGCGAAGTCTTTTTCGAAGCTGGCGACCACATCGCGGGTCAGCCCTGGGTCGAGGGCTTCGAGGTTGGCTTCAAGGTTGAAGCGCAGGTTCCAGTGGTCGAAGTTGCACGAGCCGATGCTCACCCAGTCGTCGATCAGGACCATTTTCAAGTGCAGAAAACACGGCTGGTATTCGAAGACCTTGACCCCGGCCCGCAGCAAGCGCGGGTAGTAACGGTGACCGGCGTAGCGTACGGACGGGTGATCGGTGCGTGGCCCGGTCAGCAGCAAACGTACATCGACGCCGCGCGAGGCTGCCCTGCGCAAGGCGCGGCGAACTTTCCAGGTGGGTAGAAAGTAGGGGGTTGCCAGCCAGATGCGCTTTTGCCCGGTGTTCAGCGTGCGCACCAGCGATTGCAGAATGTCGCGGTGCTGGCGAGAGTCGGCGTACGCCACACGGCCAAGGCCTTCACCGGCTACCGGAGCGGTGGGCAGATGATCCAGACCAAAGTTTTCTTTCGGGCGCCAGGCGAAACGTCGGGCATTGGCGTGAAACTGCCGGTTGAACAACGCTTGCCAGTCAAGAACCAGCGGCCCGGTGATTTCCACCATCACTTCGTGCCATTGGCTGACATCCTTGTCTGGCTCCCAGAATTCATCGGTTACACCCGTACCGCCGACCACCGCCAGCGTCTTGTCGACCACCAGCAATTTGCGATGGTCGCGGTAGAAGTTGCGCACGCCGCGTCGCCAGTGAATAGGGTTGTAGAAACGCAGAATCACACCGGCATCGGTCAGTTGCTTGCGCAGGCCGGCGTCGAAGGCTTTAGAACCGAAGTCGTCGAACAGGCAGCGCACGATCACACCACGCCTGCCCGCCTCGACCAGCGCCCGCACGATGGCATCGGCGCAGGCCCCGGCTTCGACCAGATACAGCTCCAGGTCAACCTGCTGCTCGGCCCGGTCAATAGCTGCAATCATGCGCGGGAAGAACGCAGGACCGTCGATCAGCAATTGAAAGCGGTTGTTTTCACGCCACGGGAAAATCGCACCGTTCATATCAGCGCGCCGTGAAGATCAGGACAGCCCCGACCGGGACTGACAGACTGACCGCCGACAAGCCTGCCGCGTTGCGCAGGGCATTGAAGTCCGAAACCATATCGAAGTCCTGAGCATGAATCACCAGCGGTTCGAGCGTCACAACCTGAAAGCGGCGCTCGTCGAGGCGCGTCGCCAGCAGTTCGGCGTTATAGCTGTGACTCTTGCCGCGCAGGCTGACGGTCAGTGGTAAACGCAATTCCAGTTGCGCGCCGGGGGCAAGGTTATTGATCGGGCGCATGTCGAGCTGGGCATTGATCTGCGCAACGGGAAACTTGTGTACCTGAAACACCTGCTCCCGCAGGCGCTCGTCACGCAGGGGAATACCGGTGCTAATGGACTCCGTTTCGACTTCCACCTCAGCCAGCCCTTTGGGGTCGACCTTGCCATGCAGCACGAGGAAGCGATGCACCTCGGCAATATCGGCATTTTTGGTTGACGTGAACGAGAGCCGCGACGACTCGTTATCCAGATACCAGTTCGCATGGGCAGGTAACGCCACTGCGGCCAGCATGACCAGCAGCAGGCGATTCATAGTGAGCATGCAGACTCCAGACGTGCAATTGAGGGCCACCTTATCCGCCTGTCTGACCTCTGGCAAACCACGACGTTCGGCAGCAATCCATCAAGGCTCGGATGGCAACAGTCGGCAGCCTTGTCGCTCACCCTGCCACGACGCACTGCTGGTTCGTCCAAGCCCGTTGGCAATGACCTTTTTCTGGCTGCTGTCGTCGATCAGCGCGCTGGGCACGTACTGTTTGACGTAGCCCATGCAATACGCCTCGGAGTTGTTCATGACGTACCTGCACGAGCAGTATTCCTTGGCGGTGTAGGCACTGATGATGGTGGGGAATGCCTGCAGGTTCACGCGGTACTGCCAGGCAAGTACCGCGAGCGCAGCAAGGATCAGCAACAGCAGGCTGCTGAAGGGTCGACGCAGGATGAACATTCGGCGACTGCTCATTGCCCGCCCTCCTTGCCAAAGGCTGCCTGTATGCGCTTGAGCATCTGATTGTGGTTGTAAGTACCGTCGCGGTCATCGGCATAGCGCACGATCACCAGCTTCCGGTCGGGGATCACGTACAGCGCCTGCCCCCAATGGCCCAGTGCGGCAAAGGTATCAGGGGGCGCATCCGGCCACGGCCCCCTGCCGCCATCGGCAGTTCGATTGAGCCACCATTGGCCGCCAGGGACTTCGACGTTGGCATCTATCTGCTCGCCTGCAAACGGCGTCAGCACGAAGTTCATCCATTCCTTGTTGAGCAACTGCCGAGCCTGCCATTGCCCGCCGCGCTGCATCAGCAAGCCGATGCGTGCCAGGTCGCGGGCGGTCATGTAGGCATAGGACGACCCTACAAATGTACCCACGCCATCGGTTTCCCAGACGGCACTGCGGATGCCAAGCGGGTCAAACAGTGCGGTCCACGGATAATCCGCATACGCCTGTGGCCCGACGATATTTTTCAACGCAGCAGCCAGGACCGTGCTGTCGCCGCTGGAATACAGGTACGCCTTGCCGGGGGATCTGGCTGCGCGGTGCTCGGCGGTGAAGCGCGCCATGTCGTCACGCCCACGGGTGTAGAGCATGGCGACTACGGAAGAGTTAAGCGGTGCATATTCGTAATCTTCCTGCCAATTCAGCCCCGAAGCCCAGTGCATCAGGTCTTTGATGGCGATATCGGGGTGCGCCTTGAACGGCGGGTAGAACTTCGCCACCGGATCATTGAGTTGAAAGCGCCCGTCGGTAAACGCCACGCCCAGCACTGTCGCCATCACGCTCTTGCTGATCGACCAGGTCAGGTGCGGGGTTTGCGCTGTGGTCACACCGCCGTAGCGCTCATACACAACTTCGCCATCACGAATCACCAGCAGCGCATCGGTGCGAATGCCCTTGCGTGTGGCGTCGTCACGGGGCGGGAAGGCGTAGGCCTCGAGTTCTTCGATTGCCGCAGATCGCGGCGCAGGCTGAGATGACCATTGCTCTGTCGGCCATGTTTGAGCAACGACGCCCTGGGCACTGAAGCCCAGGATCAAAACCAGACACAGGCGGAAAGATCTACGCGGCATGACAGAGCCTCTACAGAGTAATCCGCATACCGTATCAGGGCTTCGTGACAGTCAGCCATTACCCCGGGACAGGACGCAGAGCGTCCAGAACGGCATACCCACGCGGAGCATGGGCACGATAGTGGTCCTTCGTAAGCCGCTCGCTCCTCCCGCTCCACCAGCGTGGAAATGCCCACAGCGTTGCCCGTCACACAACCATCACCAAAGCTTCACAGGCATGACACGCCATCTCCCTAGCCTGCAAGTACGGCAAAGCGCCTGGACAAATCAGTCAACCAGCCAAACTCTGCATGGCTGGCTCATGGAGATTCGTATGACCCAGATCGCCCGCATTCGTGACAACACTTCTGAACGTCGTCTTCAGGCCGAGCGCCTGATTGGAGCGCGCGCCCTGCAGGAAGCACAGGCGTTGCGTTTCAGTGTGTTCAGCGAAGAGTTCAACGCCCGTCTCAACGGCGCTGAACAAGGCCTGGATATCGACGATTACGATGTTCATTGCTCGCACATTGGTGTGCGTGACCTGAACACCGGGCGTCTGGTTGCCACTACCCGGCTGCTCGACCACAAGGCTGCCAGCACGCTGGGGCGTTTCTACAGTGAAGAAGAATTCAGCCTGCACGGTCTGGTTCATCTGCAGGGTCCGATTCTTGAACTGGGACGTACCTGCGTAGACCCGGCCTACCGCAACGGTGGCACCATCGCGGTGTTGTGGAGCGAGCTGGCCGAGGTGCTGAACGAAGGCGGCTACAGCTACCTGATGGGCTGCGCGAGCATCCCGATGCACGACGGCGGCATTCAGGCGCACGCGATCATGCAACGCCTGCGCGAACGCTACCTGTGCAACGAGCACTTGCGCGCCGAGCCGAAAAACCCGCTGCCGACGCTCGATATCCCGAGCAATGTGATCTGCGAGATGCCGCCACTGCTCAAGGCTTACATGCGCCTGGGCGCCAAGATCTGCGGCGAACCTTGCTGGGACGAAGATTTCCAGGTGGCCGACGTCTTCATCCTGCTCAAGCGCGACGACTTGTGCCCGCGTTACGCCCGCCACTTCAAGGCGGCCGTGTGATGGGCCGGGCACGCGGCTATGCCCGCGTAGTCCGGGTGCTGCTGGTCGTGGCGCTCGGCTTGACGATTGCCGGAACGTTCGCGGTTCTGGAACGCACCAGAATCGGTGGGTCGATGGAGCGCAGGCAGCGCTGGAGCCGTTGGTTCATGGCGCGCCTGACCAATGCCCTGCCGTTTCGCGTCACCGTGACAGGTCAGTTGCCAACCCAGCCAATGCTGTGGGTCAGTAACCATGTGTCGTGGACCGACATTGCACTGCTGGGCATGCTGGCACCGCTGTCGTTTCTGTCGAAGGCCGAAGTCCGGACCTGGCCGGTAGCGGGCTGGCTGGCACTGAAGGCTGGTACGCTGTTCATTCGTCGCGGGTCGGGCGACAGCCGTCTGATTCAAAAGCAGATGTGCAATCACCTGCAACAAGGCAACGCACTGCTGATCTTCCCGGAAGGCACCACCACCGATGGCAGAAGCCTGCGCACCTTCCACGGCCGTCTGCTGTCCAGTGCCATTGAAGCCGGCGTGCCGATCCAGCCAGTGGCCATCGGTTACTCGCGCGACGGCAAACCGGACCCGATTGCCCCGTTCATTGGCGACGACGATTTGCTGTCCCATTTGCGCCGGTTGTTCGCCAATGAGCAGAGCGATGTGCACATTCACCTGCTGACCCCGATTCCGACGGCGGATCAGGAACGCGCTGCACTGGCGTTCAAGGCCCAGCAAGCCGTTCAGGTGGCGCTGTTCGGTGAACCTGTCACGGGGGAGTCAGTGATCGGTAAACAAGTATCCGGCGAGCCTGCTCAGCCGAGCGAAGTGGCTTCGCGCTCGGCCAGGGCAGCCTGAGCAAAATCCTCCAATAGCGGATAGAACTCGGCGAAATCCGCACTCAAGGGCTGGTAAAGCGCCTGCAGTTCCTGCATGCCGCCTGCCAGCCCTTCGGGCCGTGACAAGCGTCGCGATATCCCGCTCAGCACCTGCCCCAGCACCTCGAAATCCCGATACGAACCCAGCCAGTCCTGCGCGGCCATGCGCGGCGCGATCAATGCGAGCCGCTCGGGCAATTGCGGCTCGGCGGCCAGCGTGCCATAGACTTTGCCAGTGAATACGTCCAGCGGCAGATCGGCATAGCGATGCCAGTCGCGAGCCAGACAATGATCGAAAAAGACGTCGAGCATAATGCCTGCATAGCGTCGCCGCTGGGATGGAAAGCGGGCAATGGAAGCCTTGATCAGCGGGTGGCTGTCAGTGAAAGCGTCAATGCTGCGATGCAGCCGAATGGCCGCTTCAAGCTCTGCAGGAAAACGTCCCGACAGCGGACCTTTGACGAAGTCGCCATACAGGCTGCCAAGCAATTGAGCAGGCCGATGCCCGCCAAGATGAAGATGTGCCAGATAGTTCATGCCTGCAAGCCTACGCCGCTTTCAAGGCCGAGGTCTATATATCGATATAACCCGATATAGCGATTTTGCCAGTCCTAAGCACAAAATCATATTTGTATATCGCGAAATACAGATATAAGGTTCGTCCTATCGCGATATATCGCTACACCGCCTGTGAGAACGACATGCCTATCGACCTCGACGACATAATAAAAGCCCTGGCCCATCCGGTCCGCCGAGAAATCCTGACCTGGTTGAAGGACCCCCGCGCGAGCTTTCCTGCTCAGCAATACTCGATTGAACACGGCGTGTGCGCCGGACAGATCGATCAGCGTGCAGGATTGTCCCAATCCACTGTCTCGGCCCATCTGGCGACCTTGCAACGCGCTGGCCTGATCAGCAGCAAGAAGGTTGGCCAATGGCATTTCTTCAGACGCAACGAAGAAGTCATACAGGCATTCGTTCAGGCGCTGGTTGAAGAGCTGAACAACCCGACCTGATTTTCCAACGTTTACCAGGAGCTGCCCCGTGCCTCTTTCGCTACTTATTCTGGCCCTGAGCGCCTTTGCCATCGGCACCACCGAATTCGTCATCATGGGCCTGCTGCCCGATGTGGCGGCTGACCTTGGTGTATCTATCCCCGGCGCAGGCTGGCTGGTCACCGGCTATGCGCTGGGCGTGGCCGTCGGCGCGCCGTTCATGGCCATGGCCACGGCAAAACTGCCGCGCAAGGCTGCGCTGGTCACGTTGATGGGCATTTTCATCATCGGCAACCTGCTCTGCGCACTGGCCAGTGACTACAACGTATTGATGTTCGCCCGCGTGGTTACAGCGCTGTGTCATGGTGCGTTCTTCGGCATCGGTTCGGTAGTTGCTGCAGGGCTGGTGCCTGCCAATCGCCGCGCTTCGGCAGTAGCGTTGATGTTCACCGGTCTGACCCTGGCCAACGTGCTGGGCGTGCCTTTGGGTACTGCATTGGGTCAATACGCAGGCTGGCGCTCGACCTTCTGGGCGGTAACAGTCATCGGCGTGATTGCACTGATCGGCCTGATCCGCTTTCTGCCGACCAACCGCAAAGAAGAAAAACTCGACATGCGCGCCGAACTGGCCGCACTGAAAGGTGCCGGTATCTGGCTGTCGCTTACCATGACCGCGCTGTTTTCAGCGTCCATGTTCACCCTGTTCACCTACATTGCCCCGCTGCTCGGCGAAGTCACCGGCGTATCGCCCAAGGGCGTGACCTGGACCCTGCTGTTGATAGGCCTGGGCCTGACCGCAGGTAACGTGATTGGCGGCAAGATGGCCGACCGCCGTGTGTCATCCACGCTGATTGCCGTGTTCGTCTCGATGGCGGTGATCTCAACCGCTCTCAGCTGGACCAGCGCCGCGCTGATCCCGACTGAAATCACCCTGTTCCTCTGGGCGGTCGCTGCCTTTGCCGCCGTCCCGGCTCTGCAGATCAACGTGGTGACCTTCGGCAAAGCCGCGCCCAACCTGGTTTCAACCCTGAACATCGGCGCTTTCAACGTGGGCAACGCGCTTGGTGCCTGGGTCGGTGGCAGCGTCATCGCCCACGGCCTGGGCCTGACCAGCGTACCGCTGGCCGCTGCCATGCTGGCAGTGCTCGCGCTGCTGATCACACTGATTACTTTTCGTCAGACCGGCAACCCCGATCTGGCACCTGCTACACATTGATCAATCACGAGGATTCGACACATGACGACTATCTTTGACCCGATCACCATTGGCGATCTGCAACTGCCAAACCGCATCATCATGGCGCCACTGACGCGCTGCCGCGCCGACGAAGGTCGCGTACCCAATGCATTGATGTCCGAGTATTACGTGCAGCGTGCTTCTGCAGGCCTGATCCTGACTGAAGCCACATCGGTCACGCCGATGGGTGTTGGTTACCCGGACACACCCGGCATCTGGTCCAACGACCAAGTACGCGGCTGGAGCAACATCACCAAGGCCGTGCATACCGCTGGTGGCCGGATTGTGCTGCAGCTGTGGCACGTTGGCCGCATCTCCCACCCGGCGTACCTGAACGGCGAAACTCCGGTGGCCCCTAGCGCTATCGCAGCTGAAGGCCACGTCAGCCTGATGCGCCCGATCACCCCGCTACCGACCCCGCGCGCGCTGGAACTGGCAGAAATCGGTGACATCGTCGAGGCCTATCGCGTCGGTGCGGAAAACGCCAAGGCTGCGGGCTTCGACGGCGTGGAAGTACACGGTGCCAACGGCTACCTGCTGGAACAGTTCCTGCTGACCGGCTCCAACCAGCGCACTGACGAGTACGGCGGTTCGGTAGAAAACCGTGCTCGTCTGCTGCTGGAAGTGACTGATGCGGTCATTGAGGTGTGGGGCGCTGGTCGCGTAGGCGTACACCTTTCGCCTCGCTTCGACATGCACGACATGAGCGATGCTAACCGCACTGAAACCTTCAGCTACGTGGCCAAAGAGCTTGGCAAGCGCGGTATCGCGTTCATCTGTGCCCGTGAGCGTGACGCCGAAGACAGCCTCGGCCCGCAGTTGAAGAAGGATTTCGGTGGCGTCTATATCGCCAATGAAAAATTCACCAAGGACACCGCAAATACCTGGCTGGCAGAAGGCAAGGCCGACGCTATCGCATTTGGTGTGCCTTATATTGCCAACCCGGACCTGCCTGAGCGTCTGGCCAGCGATGCGCCTCTGAATGAAGCGCATCCCGAAACGTTCTACGGCAAAGGGCCGGTCGGCTATATCGACTACCCACGCCTGTAACACGGCGCTGCAACAGCAAAAAACCCTGACTCGCAAGAGCCGGGGTTTTTTATCGCCCGTACTTATTACTGTTACAGCTTAGCCTCAGGCCCGACTGTACCTAGCACATTGCCTTCGGCATCAGTGATAGTCCCGTCCGGTAACTTCCAGCGACCGTCGGCGTAGTTGACAGAGCCATCTGCCATAACCCAGGTCCCGTCCTTGTGTTGAACATCGCCGCCGGGGTGCTCGACCGAACCGTCGGCATGCACGGTGGTGCCATCCAGGTGTTGAACAGTGCCATCCGTGTGCGTCAAGGACTGGCCATCTGCCGCCGCAACACTTCCATTCGGATAACTGACCGTACCATCGGGGTTGAAGACACTGTTTAGCGGGTGGACCAGTTGTAAAACACCGGTGACCGTGCTTATGACTGCCAGCAGCTTGTCCAGGCGCGAAGGTGCCTCAGGGGCCGGCGTTAACTTTTGCGCAACGGGTGATTTGATAACAGGTTTGACGGGCGGTTTGACAGGTGGCCTCACTGGTTTTTTCACCTTGACCGGGGGTTTCACGGGCGGTCTCACGGGCGGCTTCACTGGACCTGCCCCTTTGACCGGAGGTTTTACAGGCGGCTTTACAGGCGGTTTGACAGGTGGCTTTACAGGCGGTTTGAACTTTACCGGTGGCTTGACCTGCTGGCGTACCAAATCTTCCGGATAATCCGGTACGTCGGCGTAAGTGGGCAACGGCGTCCTGGAAACTTCGTCTACTCCCTGGTCTGAGTCTTCAGCCGGGATGTAATTTTCGGTCTTTTCTTGCGGGGCATCGGTGTACATTTCATTGATTCCATTCATTGTTGAAACTCCAATTTAGTTAACAGCCAGGCAAGCGTAAGCCTTCCTTCTATTGGCAAGTACATATCTATTTAACGAGTACAAAAAAAAATGTCAGGAAATTTGCCAGCGGCTATCTGCTATGGACAGCCGCCGGCAAGTCTTGCCTTCAACGACGCGCGTTGAGCTGTTGCGACAGATTCTGGATCTGGCTGGTGAGGGTATTGATATTGCGGGTGACCTGAGCACGAAACGCGTCGAACTCGGCAGTATTGGCCTCTGCTGACGGGGCCGGGCGGTTTTCCTGTTCGCTTTTGAGGACCATCAGGTCCTGCTCCAGGCGCTCGACAGCAGCCGACGGGTTGCCCTGTTTCTTCAATGTCGCAACATCGGCTGCCACGCTTTTGATTTGCGCATCCAGCTTGCCCTGATCGGCCTGTGCGGTTTTCAGATCGGGCAGCGCGGCTTTCAGCGTGGTCAGCTCAGCGACGACGCTTTTGAGCTGCTCCTGCAACTGCGCGCTTTCAATGTGCTGCTGGGCGGTTTGCGCGGCCATCTGCTCCAGGCGCTTGTCGAGACTGCCCTGCTGGCCTTCAACGCCCTCGCGCTGTTTGTCCTGATCTTCCAGTTGCGCTTCCAGCAGCTTGATGCGCTGCTTGAGCGCCTCGCCATCGCTGGACAGCGCCTCGGTCGCAACGACTTTGCCGGAAATATCCTGCAGGCGTCCCGCCGCTTCTTCGCTGATGCGCGCAAAGCTCTCCTGAGTGGCCACCAATTGCTGTTCCATGAGGGAGACCTGCTGAAAGCTCCACCAGCCCAGACCGCAAAAGGCAATGAACAGCGCGCCGACCAACGCCCATAGCGGTCCGGTGCTCGGGCCCTTTACCTTGACCACCGGTGTGGTACGCGAATAGACCGTGGTGCGTTCGCGTGCACCATTGCCCGGCGCGAAGTCGTCATCGTCGTCCTTGGCGCTCAGGCTGGGAACGTCATCGACGTCGTCGTATGGATCGTTGCGCATGAATAACCCTTCAGGAAGCTGTTAAACCAAAGTCGGGCAGTATAACAACAGCGCGTAACCAATCTCACTGTGCCACTACCGCATTCAGATTGCGTGCTGTGCCTGCCACCAGCCGCAGAATTCATCCAGCGCTGTCCACAGGCTGACCTGAGGCTGATAATCCAGATAATGCCTGGCGCGGCTGATATCAAGCGTAAAATCCCTGTTCATGACCTGCATGCCCATTCTTGACAGGGTAGGTTCAGGTCGGCCCGGCCACAGCAGGCAGGCACCCTCGTTGATTGCTGCGGCACTGTAGGCCAGTCCGTATGAACGATAACGGGTGACTTGAGGCAGATGCATCTGGCGCATCACATAATTGATTGCGTCCCACAGCGGGACCGGCGTGCCGTTGCTGATGTTGTAGGCCTTGCCCAGCGCCGAGCCGGTTGCCAGCAAGCTGCTCAGCATGGCTTCGTTGAGGTTGTGCATGCTGGTGAAATCCACCACGTTCAAACCGTTGCCGACAATCGACAGACGCTTCTTGCGCTGCATGTGCAGCAAACGCGGGAAAATACTGTTGTCGCCCGCGCCAGTGACGAAGCGCGGCCGCAGGGCGATCACTTCCAGACCGAACTCTTCGGCACCAAAGACCTTTTGCTCGGCCAGGTATTTGGTCGCCGCATAGTGATTATGGAAACGCTTGGGCACCTGCTCTTCCTTGATGCCGCGGTGCGATTTGCCATCAAAGTAGATCGAGGGCGACGAAAGATGAACCAACCTTCGCACCCTTTGTTTCAGGCAGCCCTCGACGATGTTTTCGGTAAGCTGCACGTTGCCCTGCATGAAATCCTGGCGGCGTCCCCACAGGCCGACGGAGCCTGCGCAGTGCACCACCGCTTCCACGTCATCGCACAGCGCCCGCACCAGATAAGGGTCAGCAAGGTCGCCCTGGATGAACTCGGCGCCACGCCTGACCAGGTGCTCGACACCTTCGGCACGACGGCCATTGATCCGCACGCTCATGCCCTGCTCAAGGGCAAAACGCGCAAAGCGTCCGCCGATGAAGCCGCTCGCGCCGGTGACCAGAATCTTCATTTACCGCTCCGTTAACGCATCTGCAGAAAAGGGAAAACCCTGCCTGCATGGATTACACATGATCATGTTGACGATCATTCCTCGCTCAGCGGCACCAGCCAATCGGCCGAATGTTGCGCAAGATGTTCGGTAAGCTGCGTCAAGAGCTGTCCGCCATTGCGCCAATGGTGCCAGTACAACGGCACATCGATGCAGCGCTCCGGCAGCAATTCAAGCAGAGTGCCGCTGCGCAACTGGTCGCGCACCTGCAACTCGGGCGCCAGGCCCCAGCCCATCCCGGCCTCGATCATACGTATGAAACCTTCGGACGACGGGCACAAATGATGCTCGAAGCCGTCCTGAACGCCAAGAAGTGCCAGATAACGATGCTGCAGAAGGTCGTCCGGCCCGTACACCAGTGCTGCCGATCTGGCCAGATTTGCCGGGCTGACACCGTCCGGAAAATGGCGGGCGATGAACGCGGGACTGGCCAGCGCCCGATAGCGCATGGCCCCCAGCAACTGGCTGCGCGCCCCGGCCACCGGACGCTCGCTGCCACACAGGCAGGCCGCGACCTCGCCTGCACGCATGCGCTTGAGCCCTACGTCCTGATCTTCGACAACCAGATCCAGCAACAGCCGGTGTTGCGTGCAAAACGCGCCGATGGCCGGTGCCCACCAGGTCGCCAGACTGTCGGCATTCAAGGCGATTCGCAGACGCTCGGGCATGCCCTCTTCATCCAGCGCCGGCACCTGACTCTGCAAGTCGCGCTCCAGCAAACGGACCTGCTGTACATGATTGAGCAGGCGGCGTCCGATGTCGGTCGGGCTCGGTGGCGTCGCGCGCACCAGCACCGGCAGACCAATGCGTGCCTCCAGCAATTTGATGCGCTGCGAAACCGCAGATTGAGACAGCCCCAGCACCTGAGCGGCACGCTCGAAACCGGCTTGCTCGATCACAGCCGCCAATGCAGATAACAATTTGTAGTCGAACATCAGTTTTCCTAATGAGCGATGAGTATTATTTGTTTTCCTTATAGCGCTCAACGCATAAGAATCGCCATCTGAATCTGCTCAATGGAACGTCTTTATGTGGCAAAGCTACCTTAATGGCCTGCTGATCGCGGCAGGCCTGATCATGGCTATCGGTACTCAGAACGCTTTTGTACTCGCTCAGGGCCTGCGCCGTGAACATCACGTGCCCGTGGCGTTGCTGTGCATTGTGTGCGACGCCATTCTGGTAGCGGCAGGCGTCTTCGGACTGGCCAATGTGCTCACACAAAACCCGACATTGCTGGCGGTAGCGCGCTGGGGCGGTGTGATATTCCTGAGCTGGTATGGCCTGCAGGCACTGCGGCGCGCGTGCTCGCGGCAAAGCCTTGAACACAGCGCAGCCGTTGGCAAAAGATCGCTGCGCACGGTGTTGCTTAGTGCGCTGGCCGTTACCTTGCTGAACCCGCACGTGTATCTGGACACCGTACTGCTGATTGGCTCGCTCGGGGCACAACAGGACGTGCCGGGGGCGTACGTGGCCGGTGCTGCCAGCGCCTCGCTGCTGTGGTTCTCAAGCCTGGCACTAGGTGCGGCATGGCTCGCGCCCTGGCTGGCCCGCCCCGCCACATGGCGCATGCTGGACGTGATGATCGCCGTGATGATGTTCAGCGTGGCCTTTCAGTTGATCCGCTCAGCCTGACGGGTTTCATGACCTCCAGGTCAAACGCGTTGGAACCTCTATCCCACACAGTTGTTGCGTGGTTAAGCCGCAGACCCGGTGCTATGATCCGGGGTCTGCGCCGCAAAAGAGTAAAACTCCCGGTGCATGCTGTATCTGGCCGCCCGTGATCGGCCGTGCGATTACCGCAATTGACCTGAAAGGAGATAAACCATGGCTTTTGAATTGCCGCCACTGCCCTACGCCAAAGACGCTCTGGTGCCGCACATTTCTGCGGAGACTCTGGAATATCACCACGACAAGCACCACAACACCTACGTCGTGAACCTGAACAACCTGGTGCCAGGCACCGAGTTCGAAGGTAAGACCCTGGAAGAAATCATCAAGACCTCCTCGGGCGGTATCTTCAACAACGCCGCTCAGGTCTGGAACCACACGTTCTACTGGAACTGCCTGGCCCCTAACGCTGGCGGCGAGCCTACCGGCGCTCTGGCCGAAGCCATCAACAAGGCGTTCGGTTCCTTCGACAAGTTCAAGGAAGAGTTCAGCAAGACTTCCATCGGCACTTTCGGCTCCGGCTGGGGCTGGCTGGTGAAGAAGGCTGATGGCTCTCTGGCTCTGGCCAGCACCATCGGTGCCGGCAACCCGCTGACCAGCGGCGACACCCCGCTGCTGACCTGCGATGTGTGGGAACACGCCTACTACATCGACTACCGCAATCTGCGTCCTAAGTACGTAGAAGCGTTCTGGAACCTGGTGAACTGGGACTTCGTGGCCAAGCAATTCGCAGCCTGATTCCAGCCTCATCGAAAAACCCGGCCTCGCGCCGGGTTTTTTATGCTCCAGGTTTATACCTGTAGTCTTTCCAGATTCGTGTTTAATAAACGGCGTCAGACTTCGACCTGCCAGTCAGGTGAACAGCAAATGTTTTTTCGCCTGTCGCTGTTACTTTGTGTATTGTCAGAAAACGCTAGCTGACTCGCATCACGACGTAATTCTTTACAGTGTTCTGCTCAAGTTACCCACCTGGCCACCCGACACACTCAGGTGGCTTGGGCCAGTAGGTGCAAGGAACGCGAAGATCAGCCAGACGCACCGTTTCTGACCACGTCACGACGGTCGGATCTGGCTTTTCGAGGGTCATAGGGCGATATGTCCTCAGACACGAACTAAGGAACGGCCATTGAAGCTGGAACTCAAGAATAGCCTTTCGGTAAAGTTGCTGCGCGTCGTACTGCTTTCGGCGCTGCTGGTAGGCGTCGTACTAAGCTGTGCGCAAATCGTTTTCGACGCCTACAAGACGCGTCAGGCCGTGGCGAACGATGCCGAACGAATTCTCGGAATGTTCCGCGATCCCTCCACGCAGGCCGTTTACAGCCTGGACCGCGAAATGGGCATGCAGGTCATCGAAGGCCTGTTTCAGGACGACGCGGTACGCAGGGCATCGATAGGACACCCCAACGAAAGCCTGCTCGCAGAAAAAGACCGCCCGCTGAAAAGCTCTCCAACCCGCTGGCTGACAGACCTTATCCTCGGCCAGGAGCGCAGCTTCACCACGCAACTGGTCGGTCGCAGCCCCTACAGCGAGTATTACGGCGACCTGCGTATCACGCTGGACACTGCCAATTACGGCGAAAGCTTTCTGGTCAATGCCGCAATCATCTTCATCGCTGGTGTATTGCGTGCATTGGCAATGGGGCTGGTGTTGTACTTGGTCTATCACTGGTTGCTGACCAGGCCACTGTCGAAAATCATCGAACATCTGATCGCGATCAACCCCGACCGCCCCAGCGAACACCAATTGCCATTGCTCAAAGGCCACGAGAAAAACGAACTGGGGATTTGGGTCAATACCGCCAACCAGCTGCTGGCCTCCATCGAGCGCCACACTTATCTGCGCCACGAGGCGGAGAACAATCTGCAGCGCATGGCGCAATACGATTTCCTGACCGGCCTGCCCAACCGGCTTCAGTTGCAGATCGGTCTGGACAGAATTCTCGAAGATGCGGGGCGTCAGCAGCACCGGGTCGCGATTCTCTGCGTTGGCCTGGATGACTTCAAAGGTATTAACGAACAGTTCAGCTATCAGGCAGGCGATCAACTGTTACTCGCGCTGGCTGACCGGCTGCGCGCCCACAGCGGGCGACTCGGCGCTCTGGCGCGATTGGGCGGCGATCAGTTTGCACTGGTGCAGGCCAAAATCGAGCAACCCTATGAGGCAGCAGAGCTGGCGCAGAATATTCTGGATGAGCTGGAGGCCCCGTTTATAGTCGGTGAACAGCAGATCCGCTTACGAGCGACCATTGGCATCACGCTATTTCCCGAAGACGGCGACAACACCGAGAAACTGCTGCAAAAAGCTGAACAGACCATGACGCTGGCCAAAGCCCGCTCGCGTAACCGGTATCAGTTCTACATCGCCAGCGTCGACAGCGAAATGCGCCGCCGTCGTGAACTCGAAAAAGATCTGCGCGAAGCCTTGCCGGGCAATCAGTTGTACCTGGTCTATCAGCCGCAGATCAGCTATCGCGATCACCGCATCGTTGGCGTGGAAGCCCTGATCCGCTGGCAACATCCAGAGCATGGTCTGGTGCCGCCGGATGTATTCATCCCGTTGGCCGAGCAGAATGGCACCATCATCGCCATCGGCGAATGGGTGCTTGATCAGGCCTGCCGCCAGTTACGCGAATGGCTTGATCAAGGCTTCACCGACTTGCGCATGGCGGTCAACCTGTCGACCGTGCAACTGCATCACGCGGAACTGCCGCGCGTGGTCAACAACCTGTTGCAGATCTACCGCCTGCCACCGCGCAGCCTGGAACTGGAAGTGACCGAAACCGGCCTGATGGAAGATATCAATACCGCCGCCCAGCACCTGCTGAGCCTGCGACGCTCCGGCGCCTTGATCGCCATTGATGATTTCGGTACCGGTTACTCGTCGCTGAGTTACCTGAAAAGCCTGCCGCTGGACAAGATCAAGATCGACCGGAGTTTCGTTCAGGACCTGATTGACGACGACGATGACGCCACCATCGTGCGGGCCATTATCCAGCTGGGTAAAAGCCTTGGCATGCAGGTCATCGCCGAGGGTGTGGAGACGCTAGAGCAGGAAGCCTATATCGTCACTCAGGGCTGTCACGAAGGCCAGGGCTACCTGTACAGCAAGCCGCTGCCCGGTCGGGAATTGCTGGCCTACCTGAAACAGTCGAGAGAGCGTAACGCCGCCAGCCTTTGAACGGCAGTGCTCTTTCGAGCCATCTTGAAACCGACTGTTACAACCTGCTGAATACCTGAACACGACCGCAAAGGCGTTTTGCCTTTACATCGAATGCAAATCTTTCGCATCATGTCGCAGATTTTCTGGGCGCACCCCGCCATCAACTTTATCGACGCAGGATTCCGTCATGATTCGTATGCCTCTGGCAACCGCTAGTCTGTTGGCCATCGCTATCTCTCTCGCCGGTTGTGGCGAAGGCAAGGACAAGGCTGCCGCCCCGGCACCCGCGCCAGCCGCTGCTCCTGCGACTCCCGCGGCGACGCCTGCTGCCCCTGCTCCGGCCGCAGCCGCCCAGACTGACGACGCGGCGGCCAAGGCTGTGGTCGCGAATTACGCCAACATGGTGTCTGCGGTGTTCGACGACGCCGAAGCTGGTGCGAAAAAACTGAGCACCGCCGTCGACGCATTCCTGGCAAAACCCAACGATGAAACTTTGAAAGCCGCACGGGATGCGTGGGTAGCTGCGCGTGTGCCTTACATGCAGAGCGAGGTTTTCCGCTTCGGCAACACCATCATCGACGACTGGGAAGGACAGGTTAACGCCTGGCCCCTGGACGAAGGCCTGATCGACTATGTCGCCAAGGATTACCAGCACGCGCTGGGCAACCCGGGCGCGACTGCCAATATCATCGCCAACACCGAAATTCAGGTCGGCGAAGACAAGGTCGACGTGAAGGAGATCACCTCCGAAAAACTCGCCAGCCTGAACGAGCTGGGCGGTTCCGAAGCGAACGTTGCTACCGGCTACCACGCCATTGAATTTCTGCTGTGGGGCCAGGACCTGAACGGCACCGGCCCTGGTGCCGGGGCTCGTCCAGCCAGTGACTACCTTGAAGGCGCCGGTGCGACCGGCGGCCACAACGACCGCCGCCGCGCCTACCTCAAGGCTGTTACCGATCTGCTGGTCAGCGATCTGGAAGAAATGTCCGGCAACTGGAAGGCCGGCGTTGCCGACAACTACCGCGCCACGCTGGAAGCCGAATCCGGCGAAAGCGGTCTGCGCAAAATGCTCTTCGGCATGGGCAGCCTGTCGCTGGGTGAACTGGCGGGCGAGCGTATGAAAGTCGCACTGGAAGCCAACTCCAGCGAAGACGAACACGACTGCTTCAGCGACAACACGCACAACTCTCACTTCTACAACGGCAAGGGTATTCGCAACGTTTACCTGGGCGAATACACGCGCACCGATGGCAGCAAAGTCAGCGGCCCGAGCCTTTCGTCTCTGGTTGCCAAGGTAGACCCTGCCACCGACGCCACCTTGCGCGCCGATCTGGACGACACCCAGGCCAAGCTACAGGTCATCGTTGATCACGCCAACAAGGGTGAGCACTTCGACCAGTTGATCGCTGCCGGCAACACGGCAGGCAATCAAGTGGTGCGTGACGCCATTGCTGCGCTGGTCAAACAGACGGGGGCTATCGAACAGGCCGCTGGCAAGCTCGGCATCACCGACCTGAACCCGGACAACGCTGATCACGAGTTCTGACAGGTACTGTTTGCGGTAACAACCAATGCCGGTCAGTTCGCTGACCGGCATTTTTTATGCCTGACCGATATGCGTTGCTTTCAACTGCTGAGCCCTGACCATTACAGAAGCGAGTTCCCGGAGCTTCAATACAACGTATCCGCGATGCGTCCCGGCAAAGCCTTGTCATAGGCGTCACCGTCGATCTGCTCGGCCGAAACCGCTTTTAGTATTTGCCCGGCAGTCGGCAGCGTGCTGCGTTCGATGTGCCGGGTTGCATCCCATAAACCGGACCTGATGGTTGCCCTGCTGCATTGGAAGTACACGCTGGTCACGGAGATGCGCAGCACTGACCTGGGCAGTTGGCCGTTCACCTCAAAACGCGACAACAGTTCGGGCTGAACCGATATCTGCGCTGTTCCGTTGACCCGCAAGGTCTCGCCCACGCCAGGGATGAGGAACAGCAACGCGACGCGTGGGTCGCTGATGATATTGCGCAGGGTATCGATGCGGTTGTTGCCGCGCCGGTCAGGCAGATAAAGCGTCTTGCTGTCCTCGATATGCACGAAGCCCGCCTGATCGCCACGCGGAGACGCATCAAGGCCATCAGACCCGGCAGAGGCCAGCACAACAAAGGGTGCCGACTCGATGAAGGGCCGGTAGACCGCGTGAATATGGTCAACTTCCTTGATCATGGAAGGAGGAGCAATCGGGCCATAGAGCGCTTCCAGCGTCTCGATTGTGGTCACGAGCGCGCTGTTTTCCGGGTTATCCATTGATGTGGCCTCTGCTGGGCATGTTGTCTGTGTGTGCTGTCAGCTTCGACATGTGCAGCATAGGCAAAAATGCCGGGACCGGACCAGCCTCAGAGATTCGTAACAACGCATTACGTCAGAGCGGGCAAACGATAATCCCTCTTATTCAAACCGCACGAGGCTGATAAGCTTGCACGCCCCGATTTTCGCCTCGTTGCAGGATGTGTATGAGTACGCGGCTCCGTCTATCCCTCGCCTTGCTTACGACTCTGGCCGTGAGTGCATGCGATGACGCCCCGCGTTTCACTCATGCCGAGCCGGGAGAAGCCTTGTCCGGAGGCAGTGCGACGGTCAGGAAGAGCGATCAGAATGCCTTTTCCATGCCCTCGGCCAACTTGTCGCCCGTGCGGCGGCTGGACTTCAGTGTCGGCAACAGTTTTTTCCGCAGTCCGTGGGTGATTGCGCCATCGACCACGACCGCTCGCGACGGGCTTGGGCCGTTGTTCAACACCAACGCTTGCCAGAACTGCCACATCAAGGACGGTCGTGGTCATCCGCCAGAAACTGGCGACAGCAACGCCGTGTCGATGCTGGTCAGGCTGTCGATTCCTGATGACCCGGCCTACGCCGATCTTGTGCAGCGCAATGGCGTGCTGCCTGAGCCGACTTACGGTGGGCAGTTGCAGGACATGTCGAACCCCGGCGTGGCCCCCGAGGGCAAGGTGCGGGTCGAGTACGATGCGCTGGCGGTCGAGTTTCGCGATGGCACCTCAGTCGAGCTGCGCCAGCCGACCCTCCGAATCACCCAGTTGGGTTACGGACCGATGCACCCCGATACCCACATCTCGGCGCGCATAGCCCCGCCGATGATCGGGCTGGGGTTGCTTGAGGCGATTGCCGATGAAGCAATTCTTGCCAATGCCGACCCGGATGACAAGAACGCCGATGGCATATCGGGACGCCCAAACTGGGTCTGGGACGATGCACAGCAAAAAGTCGTCATGGGCCGATTCGGCTGGAAAGCCGGGCAACCCAACCTGAATCAGCAGAACGTGCACGCTTTTTCCGGCGACATGGGGCTGACTACCAGCCTGCGCCGCTTTGATGACTGCACGCCAGCCCAGACCGATTGCCTGGCAGCGCCCAACGGCAATGGCCCGAACGGCGAGCCGGAGGTCAGCGACAACATCCTGCGTCTGGTGGAGTTCTACACACGCAACCTGGGGGTTCCGGCACGCCGCAAGGTCGATGACCCTCAGGTGCTGGCGGGCAAGAATCTGTTTTTTCAGGCGGGTTGCCAGCAATGCCACACGCCCTCGTTCAAGACCCGTAGCGACGCTGCCGAACCTGAGCTGGCCAATCAGGATATTCGCCCTTACAGCGATTTGCTGCTGCACGACATGGGCGAAGGGCTGGCCGACAACCGTACCGAGTTCCAGGCCACTGGCCGCGAGTGGCGCACGCCCCCACTGTGGGGGCTTGGCCTGACCGGCACGGTGAGCGGGCACACCCAACTGTTGCACGATGGTCGCGCCCGCAATGTACTTGAGGCGATACTGTGGCATGGCGGCGAAGCCCAGGCAGCGCAGCGGCAGGTTCTTGCATTTGACGCGCAACAGCGTGAAGCGCTGTTGGCGTTTCTGAATTCGTTATGATTGCTCCCATTCCAGAATCGTCTCGTTCAACATTATTTTTTCAAAATCATCTTTCGAAAATAAAATAAGGAGCCGGACATGTTCCGACCCAAGTTGTTGCTGACCAGCCTTGCGGCGCTTGCATTGGGTGCCTGCTCGCCATCCGACCCTCAGGCGGTCACGTCCGCAGCCATTGCCAAACAGGTAATCCTGCCGACCTACAGCCGTTGGGTCGATGCTGATCGTCAGTTGGCAACCAGCGCACTGGCGTTCTGTCAGGGCAAGACTGATCTGGCCACAGCACGCGCCGACTTTCTCAAGGCGCAGAAGACCTGGGCCGAGCTGCAACCGCTGCTGATCGGCCCTCTGGCCGAGGGCAATCGCGCCTGGCAAATACAGTTCTGGCCAGACAAGAAGAACCTGGTTGGCCGGCAGGTCGAGCAACTGGTGACGGCACAGCCGCAGATCACTGCTCAGGAGCTGTCCAAGGCCAGCGTCGTGGTGCAAGGTTTGTCCGCTTACGAATACATTCTGTTCGACGCGGAAATCGACATGGCCAACGCCGAACAGAAAGCCCGCTACTGCCCGCTGCTGATGGCAATCGGCGAGCGTCAAAAGCAGCTTGCCGAGGAAATCCTCAGCAGCTGGAACAGTACCGACGGCATGCTTGCGCAACTGAGCAAATTCCCCAACCAGCGCTACGCAGATTCTCATGAAGCCATCGCCGAACTGCTGCGGGTTCAGGTCACGGCCCTCGACAGTCTGAAGAAGAAACTGGGCACGCCACTGGGTCGCCAGAGCAAGGGCCAGCCGCAACCCTTCCAGGCAGATGCATGGCGCAGCAAATCGTCGCTCAGCAGCCTGGAAGCCAGCCTGATCAGCGCCGAAACGGTCTGGACCGGTGTCGACAACAAGGGCCTGCGCAGCTTGCTGCCCGCCGAGCAGAAACCGCTGGCTGACAAAATCGATGCGGCCTACGCTACCAGCCGCAAATTACTGTCGGAACTCAAGCCGCCGCTCGCCGACCTGCTGGCCACCGAAGCAGGACGTCAGCAGCTCAATGCGTTCTACGACAGCCTCAATGCGGTGCACCGCCTGCATGAAGGCGAGCTGGCCAAGGCATTGGGCATTCAGTTGGGCTTCAACGCCAACGACGGCGATTGATCAAGAGGTACACGTGATGTTGCGACGTCAGGCCATGGCCCTCGGCAGTCTCTTGCTCAGCGCTTTCACGCTGGGCGGCTGGACGCTGTTCAGGCAAAAAGACGCACCCCCTCTGCTGCTCTCCGCTCGCGACGATGGCGAAGGCAAACACTACGCGGTGGGTTTCCGGCTCGACGGAACGCAGGTATTTGCCACCCAGGTGGGCCAGCGCTGCCACGACATCATCAATCATCCCGACCTGCCGATTGCGGTGTTCATCGCACGTCGTCCAGGTACTGAAAGCTATCTGATCGATTTGCGCGATGGCCGCTTGCTGCAAACCATCGCTTCGCAGCCGAACCGACACTTCTATGGTCATGCGGTGATTCACCGCGACGGCGAATGGCTATATGCGACGGAAAACGACACCCTTGACCCAGGCCGAGGGCTACTGGGCGTCTATCGATTCGTTGATCAGCGACTGGTGCACTCGGCTGAAATTCCTACGCACGGTATCGGTCCGCATCAGGTTTCGTGGATGCCGGATGGCGAAACGCTGGTAGTCGCGAACGGCGGTATTCGCACCGAAGCGGAAAGCCGGGTAGAGATGAACCTGAATGCCATGCAGCCCAGCCTGGTGATCATGCAGCGTGACGGTATATTGCTGAGCAAGGAGACTCTTTCCCAGCAGATGAACAGCGTGCGTCACATGGGCATCGCCAGCGACGGCACCATCGTGGCAGGCCAGCAGTTCATGGGCGACAGCCACGAAGTAGCCGAGTTGCTGGCAATCAAACGGCCGGGGCAGCCCTTTCAGGCCTTTCCGGTGGCAGAAGAACAACTGCGGGCGATGGCTCATTACACTGCAAGCGTTGCAGTGCACAGTGATCTGCGCCTGGTAGCCCTGACAGCGCCGCGTGGCAACCGGTTCTTTATCTGGGATCTGGACAGCGGTGCATTGAAGCTGGATGCGCCGCTACCAGACTGCGCAGGCGTGGGTGCGGTAGCCGACGGGTTTATCGTGACTTCGGGCCAAGGGCGTTGCCGCTTCTATGATTGTCGCAAAGCGCAACTGCTGGCCAAACCGTTGGACCTGCCAGCAGGGCTGTGGGACAACCACCTTCATCTGGCTCAAGCAGGATAGTCAGAAGTCAGGCAGCAAAGCGCCTCAGTTCCTCACCCCAGCCCCTTGCGCCAGGCTGTACATGAACAGCAACAGGTCATGATCAGGCTGCACGCTCACCAGACTCTTGGCCACACGCGGCAACGGGCAATATCCCTCGCCGTGCTGTGTCGTGAGTATCTGGGTAGACGGTTGTTCAAGCGCTGCCACTGCGACGGTGGCAATTGCCAATGCACCGAAGATAAACAGACCTCTTGCCATTTCTAGCTTCATGACTCTAAACCTTTGATAGAGCTGCCAAACGCTGCCTGATAAAAGTAGATCAACTTTTGCCAGTCTGCAGCGCTGAATGACGAATGGCGTCGTAGCTGTTTCATATCATGCTGGGCCGCCCCTTGGGCTGTCAGGCGACGCCGGCCTTTTTCGAGGTCCAGCAAGGCAACCTCGACTTTGGCATCCGGCCCCTCACCGGTCACACGTACAAATATGTGCTTGATATACAGGCAGCTATGCTGCCAGCGGCCAAGGTGCATGCGGGCCAGGGTGGCCGCCACTTCCTTGAGCACGAGCTCATAGAACAGCTCGCCATGCCGCTCGCGTCCTCCGCCAGCCTGCCACTTTTCTATCTCTTCGAAACCTTCCAGCGCAACCGTGACCAGCAATGCCCGCCAGGCATTGTCCTCGCCGCGCTCGGCACCACAAAACACCACTTCCGGCACGACTACGCCAAGCTTGCGCAGACCTTCAAGCGCTTCACGCTCACGCAATACAGTCGGTCGCCCCAAAGGGTGCAGCAAACTGCGGTATATATGCCCTGTCTGACGCTTGGCATAAAGCGTTTGCCCGTTGTCCATCGTGAGCCGCTGTACACCACTTTCTCCACCTCGACGGGAATTGGGTTCTTCAACCCATTCGCCGTGCTGACTCCAGAAATGGTTGAACTCATCCTGCACCGAGTTCACAACTGGCTCTTTCAAGGACTGCAAACCCATCTGTTTACCTTTTACGTAAGACGTAGACACGCCACATGGCGTACATCGGCAGAAAATCCATTCGGTTCTGGATACGAAATCCTGCCTGTTCAAATTCGGATTCTGCGGTAGCAACCGGTAACACAAAACGATTCTGGTAACTTTCCTGCCCGTTTTTCTGGAGACGCTGTTTCTCCAGACGTGCACGCTTCCATGCTTTGAAATTGCCGTCGACCCATAATGAGACAATCACACTGTCCCGGGTTACGCGCTGGAACTCACGCAATAGAGCCATCCGGTCGCTTGACTGACCGACGTGGTGCAGCAGGCGCATGCAGAAGATGCTATCTACTGCGTTATCAGGCAGGTCGATGTCAAAGGCAGATGTCTGCAAAGGTTGTACCCTTTTCACAACTTCTGCAGGCTGTGACGCACAAGCGGTGCTGAGCATGTCTGCGGAGTTGTCAGCCCCGATGATCGAGCGGTTCGGTTTCTCGGCCAACAATGGCCAGAAACGCCCCGCGCCGCAAGGCAGATCCAGCACCAGGCCAGGGTCACCGGCCAGGTGAAGCGCCTTTCTCGCCAGTTGTTCATCGCGATGATGCGACAACTTGCGCCAAAGACCGTCCTGATGCTTTTCAAGGTACTGACGAGCATGCGACTTGTCGTACTTGCGGGAAAACTCGAGTTCTATGCGGTCGCTCATGAGAGCTGCTCCTGACGTTGATGCGGGCCAAACTAAAGGCACCGCTGTCACTGTCAGGTCATCTGAATGTGAAAATATTGTTACCTCTATACTTCAGATGTTTCTAGATTTTACAGAGAGTTAGACGCCGTGTGTGACTTATCGACGAAGTGCAGTCGATTTACCGTCACACACTGAGGTGGATCTGCTCGAAAATGAACGTCAGGTTTTGTTCAGGTTCAATGTCACTTCGAACCGGCAACCGTGTGGCTCCATGGGCGTGAGATCGACGCTCCATCCCTGGTTGGCGCAGATGCGCTGCACCAGTGACAAACCAAGGCCCAGGCCTTCCCCGCGCTGCTCGTTACCACGTACAAATGGCTCGAACATGGCCTCGCGTTTTTCCTCGGGAATACCGACGCCACTGTCTTCCACGGTGAAACTTTCGGCGTGCAGGGTCAGCGCAATGAATCCGTAATCAGTGTAGTGCAGCGCGTTGCGCAGCAAGTTACCCATCACGGCATGGAGGAAGGTCGCGTTGTAACGAATTTCGGAAAGCTGGTCATCGGCAGGTGGCGTGTAGGTCAGTTGCAGCCCCTTGCCTTCTATCGGATCACGCCATTGAGAGATCAACTGCTCGGCCACTCCGACCAGCGTGGCCTTGGGCGTCATGGCCGGGTCTTCACGCTGGGTGCGGGCGAGCATGAGGAACGTTTGCACCAGATCACGCATCTCTTCGCAGGCGCGGCCAATGCGCTCGACCTGACGACGCCCTCGCAGGTCGAGCGCAGGGTTTTCCAGCAGCAGCTCGCAGGAGCTGGCCAGTACCATCAATGGGGTGCGCAGCTCGTGACTCACGTCACTGGTGAACATGCGCTCACGAATCAACGCTTGCCTCAGACGCCCCAGCGTTGCATCGAACGCCACCGCTAGCTCGCCGACCTCATCAGCGGCGTAGTCAGGTGCCAGTGGCGGTGCCAGCCCCAGCAACTGGTCACGGTGACGAACCTGTCTGGCCAGACGCACTACCGGTGCCATCACTCGACGGGCCAATACCCAGCCGAGAAATACCGCCAGCGCCAACGCCAGAACAAAACCGACCAGCACGACAGCGAACAAAACCCGCTCACGCTCTTCAAAATCGCTTTGGTCCTGAAGCAGGGCGTAATGCCGACCGTCTACCACCTCGATCATGGCGTGGTACGACAGTGGCCCACGGAAGACCTCATGAAAACCGGGTTCAAGGTGCCGAAGGTCTTTGGGCAGATCGAAATCGCCCGGACCGTTGCTGAAATAGAACAACTGATCGGGCTTGGGCCGGTGGCTCCAGTCACTGACACTGTCCATCAGCATCAGGCGATTAAGGTCGCCGCCAAGACCGGCAGAAATCAGTTTTTCTTCGACCAGATGGACAGTGGAAATAATGCCGATGGCGAAAGACCCGGCGACCAGTGCACTCATCAATGCAAAGGCAATGATGATCCGTTGGGCAAGACTCTGTTTAAACTCCATCCCGGCCCTCGGCCAAGCGATAGCCCACACCGTGCACGGTCTGCAACAGCGGTTTGCCGAACGGTTTGTCGATCACCTGACGCAACTGATGCACATGACTGCGCAGGCTGTCGCTGTCCGGGCAGTCGTCGCCCCACAGAGCCTCTTCCAGAATCTCGCGGCGCAATACATGCGGGCTTTTCTGCATCAGGACGGCGAGCAGTTTGAGCCCGACCGGGTTGAGTTTGAGCATCCGGCCTTCACGCGTCACCTCAAGGGTGTCGAGGTCATAGACCAGATCGGCGACCTGCAAGGTACGCCGTCCGCCGCCCTGGGCACGGCGCAACACCGCTTCGATGCGCGCGGCCAGTTCGGACAGGGCGAACGGCTTGAGCAGGTAGTCATCAGCGCCGGAGCGGAAGCCTTGCAGACGGTCGTCCAGCTGGTCACGTGCGGTCAGCATGATGACCGGGGTATCGCGACGGGCATCTTCGCGCAGACGCTTGCACAGCGTGTAGCCGTCGATGCCCGGCAGCATGATGTCGAGGACAATCAGGTCGTAATGCTCGGTGGCTGCCAGGTGCAGTCCTGAGAGGCCATCCTGAGCGCAGTCGACGGTATAGCCTTTCATGCCCAGGTAATCGGCCATGTTCGCCAGGATGTCGCGGTTGTCTTCAACCAGAAGAATTCGCATAACGCACTCTCATATGCAGTTTGGGCTGGCGCAGCTTAAGACGAAGTGAGCGTCAGGGCCAGCGCCGATATGGCATGACGATTTTTTCACCTATGATTTACAAAGCACATGACACACTTTGAGACAAACCGTCGCACACAATGATAGCGGCATGCCTTTCACCGATCTGGATTCGATATGTCGAAAACCGTCGCCCCACCCTATTCTCGCTCAATAAATCCATGGATTTATCTGGGTATCCCCGCTGTTGTCGCGCTGATCCTCGTACTCCTTGAGCTGACTTCGCTGGACATGGACATCGCCAGGCTTGCCTTCGATCCCGTCAGTGGGCAATTCATTGGCAGGCATAGCTATTTTCTGGAAGACGTCCTTCACGACCGCGCCAAACAACTGGTGATGGTTTTCGGCGTACTGGCGATGATCGGCTTTGCCGCGTCATTCAAGGTAGAACGCCTGATCCCGTGGCGCAGAGAACTGGGTTGTCTGGTGTTGTCCATGGCGCTTTCAACCGCCTTCGTGACACCAGTAAAAGTGGTGACCTCGGTGCAATGCCCCTGGAGCCTGACCGAGTTCGGCGGCCAGGAAACCTACAGTGAACTGTTGAGCCCGCGCCCCGCCACCGACAAGCCAGGTCGCTGCTGGCCGGGAGGTCATGCGGCCACCGGTTTTACCCTGTTTGCCCTGTTCTTCGCCTTGCGCGACCGCCGCCCGAGAATGGCGAAAATGGGGCTGGCCCTGGCCTTCGGTTTGGGAACAGTGTTCTCTATCGGCCGAATGCTGCAAGGCGCGCACTTCTTTTCCCATAACATCTGGACTGCAGTGTTTTGCTGGTTGATCTGTCTGGGGGTTTACTACTTTGTACTTTACCGCCCCGAACCCAAGGGCCTCGATAACAGCAAAGTACAACCGACGCACTGATTGATCCGGAACAGCAAGACAAAAAAACCCCGCACAAGGCGGGGTTCTTTATGGGTGTAGCTTTTCGGGGTAAAGCCGGCTTACATCATGCCGCCCATACCACCCATGCCGCCCATGTCCGGCATGCCGCCGCCTGCTGGCTTGTCTTCAGGCACGTCAGCGATCATCGCTTCGGTGGTGATCATCAAGCTGGCAATGGAGGACGCCGCCTGCAGAGCAGAACGAGTCACCTTGGCCGGGTCAAGGATACCCATTTCGATCATGTCGCCGTATTCGCCGGAAGCAGCGTTGTAACCGAAGTTACCCGAACCCTGCTTGACCTTGTCAACAACAACGCTTGGTTCGTCACCGGAGTTGGCAACGATCTGGCGCAGAGGCGCTTCGACTGCACGACGCAGCAGAGCGATACCGACGTCCTGATCAGCGTTGTCGCCTTTCAGGCCTTCGATAGCCTGCAGGGAGCGAACCAGTGCCACGCCACCGCCAGGTACCACGCCTTCTTCAACGGCTGCGCGGGTTGCGTGCAGGGCGTCTTCAACGCGGGCTTTCTTCTCTTTCATCTCGACTTCGGAACCGGCACCGACCTTGATCACTGCAACGCCGCCAGACAGCTTGGCCAGACGCTCTTGCAGTTTTTCCTTGTCGTAGTCCGAGCTGGTGTCGCCGATTTGCTGACGGATCTGGGAGATACGCGAGTCGATATCGGTTTTCACGCCAGCACCATCGATGATGGTGGTGTTTTCCTTGTTCAGGATGACGCGCTTGGCATTACCCAGGTGTTCCAGGGTAGTGGTTTCCAGGCTCAGGCCGATCTCTTCGGAGATAACGGTACCGCCAGTCAGAACAGCGATGTCCTGCAGCATGGCCTTGCGACGATCGCCGAAACCTGGAGCCTTGACGGCTGCAACTTTCACGATACCGCGCATGTTGTTGACAACCAGAGTGGCCAGCGCTTCGCCTTCAACGTCTTCGGCAACGATCAGCAGAGGACGGCCAGCCTTGGCGACTGCTTCCAGAACCGGCAGCATTTCGCGAATGTTGGAGATCTTCTTGTCGACCAGCAACAGCAGCGGGCTGTCCAGCTCGGCAACCATGGTGTCCGGCTTGTTGATGAAGTACGGGGACAGGTAACCACGGTCAAACTGCATGCCTTCTACAACAGACAGCTCGTTTTCCAGACCCGAACCTTCTTCAACGGTGATAACGCCGTCTTTGGTCACTTTTTCCATGGCTTCGGCAATGATGTCGCCGATGGAGTGATCGGAGTTGGCCGAGATGGTGCCGACCTGGGCAATAGCCTTGGTGTCGGTGCATGGCTTGGACAGCTTCTTCAGCTCGGCAACAATGGCGATGGTCGCCTTGTCGATGCCGCGCTTGAGGTCCATCGGGTTCATGCCGGCAGCGACAGCCTTCAGGCCTTCGTTGACGATAGCCTGAGCCAGAACGGTAGCAGTAGTAGTACCGTCACCGGCATCGTCGTTGGCACGGGAGGCAACGTCTTTGACCAGCTGCGCGCCCATGTTTTCGAAACGGTCTTTAAGCTCGATTTCCTTGGCAACCGACACACCGTCTTTGGTGATCAGCGGAGCGCCAAAGCTTTTCTCGATGATAACGTTACGGCCTTTAGGGCCCAGGGTCGCTTTAACTGCGTCAGCCAGGACGTTTACACCGGCGAGCATTTTTTTGCGGCCAGAATCGCCGAATTTAACTTCTTTAGCAGCCATGATCATTATTCCTTGAATACTTTGTAGTAACGGAAATCAGCGGGAGCACTCAGCCTTCGACGACAGCAAGAATCTCGTTCTCGCTCATCACCAGCAGGTCTTCGCCGTCTACTTTCACTGTGTTGCTGCCGGAATAAGGGCCGAACACAACCTTGTCACCCACTTTCACAGCCAGCGCACGTACTTCACCGTTGTCCAGCACGCGGCCGGTACCCACAGCAACGATCTCGCCACGGTTAGGCTTTTCAGCAGCCGAACCTGGCAGAACGATACCGCCGGCAGTTTTCGTTTCTTCTTCACTGCGACGGATTACGACGCGGTCATGCAGAGGACGAAGCTTCATTGTCGATCTCCTGATTATGTTTGTTTGATCGTCCGGTGAGTGCACCGGCCGGTTTAAATCCGGACTTGCCGGTTACGGTTCGACGCGCGAACCGCAGAATACGGTCTGGCCTTCATGCCAGAAACCTTGCGGTGACCCATACATAAGGGCGGGCAAAGTGATTACAAGTCTTGGGCAAAAAAATTTTACAACCCAATTGCCACCCCAAAACGGGCGCGGCACCCGAAGGTGCCGCGCTGCCGGGGGTGTAACGGCTACTTGTCGCGATGTTCGAACTCGCCTTCGATCACATCCGGCTCGCGGGTCGGCTGGTGAATGGCATTGGGGCGATGGCTGGCAGGTCCCTGATTGGCCTGAGTCTGCAGATCATCGGCGAAGGCGCGCTGACGCATAGCCTGATCCTCTGCACGGCGACGAACCTTGTTGATCAGCAGACGACGAGTAATCGGCAGCAGACAGATCACACCCAGAATGTCACTGATGAAGCCGGGCAACAGCAGTAGACCGCCACCGACAGCGACCATCAGGCCTTCGAGCATTTCCTGGGCAGGCAGCTCGCCACGCGCCAGACTTTCGCGCGCACGCAGCGCCGTTGCAAAACCGGCTACCCGCATGACGAACAAGCCCAGCATCGACGTCGCGACGACCAGCAGGAAGGTCCAGAGAAAGCCGATGGACATCCCGACACGAACCAGCAGAAACAGCTCAAGTACCGGGAATAATAAGAACAGCAGCAAAAAAACACGCATCAAATGAGTTCCTCAAGGGAAGAATGCCTTCCGAGTAGACCGTATGTGATGTCAGAAGGTCGTTAATTCAAGCTCCCTGCGCTTGGGTAACAGCTTAATTATGCGCATAAGTCAGCTGAACCTGGGCTTCACAAACGTGTATCGGTGTATTTCAGGGCTGGGTGGCAGAGGCGAGACGAACGGGCGAAAACAGCCTATAACGTGCTCTGGCTATGGCATAAGCACTCGCATCAAGCCAGTGATGCCATGGAAACGATCAACTGTGATTGGGCACGCACATGGAATTGAAAGACAAGCTGATAATTATCACCGGCGGATGCCAGGGGCTAGGCAGAGCCATGGCCGAATATCTGGCTGGCAAGGGCGCGAACCTGGCACTGCTGGACCTGAATCAGGACAAACTTGATCAGGCCGTCGTAGCCTGTGAGGCGCTCGGGGTCAAGGCTCGCGCCTATCTATGCAATGTCGCCAATGAAGAACAGGTCGTCGACACGGTCAATAAGGTCGCCGAGGATTTCGGGGCCATTCATGGCCTGGTCAACAACGCCGGTATTTTGCGTGACGGCCTGCTGGTCAAGGTCAAGGATGGCGTGATGACCAAACTGAGCCTGGCGCAATGGCAATCGGTGATTGACGTCAATCTGACCGGCGTATTCCTCTGCACGCGCGAGGTAGCAGCGAAGATGATCGAGCAGAAGAGTCAGGGCGCGATCATCAATATCTCGTCGATTTCACGGGCAGGGAATATCGGACAAACCAACTATTCGGCAGCCAAGGCCGGTGTTGCCGCCGCTACGGTTACCTGGGCAAGGGAACTGGCACGCTACGGAATCCGTGTGGCGGGCGTGGCACCTGGGTTCATTGAAACCGAAATGACCGGCAGCATGCGCCCTGAGGCACTTGAGAAAATGACCTCGGCCATCCCGCTCAAGCGTATGGGCAAGCCCGACGAAATCGCCCACTCGGTGGCTTACATTCTTGAAAACGATTATTTCAGTGGCCGCATACTGGAGCTGGACGGCGCGATGAGAATCTAGTCAGCGCATAGCGGCAGAGCGATGCACACGGTGTGCATCGCTCGCCACATTGTTTACCAGCTCACACCGAAACCGGCGGTATAGCGGGTCTTGTCCACGTCGCCGTTATCCGAGCCACTGATGATGTTTTTCTCGGCCTTCAGGTTAAGCGACGCCCAGTCGGTAACCTTGTAGCGCAGCCCGGCTTCGACATCCATCGAGTAATCGGCAACGCCACTCAACGGCTTGCCCAGTTCGCCGTTGCTGAAGAACTCGAACTTCTTGCCGATCAGGTAGCGGTTGTAATCCCAGGTGCCGGCAACGGAATAGAAGTTTTCCTTCTGGCCATTGGAGAATTCGAAATCTGTACGGTTGAGCAGCGCACCGACCTTGAAGGCTCCCAGCTCGTCATCCCACAACTGGTAACCAGGACCTGTACCGACAACACGCTGGCGCGACAGGTCTTCGATCTTGTCGCGCTTGTAGGTCACACGAGCATCCCAGAAGAATTTCTCGGTCAGGAAGCGGTCCAGCGAGTATTCGGCGCTCCAGTTGTCGGTGCCCACCACATCATCGGTCGTTTCGCGGTTGTAATCGCCTTTGGCGTTATGGCGCCATTGGCCGTGACGCGCCGAAGTCTTGAAGGCAATGTTGTAGTCATTGGTATCGTTTTCTGCCTGCTGGAAATCCAGCGCCGCATCGATATTGCCTTTCCAGACAAGATCAGTGATAACCGGCTTGGGCTTGATGATCTGATGAATGCTTGCCAGTTCGACGGTCTTGGGTGCATCGCCATTAGCCAGTACGACCTTGCCGTCGTCCGAAGCCTGCAACGACTTGGAGACTTCGCCTGTGTGCTCATCCTGCTTTACCAACAGTGGCTGATCGCTTTGCAGGGTTTTGACCTGCTTCCAGTCCAACGGAATAGCGCCGCCGTATTCGGTCTGCAATAGCAGCTTGCCACCGTCGAACACTTTGATTGTGCCAGTCAGCCTATCACCGTTCTTCAACCAGACAGTGTCGGCAAGCAATGGAGTGGAAACAGTAGTAATTGCGAGGCACAGCAGGGTTCTGGACAACATAAGCGGTAATCAGGCTCTGTTTGGCGGGAAGGCGGGCATCATCCTGCAGAAAAACATCAAGGCGATCTCAATCCATGGACCGCCGGACACGGTGGTAACAGACAGCGACGATCGACCAAAGTTCCGCGAACGACAATCAATATCGTTTTATACAGGATAAACGCGTGACCGACCCGGACTTGACACTTCTTTACCCTGGCGAGCCGTCAGCTGCCGAAATGCGACGTACGGCCCTCTACCTGACGATGGCGCAAATACCGGAGGGCAAGGTGGTCGCCTACGGTCAACTGGCTGAACTGGCAGGGCTGGGCAAAGCTGCGCGCTGGGTGGGCCGTACATTGAGTCAGTTGCCGGACGGCTCTTCCCTGCCCTGGCATCGGGTGCTGGGGGCCGGCGGTCGGCTCAGTCTGCCCGTTGGCAGTGTGTCCGGTGACGAACAGCGGGCCCGTTTGCGCGCCGAGGGCGTTACCATTCTGAATAATCGGGTGGATATGCAGCGCCATGGCTGGCGTCCCCTATAGCACAGCGGTTAGAGTGCGCCCTTTGTTTTCGTAACCTGAGGCAGATTCCAGCCCATGCCCCGTAAAACCTGGCGCGCCGCGCTCGCCGCATATGCCAGCCCGTCGACATTAGTGTTACTGCTGCTCGGATTCGCTGCGGGCATGCCTTATATGCTGGTCTTTTCGACATTATCCGTGTGGTTACGCGAAGCCGGTGTTGCTCGCGAGACCATCGGTTATGCGAGCCTGATCGGTCTTGCCTACGCCTTTAAATGGGTCTGGTCGCCCTTACTCGACCAATGGCGCCTGCCGTTTCTGGGCAAGCTGGGGCGGCGGCGCTCCTGGCTGGTGCTGGCACAGAGTCTGGTGATTCTCGGCCTGATCGGGATGGGCTTCTGCGATCCGCAGAAGCATTTATCCTGGCTGATCGCAATTGCCGTGGTGGTGGCCTTCGCCTCCGCAACCCAAGACATCGCCATCGACGCCTATCGCCTTGAAATCGCTCAGGACACCCAGCAGGCCGCCCTCGCCGCCAGCTATATGTCCGGCTATCGGGTGGCCGCACTGTTGGCGACCGCGGGCGCGCTGTACTTCGCTGAAGGTTTCGGCTCAACAGGCTTTGCCTACAAGCATTCGGCGTGGACCGGCACCTATGTGCTGTTTGGCCTGCTGATGCTGCCAGCGCTGGTCACTACACTGATCATGCGCGAGCCACCCGTACCGTTGCGCACCCAACTGTCGGCAGCGCGCTATGGTTTTACCCACCAGTTGGCCTCGGTGTTCGTGCTCATTGTGCTGCTGGTTTCAGTACCAGCAATGTTTACCCAGCTTTACAACACCGACTTCGCCAGCGTGCTGTTCAACGGCACCAGCTGGATGGACCTGCTGCTGGAAGACCGGGCTTTCCTGCGCGCCATTCTCTATACGCTTCTGACCTTCGCCTGCCTGTCGTCAATGGGTCGTCGCGGGCTGGCACCGGTGCTTACGCCGATCAACGACTTCATCATGCGTTATCGCTGGCAGGCCCTGCTGTTACTGGGCCTGATTGCAACCTATCGAATGTCGGACACGGTGATGGGCGTCATGGCCAACGTGTTCTACATCGACCAGGGCTTCACCAAGGACCAGATCGCCAGTGTCAGCAAGATCTTCGGCCTGATCATGACGCTGCTGGGCGCTGGTGCCGGTGGTCTGCTGATCGTACGCTTCGGCATCATGCCGATCCTGTTCATCGGCGGCTTCACCTCGGCAGCGACCAACATCCTGTTCCTGTTGCTGGCGGACATGGGGCCGAACGTGAAGATGCTGATCCTGACCATCTCACTGGACAACTTCAGCTCAGGGCTGGCGACATCAGCGTTTGTCGCCTACCTGTCGAGCCTCACCAACCTTAAGTTTTCCGCCACTCAATACGCACTGCTCAGTTCCATCATGCTGTTGTTGCCGCGTTTGCTGGGCGGTTATTCCGGCGTGGTGGTGGAGAAATTCGGTTATCACAATTTCTTCCTGATCACCGCTTTACTGGGCATTCCAACGCTGGTGATGATCATCCTGCAATGGAGCCGCGAGATACGCACCGCGAAGGCCGAGGCGCCGACAGAAGTTTCAGAGATCGAGAAATCCTGATCGCTGGATCACTCATCAAGGAAAAAAAGTGGACACCGAAAACCAAACACGCCCTTTCAACCCCATGCCACTGATTCTTATCAGCCTGGGGATCTGGCTACCCATCATCGGCACCCTGCTGACATATTATCTGTCGCGAGACGCTGATGGCCTGTCCGGATCAATGGCCTTGGGCAGTGCGGTAGTGCTGCTCGCGCAGGTGGAAATCTTCGCGATCATCTTTCTGCTGATTTATGCGTTCGCCGTAAAGCCATGGAGACTGTCCAGAAAGATACGCACAGTGTTCTCCATCAACGCAGTAGCCGCCACTGTCGCAGGCCTCGGCATTATCGTCACGCTGGCCAATATAAGCCTGCAGTAATCGCCAACTAAAAAGCCCTGATGCTCGTGAGCCAGGGCTTTTCATATCACACTCCTCCAGCCCTCTCTACTAAAAGCAAAGCCTTGCAGCCTGCATGGCCGTGCTCATTACGCCGTAAGAAACGCACTACAGCTTCTTATGAATTGGACGACGAAATCGTTAGCCATTCCCCACTACCTCAGCGCGCCGTGAGGAGTAATGTTGCCCGGTGATGGCCCATTGCAATTTAAGTGTGTGCCCCCGGAAAGAAGTCTATAGACTCACGCCCCTCTCTATATCAGCACTCTCTAGCGGAACGAGCGGCTGGTTTTATATAACGGAGCAACAATGTTAAAGGATCTAACGGCGCTATTTGCGCCACAAAACCGTCGCTTGATCAAGCTGACGACCGTTGCCCGTGACGAACAGGAACTCCTGCTGGAACGTTTTTCCGGTACTGAAAGCCTGTCCGAGCTGTTCAGTTTCGAGTTGTCGATGATCAGCCGCGATGCCGGCCTGGAACTCAAATCGCAGATCGGCCAGCCTGCACAATTGGCAATAGAACTCGCCACCGGCGAATCGCGCTACATCAATGGTTATATCAGTGCCTTCAGCCTGGAAGGCAGCGACGGCGGCCTGGCCCGCTACAGCGCCACACTAAGCCCTTGGCTATGGATGCTCTCGCGACGCGTCGACTCGCGCATATTTCAGGAACAGACCATCGAAGCCGTTATCCGAACGGTATTTGCGGCCTACGGCGCATTGCCCGACTTCGAGTTTCAACTCAGCCAGCCACTCAAGACGCACAGTTACATCACCCAATACCGTGAAAGCGATCTGACCTTTGTATTGAGGTTGCTGGAACACGAAGGCCTGTTCTTCTATTTCGATCACAATCAGGAAAAGCACACGCTGATCATTCTTGATCACTCGCGTGACCTCTCGCCCCTGCCGCAACAGCCAAGCATTCGTTATCACAGCGCATCCGTTACCGAGACAGCGGACTCGATTACCGAATGGCGCAGCCATCGACGCCTGCAATCGGGGCGCATGTCCATTCAGACATTTGACTACAAGCAGCCCCGTAATCAGTTGCCTGTCGGCATGCCGAGCCTCAATGAGCAGGGCAACGTCGACGCGTATGAAGTGTATGACGTGCTCGATCACTATAGCCATGGCACCTTCAAAGACGGTGAACGCCTGGTGCGTCAGCGCCTGGAAGCCATTGAAGTACAGGGCAAGACATTCACCGGCAACAGTACCTGCCGCGCCATGTACCCTGGCCACACCTTTGAGCTGACCCAGCATTTTGATCATGACCGCGGCTCTGCTGAAGATCGCAGTTTTCTGCTGATAACGGTCAAGCATGAGGGCAGCAACAATTACCTGTCGGACGAAGGCGCGGGCTACACAAACGAGTTCGTGTGCATTCGCCACAAAATCCCCTACCGTCATCCGATCACCGTCCCGCGCCCGAGCATTCCGGGCCCTCTGAGCGCCATCGTGGTCGGGCCGGAAGGTGAGGAAGTGTTCACTGACGAGCTGGCGCGGATACAGGTCAGGTTCCACTGGCAGCGCGGCGACAGCCTGCCGCAAGGCACCACCTGGTTAAGGGTGGCGATGCCCAGTGCCGGTAGCGGCTTCGGGCATCAGTTCATGCCACGCATCGGCCAGGAAGTGCTGGTGACCTTTCTGGCGGGCGATATCGACCGGCCTCTGGTGACGTCGGTGCTCTACAACAACATTAATCTGCCGCCACGCTTCAGCAAGGCCTCGGGGCTGCCCGGCAACCGCACGCTGTCGGGGATCCGCACCCAGGAACACAAAGGCAGCGGCTTCAACGAACTGCTGTTCGATGACACGCCAGGCTCGCTGCGCGCGCGCATGGGCACGACCCATCAGGCCACCGCCCTCAACCTGGGCAAACTGACCGACCCGCGCACTGACGGCACCGCCCAGCCACGCGGCAACGGCGCAGAACTGCGCACCGATGCCGCCATCGCCCTGCGTGCCGCGCAGGGCATGTTGCTCACCACCTATGCGCGTACCGACGCAAAAGGCTCACAGCTGGATCGCGAAGAGCTGCTCAAACTGCTGGCCGAGTGCGGCGAGCTGTTCAAATCCCTCGGCGAAACCGCCGCCGCGCGCGGCGGTCAGGCAGTGGATGCTCAAGGCATCGACGCCTTGCGTCAGTCGCTGAATCAATGGCCCGCGCCGGACAGCAACGGCTTGGGCGACCCGGTACTGGCCATGACCGCAGCAGCAGGTATTGCCAGCGCCACGCCGCGCTCGCAGGTTCACTATGCCGGTGAACACCACGACACCACCGCGCAGAACAACCTGCAATTGACCAGCGGCGCGGCCATGCACCTGCAAGCGGGCAAAGGGCTGTCAGCCTTCGCCCAGGACGCGGGGATCAGCGCCATCGCCAACCGCGGCAAAGTGCTGGTGCAGGCCCAGGAAGACGACATCGCCCTCAATGCCCAGAAAAACCTGCACGTCTCGGCCGTCGAAGGCGAAGTGGTCATCACCGCGCCGACCATTCGCCTGGTCGCCGATGACGGCAGTTACATCAAGATTGGCGGCGGCGTCGAGATCGGCTCGCAAGGCAAAGTCACTGTGCACGCCAGCGAGCACGACTGGATCGGCCCCAAGACCGACAGCGCTGCGATCCCCTCTTTCGGCCGCGACCCCGCCGCCCAGCAGGTCACCTTCCACTACCCCGGCCACAGCGAACAAAGCCCGCGGGCAGCAGCGGATCACTCGTATGAAATCAAACTGGAAGATGGCAGCCTGGTGAAAGGAATGACGAACGCAGACGGACTGACGGAGCGCGTGGAACGCGAAATGATGCATCAGGCGCAAGTATCGGCACTACGCAGCGGCACACCGAAAGGAGGTGCGCAATGAACGGCGTCGATGAATACGCCGTTGCCCAAGGCAATACGCGCCTGATCCCCAACCTCAACACCACCTGCAAAATGGAAGTGCCCGGCGATTTGCCAGGCGTAGTGATCTTTCTGCACGGTGTGAATGACCCGGGGGCGTCGTACAGCATGGTGGAGAGCGGGTTGTGTCAGGGGGTGAATGAGCGACTGGACCGGCCGGATCTGGTGGCGGGGCGGTACGGGGCTGAATACGAAAAGTTAAGAAAGCTACCATCTGAAGATGTGCAAGACGATCAGAAGGGCATTCTGGACGATCCCGACACCTATCTTTATCAACGCGACACCAAGAATCCGAAAACCCGTAGCCTGATGATTCCCTTTTATTGGGGATATCGGGCCGAGCCTGGCGAGGTGAAACGGGACAAAAACGACGACCCAACCAAGCTCCGCGACCAGTATCAGGACGTGCGCGGCAATCGTCTGGACAGGCACTTTGGCAAAGGTGGAGGTTTTTTTGCCAACGCCACCAACAACCTGTCGCAGATGTACGACAAGGGTTTGGATAAAACACTTCTTCATAAGGCGGTGCAGGCAAGGCTACCCAATACGCTGTACATGGGCGAAGGCCCGCATCGCCGTTATTTTGTTCTGGCGGCTACCCGGCTGGCCATGCTGGTACGCGAGATACGCCGCGTATCCCCGGACGAAACCATCACCATCATGGGCCACAGCCAAGGCACCTTGATCACGTTGCTGGCGCAAGCCTTGCTGGTGGATGAAGGTCAGCGATGCGCGGATACGCTGATCATGGTGGACTCGCCTTACAGCCTGTTCCCTAATGTCACACCCAAGGGCCACGACACGCTGTCCACGCTGACGCGTATTGTCACTGAAGTCACTCAGGCACCTCACACCCAGCCGCCGCTGTCGGACCTGCGTAACCCTGCAACCTATTGCGGGCGAAGCGGCCCGAAATGGAGTCCGGCGCAGGGTGTACGCAAGGACAAGGTCGGTAATCTGGCGATTTTTCCGGAGCGCGATAATCGCGGCAAGGTGTACTTGTACTTCTGCCCGGACGACACCACCGTTGCTCTGGATGACGTCAAGGGCATCGGCACGTATGGCGTTTGGGATACGCTGGGCAAGAAAAACGGCCGGCAACCCATGAATGAATTACAACCGTTGCGTTTCTACCAACGCATGTGGACCAAGCGCCATCGTGACAACGCTCCGGTACTGGTCGGAAAGCCGGCAGGTCATGAGCTGCTGCGTGCGGACAATGAGCCACGCTACCCTGGAGGCTGGACAGTGGCAGGTGTCATCTCGCAAGCCCCGGTAGAGATGGGCCAGTTGTGCCTGATAAATGCCGAACCCTTGAGCCCTCCACATGAGCCACAGATGTTTGGTGGTGAGTTTGAATCAGGCACTGCCACCAAAGCAGGCTTAGACAAGCCCGATGATGTGAGCATCAACGCCGCACTGGGCAATCCTAGCGCCAAGTTCAACTGGATTAATATCAGGACCTATTCAGGCCGGATAGATTTGGAGCAAGAGCGCGACCGCTGGAATAAAGGCAAAGCATCCGGTGATCAAACTAGCGCCATGCAAAGTCGGCGACTGACCGGAGAAGGCGCCCCTAAACCCTCGGACAGGTACGCTCTGGAGCGAGAGGAAACCCCCAATGAAATTCGGGCAAGGCTGGCCGAGGCTCCGGAGTTGGACCCGAACAGCTATCACTCGGCGGTGTTGCGCAGCCCGGAAAATCAGCGCTGGGTCACGGCGATGGACATTGCGATTGGGCAGGCGAAATGCCTGGACGATCCTGAGATGCGTGAGGTGTTGGTGGCGATTGCGAATTGGAGGATAGATAAAACTACATTCGGAATCATTGAAAGATTACCGGGATGGGCAAAAATTAGCGTCGAAGCTCAGACATTGGTGAAAGCCAGTCATGCGTATTACCAACGAGGCATATTTCCGCCCTCTGGGCTGGTATCACTAACGCCGCCGTCTTTAGTAACCGCCCCACTTGAAAAAAGTGGTGAAAAGTGAAGCTCCATCAACCGAAAATCTCACTACGCCCCAAGCTGAAGGCGTATATCTGGATAACTGGAATACTACTTTTTCTCTGGATAGGGTTCGTCCTACTTGCCTACTTTAAAGCACAGGAAAACAACATGGAACTTCGTGACATACACTCGGTAACACGCTGGGGCATTGCAGCCATTTTGGGCACTTTACTGCTGATCTACAGCGGCCACTGGTGGGGTAAAGCCGTTGCTCATGAGAAGGTTGAACTAGCCGCGTATAAATCTAACGTAGCAGCACAAGTTTCCGAACAGCAGGCGCTGCAAAAACGGACCTACGCTTTAGAAATGCGCGGAATCGGACTAGCCGTAGGGGGATGGCATCAATCATCTGTATGGCGAAAAATCAAAGAAAAGAAAAATAATTTTACATCAATATATTCGCAAAACCCCGAAGATTATACGGATTCCTTACTCTCTCGAGAGAATACCCAGAGCATTAATATCCGTGCTGCATTCAAGCACTCAGCAGGCGAGGCGGTCGCATATTGGCCCATCCCAACGTTTGCAATTGCCCCCCCCAAACAACCTGCGGATACGGGTGCTGCTGACAATATTTTAAATGGGCGCAACGCTGCTACTTTAGGTGTGACACTGTTTTTGTGGCAAGACGCTGAAAACACCACCCATGCTCAAAAAATGCTTGAACGCTTATTCCGTCTTTTTGACGATAATCCCCAAGTGCCTCAGGCGCTAATCGTAAGTGAAGATGGTGACGTCACGCGAAACGGCTTGCGTGTGGCGGGTACTCCCGGACTGCAAAATGCTCAAGTCGTACCAACAGTGTTCGAAAGCATGACAGGCCTACTGGTCACTCGCTCGGATCGGGTAGATCGCTACATCCGTCAGTACGCGACTAATGAATCAGAGGACAATCAAAACAAGAACAGCGATCTGGGCAAGCTATGGAGTTTTTACTGGGAGCGCGACAAGAATCTGTATGAAGCGGGTGCAGGCACCTATAATCCCAAGGTACCAGATGCCCCGAGCACCATGTCCACCGCCTACTGGCAATCCCAGCTCCCCACCCTCTGGAAAACCATCAGCAATCGCGGCCCCGGCAATTTCGAGCCCTCCCCTTGGTTACCTATTCGCTGGGGTCAGCATCAGGTCAAGGAGTTCGACGCTGCGCCGGTACTCGGCTATTTGCACCGCCCGATCAAGGTGCCCATGCAGGATGAAAACGGCAAGCGCCTGAAACCTGCATTGCAAGCCAAAGCCTTGCAAGCCGCCTGGGTACAGGCGCTGGATACTTTGCCCGAAGGGCAGAAACCTGTACGGGTGTTCTATGACAGCACCAACAACCCGGAAGCCGAAATTGCCCTGAACAACGCCCTGCACGACCTGAACAAGGACGGCCACGGTCTTGAGCTGGGCAATGTCGAAGAGGGTTACGACATCGGTCGCCGTCTGGGTAATACCGGGGTCAGCGGTGCGCTGGTCGAGATCAATCTGGCTACCATCGCCAGTTACAAGGATGGCGGCGTCAGCGCCGTGGTCTACGCCGGCACCGATGGCAGCCTGACCGTACAAATGGTCCGCCCGCCCGATGAAGCCCGTAAAGCGAAGAACAGCCAGAACCGCGGCGCAGACCCGTTTACCTTCGGCTCGCCAACCGGCGGGGCACCTGCAGAGTGAGTTACCCCGTCTGCCTGGGCGACGCCACCAGCAGTGGTGGCCGAGTGGTGTCCTGCCAACTGGCAGGCACTCACACCCTCAACGGCAAGCCTCCGGCCGTGCTGGGCGACAAAGCCACCTGCCCGCTTCATTCAGGAGAATTCGCCTTTATCGAAGGCCACCCCACCCGAAAACTGAACGGCATACCGGTGGTCCTGCACGGCCACCGACTGGCGTGCGGCTGCCAGGGTGTGGCCAGCCACGCCATGAATGTGCGAGTGGTCTAGGGGTTTTATTTGTGATCAGACCATGCAAGGGAAGCACAGGAAAACGATATGGAATTGCGTGACATACATTCGGTAATGCGCTGGAGTATTGCAGGAATTCTAGGTGCGGTTCTGCTCAGCTACAGCGGGCATTGGTGGGGCAAAGCTATTGCTAATGAAAAGCGCGAACTGGCGGCTTATAAATCCGAGATTATTGCTAAAAATACAGAACAACAGGTTGCGCAAGCACGAACATACTCACTAGAAATACGAGGCGTAGGCCTTGCAGTCAATGACTGGCATCAATCGTCTGTCTGGCGAGAAATTGCTAAAAAAAGCAACAATTTCTCATCGATATTTCCGTCGGACTCTAAAGCCTATAACCCATCATTGAGCTCGCGAGAAACTACAGCGGATATTAATACTCGGGTGGCTTTTCAGCATTCCGCAGGAGAGTCAGTAGCCTATTGGCCAATTCCAGCCTTTGCTTTAGGCCCTCCGAACCCTTACGAAAAGCCCTACCGTGCAGCGAACCTGATCAACTCTGGCCGGAATGCAGCGACCTTAGGTGTCACCCAGCTTCTCTGGCAAAACGATGAGAGCACCAACTACGCACAAAACACGATCGAGCGCCTGTTTCAGTTTTTTGAGGCTAATCCTAAAGTTCCGCAAGCACTGATCGCAAGCGAGGACGGGGACGTCACGCGGAACATATATCGCAAACGTGGCACTCTTGGCCTGCAGAAAAATACTCAAGTAGTACCAACGGTATTTGAAAGCATGACAGGCCTGCTGGTCACCCGCTCTGACAGGGTAGATCGATATATTCGTCCCTATGCGACAAACGAGCCCGAGGACAACCAGAGCAAAGATACCGATCTAGGCAAGCTTTGGGCTTTCTACTGGGATCGGGACAAAGCATTTATGGACTGGTACGAAACTGCCGAGAAAGCGAAAGGCGTTGAAACCCCCCTACGCCCCCGGAACCATGTCCACCGCCTACTGGCAATCCCAACTCCCCACCCTCTGGAAAACCATTAGCAACCGAGGCCCTGGCAACTTCGAGCCCTCCCCGTGGCTGCCCATCCGCTGGGGTCAGCATCAGGTCAAGGAGTTCGACGCTGCGCCGGTACTCGGCTATTTGCACCGCCCGATCAAGGCGCCCATGCAGGATGAAAACGGCAAGCGCTTGAAACCTGCTTTGCAAGCCAAAGCCTTGCAAGCCGCCTGGGTGCACGCGCTGGATACCTTGCCCGACGGTCAGAAACCTGTACGGGTGTTCTACGACAGCACCAACAACCCGGAAGCGGAAATCGCTCTGAACAACGCCTTCCACGACCTGAACAAGGACGGCCACGGTCTTGAGCTGGGCAATGTCGAAGAGGGCTACGACATCGGTCGTCGTCTGGGCAATACCGGGGTCAGTGGTGCCCTGGTCGAGATCAATCTGGCGACCATCGCCAGTTACAAGGACGGCGGCGTCAGTGCGGTGGTCTACGCAGGCACCGATGGCAGCCTGACCGTACAAATGGTCCGCCGCCGATGAAGCCCGCAAAGTGAAGAACACTCAGAACCGCGGCGCAGACCCGTTTACCTACGGCTCACCGTAAGTACGAGCCGTGCGGGAGGTGTGACATTTTACTATCGAAGAAAAAACCTACACGCCAACTGGATAGGAAAACAGGGACAGAACAATGACTACCGAAGCTAAAAATCATATCGGCCACTATTTTTTCCTCACGCTCATTGGCTTGGGAATCTGGCTGCCCATTAGCGGTATAGCCCTTTGTATATACGTGCTTCAAACAGCCAGCAATTTAGGCATGGGAGCGCTGACTGTCGTCGGAACGATATTTTCACTCCTGTGCATAGAGTTTGTCGCAACTGGCCTGTTGCTTATATACGCATATTTGAAGAAACCGTGGAGATGCTCCAGAAAAATCCGAACAGTTTTTTTCATACATGCGTTGGCAGCAGGCCTGACTGCATTTTCAGCCTTTATATGCTTTTTGATCATAAAGCTACAATGAGTCCCAAAAGTCACACCCAAAAAAAATGACTGATCTGTGTAGACGCAATATTCAAGAAGCCGATGATGAGTCGGCTATAAACGCGACACTCGCCACAAAAGACTAACCTTTAACGAACGCATACAAAAAAGCCCCGACTCTCACAAGCCAAGGCTTTTTCATACCGCACAAACCACTATTCCTGAACCACCCGCACAATCCGTTGCGGCAATGGAATCTCGATGCCTGCGTCCTTCAAGCGGTCGCGTGCTTCGATGTTGAACATCGACGTCACGTCGCCCATGTCGCCACTGCTGGTCCAGACACGCAGGGACAAGGTAATTGCGTTCTCCCCCAGCGCTGCCACCACGGCCTGTGGGGCCGGGTCCTTTAGTACGCGTGGGTCGTCTGCCATGTCCAGCAGGACCTGCAATGCTTTCCTCAAATCCGCATCGTGGCTGACGCCGATATCGAAGGTGATCTTGCGGGTTGGCTGACGGTTGGTGTTGGTGATGATGCCGTTGGACAGGTTGCCGTTGGGAATGATCACCGTACGGTTGTCGCCGGTGCGCAGCACGGTGTGGAAGATCTGGATGTTGTCGACAGTTCCCGACACACCCTGGGCTTCGATCCAGTCACCGATACGGAACGGACGGAACAACAGAATCAGCACACCACCCGCAAAGTTCGCCAGGCTGCCTTGTAATGCCAGACCAATCGCCAGGCCGGCAGCACCGATAGCGGCCACGAACGAGGTAGTTTCGACGCCGATCATCGACGCGACGCTGACCACCAGCAGGATTTTCAGAATGATGTTCGCCAGGTTGCTGACGAAGCCCTGCAAGGCCAGGTCGGCGTGTCGCAAGGCCAGCAACGCGCCCAGTTTTCCGGTCAGCCGGTTGATCAGCCACCAGCCCACACACAGCGTTACGACTGCCAGCAGCAAGCGGCTGCCGTACTCCATGATCATCGGAATCCAGGCCTGCGACGCTTGCCACAGATGACCGACTTCTGCGTTTAAATCCATCGTTATCTCCTTACCCGCCATGAACTGCCATCGAAACCACGGCGGCCTGCCGTCATTTCAATGCTCAAGGCGATTCGGACTGGCCGGGGGACGCAGGGTTCCCCGGCTTTCAGTGCAAATAAAATATTAGTCGCGGAAGTTGTTGAATTGCAGCGGCATGCCCGAATCATAGGCACGCAGCGCTGCGATCGCTTCTTGCAGGTCGTCGCGTTTCTTGCCGGTAACCCGCACCTGCTCGCCCTGAATGGCGGCCTGGACCTTGAGTTTGCCCTCTTTGATATGGGCGACGATTTTTTTCGCCAGTTCCTTGTCGATGCCTTCGCGCAGGGTGACTTCCTGCTTCATCAGTTTGCCCGAAGCGTAGGCATCCTTGATCTCGAGGCATTTTGCATCGATCTTGCGTTTGACCAGCGCCAGCTTGAGGATTTCGATCATGGCCTCCAGCTGAAAGTCTGCTTCTGCGGTCAGCGTGACAGTCAGTTCCTTGAACTCGAACGTGCCTTTGCCTTTGAGGTCATAGCGACGGTCCAGCTCTTTGATGGCATTGTCGACGGCATTCGTGACTTCGTGTTTATCCAATTCGGACACTACGTCGAACGAGGGCATGTATGTTCTCCAGATAAACGGCGTGCGCACGATTCGGGCACGCGTGACTTGACGGTTTGAAAGAACGCTCATTATAACGAGACTTTTCCTGCATTCACTGTGAGCCTTTCATGCACATCCTTGTTTTCACCTTCAGCAGACCGCTTCAACGCCTTAACGTGCCTCACTGATGGCGGTGACATGGCATGTTCTCGGCGCGGGAAGTCTGGGCACTCTGTGGGCGGCGCGACTGGCGCGCGCAGGTCTGCCGGTGCGGCTGATTCTTCGCAATGCTGAACGGCTGGCGGCTTATAACACCAGTGGCGGTTGCGTGACACTGGTCGAAAACGATATCGCCCACACGTACTCGGTCGAAGCACAGACCGCCGAACATCACCAACCCATCGAGCGGCTGCTGGTCGCCTGCAAGGCCTACGACGCTGAGCAGGCTGTTGCGCAGTTGGCACCGCGTCTGGCGGCACATGCCGACGTCATCCTGCTACAAAACGGCCTGGGCAGTCAGGACGCTGTGGCTGCAAGAATCCCCCACATCCGCTGCGTGTTCGCCTCCAGCACTGAAGGCGCGTTTCTGGAGTCGGACTGGCGTGTCAGGTTAGCTGGCCACGGTTTCAACTGGCTTGGCGATGTATCGAACCCGACGGCACCCGCACTTCTGCAGGACTTGCACGCCAGTGGCATTCCCCACGAATGGACACCGGACATCCTGACGCGGCTGTGGCGCAAGCTGGCCCTGAACTGCGCGATCAACCCGCTGACGGTCCTGCACGACTGCCGTAATGGTGGCCTGCTCGAGCACGCCTGCGAGGTCGCAACACTGTGCGCCGAGCTGAGCGATTTGCTGGGCCGCTGCGGCCAGCCAGCGGCAGCGCATGACTTGCATGCTGAAGTGCTGCGGGTCATTCATGCAACGGCAGCCAATTACTCATCCATGTATCAGGATGTGCTTCACGGGCGACGCACCGAAATCAGCTACCTGCTGGGTTACGCGTGTGCGGCAGCCGTGCGTCATCGCTGTCCGGCAGCACACCTGCAGCAATTGCAGACACGTCTGACAGCCCATCTGGCACACAAGGGTTTGCGTACTGACTAGCGCGCGCTACCCTGCTCGCATCACATGTCACTGCGACCTTCCCAATGCCTTTGCGCCAACGCCTGGAAAACCTGCCGGTAGGTCAGAAACTGCTGGCCGCCCTGCTGGTCCTGATGACCACCGTGCTGCTGGTTGCGAACCTGACCTTCATCAGCGCGGCTTATTACATCTCTCAGGAAGCGATGGCCCCGCAGGCCCTGCAGACCATTGGCCGTCTGATCAGCAGCGCCAATCTCAACGAGCGCGCCTTGAACTCGCCTGCCGATGCGCGTGCCTTGCTCAAGGAACTCAAAAGCTACGGCCCGCTACGTGCAGCGGCCATATACGACAACGACGGAGAGCGACTTGAGCAGATGCAACAGGGCGAGGGCCTGCAACTGCCCAGACACTACAAGGACCTCGAAAGCTGGCGGCTTACTGAATTTCGCAGCACGCAGGTCATTACCGTACCGAAAGGCGACGAACCGCCCGGGCACATGTTACTGGTTGCCAGCAGCGAGCTGCCTCCCGCGTTCTACACCGGCACACTGACCGCGAGTCTGGGCATTCTGGTGTTCAGCGTATTGCTGTGGCTGGTGGTGGCCCGGCAGATCCGGCGCTTGATCACAGAGCCCATTTATCAGTTGGAAGAACTGTCGCGGCAGGTCACCCGCGAAGAAAACTACGCACTGCGCGCAGAGCCTGGCAACGAGGATGAAATCGGCAGTCTGGCCGAGGCATTCAATACCATGCTGTCGCGTATCGAAGCGCGTGAGCAACAACTCAAGCGCGCTCGAGATGACTCCCAGGAAGCTTACGATCAAGCACAGGGGCTGGCCGAGGAAACCCGCCACACCAACCGCAAACTGGAACTGGAAGTCCAGGTGCGCAGCAAGATCGAGAAGAAGCTCACCGGCTTTCAGAACTACCTCAACAGCATCATTGATTCGATGCCCTCGGCGATGATCGCGCTGGACGAGCAGCTGTACGTCACCCAGTGGAATCAGGAGGCGACAGCGCTGTCCGGAACCACGCTGGACGAAGCGTTGAACCAGCCGATCTTTCTGGCCTTCGAGCCGATGCGCTCGTTTCTGCCGCAAATCAAGCACACCGTCGAGCGCCACAGCGTGACCAAGATCGAGCGCGTGACCTGGATCAAAAACGACGAGTCGCGCCACTATGCGCTGACGTTCTACCCGCTGACCGGCGATGCCGGGCGTGGCGTGGTGATCCGTATCGATGACATCACCCAGCGTATATCGCTGGAAGAAATGATGGTGCAGTCGGAGAAGATGTTGTCTGTCGGCGGTCTGGCAGCGGGCATGGCCCACGAGATCAACAACCCGTTGGGCGCCATTCTGCACAATGTGCAGAACATCAGGCGGCGTCTGTCCCCGGAACTGCCGAAGAACATTGAGCAGGCCGAAGCCGACGGTATCGATCTGGCGCAGGTCAATCATTATCTGGAAAGCCGCGAAGTACCAAAACTGCTCGATGGCATCCAGCAAGCGGGTGCCAGGGCAGCAAAGATTGTCAGCCACATGCTCAATTTCAGCCGCTTGAGCAGTCGTCAGCTGTCAGCCTGCGACTTACCGGCATTGATCGATCAGGCAGTGGAAATTGCCAGCAACGATTTTGACCTGACAGTCGGTTTCGACTTCAAGGGCCAGCACATCATCCGTCAGTTCGACCCGGAACTGGGTCCGGTACCGTGCATCGCCAACGAACTGGAGCAGGTGCTGCTGAACCTGCTGAAGAACGCCGCCCAGGCCATTCACCAGCGCCCGGAGAGCGAGGAGCCTGGACGCATCATCCTGCGTACCCGTCTCAACCCGCCCTGGGCCGAAATTCAGGTGGAGGACAACGGCATCGGCATGTCCGAAAACGTCCGAAAACGTACTTTCGAACCGTTCTTTACCACCAAGGAAATCGGCCAGGGCACCGGGCTGGGTCTGTCGGTGTCGTATTTCATTGTTACCAATAATCATAAAGGCCAGATGGAGGTGCATTCCTCTCTCGGCACAGGCACCTGCTTTACGCTGCGTCTACCGTTGGTGGCCAACCAGGTAAGCGTTCAGCAGCAGGTTATTTCCAAGTCTTGATCAGGAATCGCAGCAATGGGCTTTCGTTTGTCGAAGATTTACACACGCACCGGTGATGCCGGAGAGACCGGTCTGGGCGACGGTCGACGGGTGTCCAAGGATCATCCGCGCGTCGAGGCCATTGGTGAGGTCGATACGCTCAACAGCCAGCTCGGCCTGTTGCTGGCCGGACTGATTGATGAGGCCAAAAGCGTGCCGGCTCTCAACGAAGTGATCGAGGTGCTCGCGCCTTGCCAGCATCGGCTGTTCGATCTGGGCGGTGAACTGGCGATGCCAACTTACAAAGCGCTGAAGGACGCTGAGGTCGAGCGGCTGGAAGCGGCAATCGATGTGTGGAATGAAGAGCTGGGGCCGTTGGAAAATTTCATCTTGCCAGGCGGCTCATCGCTTATCGCTCAAGCGCACATCTGCCGCAGCCTGGCGCGCAGTGCCGAACGCCGTTGCCAGCATCTGAATGCGGTCGAGCCACTGGAAGGCGCCGGGCTGGCGTACATCAACAGGTTGTCGGATTTGCTGTTCGTCGCTGCTCGATTGATCGCCAGAAGACAGGGCATTGCGGAAATACTCTGGCAGCCCGCGCCCAAGCCGGTTTGATGAGCATCCGAATGGCTGCGCGGCGCAGATTTGTGACGCGGAGCGTTTTCACGTTGAAGCGTAGGGGCATTTGTGGGGAGCGGACCGGGCGACGCTTCGCGGACAAGTCCGCTCCCACGGCCTTCGGCCATAGTCAAAAGCGGACGTGTATAACGATGAGTGCTCTGGGTCAGCTGTGCGACTCAGACGATTTCGTCAGGCCAGAACGCGCGGATCCCGGCCACGCCCTGTGCGCCGCTTTCCCAGGCCTGCTGACGCTCGGAAGGGCCAACGCCGCCCAGCAGAAAAACCGGTTTGTTAAAGCCTGCAATCAGTTGCGCCGCCTGCTGCCAGCCCAGCGGCTGTGCATCGGGATGAGTCAGGGTGGGCTGAACCGGTGACAGGGTGACGAAATCCACGCCCATCTGCTCTGCCAGGGCCAGCTCTTCGGCGTTATGGCACGACGCCGCCAGCCAGCGGTTCTCAGGGAACGGACGTCCACGACTGGCGTACTTGCGCAGTTGCTCCGCCGTCAGGTGCCAACCGGCGGACGGAAAGTCGCCCAGCCACTCCAGAGGCCCTTTGAGCATAAGCTGCGCCTTGCCCGCACACAGCCCGGCCGCATCCACGGCCAGATCGCGATACTTCGGGTCATAGCCACCCGGGGCCCGCAACTGGACCAGCTTGATACCGCCTGCGATGGCTTTCTGCATACCGCGCAACAGCTCGATATTGTCCAGCCCGTCAGGCGTGATCAGATACTCGCCGGGCAAACGTGCCGCAGCGACAATCGGCTGGTTGGCGGCCGGAAAGTCGTAGTCAGGCAGCTCTCGCGGAGCCGCCCAGACCAGTGGCTGCCCTTCTGCACCATGCGGCTCGCCGGTAAATGCCGAGACTTCCCAGACGTCCAGCAGCACCTGCTTGTCCGGATAGTCGTGACAAACCTTGATCAGCGGACGTGCCGCCGTCACCAGGATGCCCAACTCTTCCTGAAGCTCACGTGCGAGCGCGGCCTGAACGGTCTCACCCTCTTCGACCTTGCCGCCGGGAAACTCCCAGAGGCCACCTTGATGCTGAGTGTCGGCACGTCGGGCAATCAATACACTGCCGTCAGCGCCACGAATGACGGCGGCAGCCACATGAACTCGTTTCACGATCAGGACTCCTGCAGGCCTGCCTGCTGCCAGCGCTTGAAGGCGGGCCACTGGTAGATGGTTTCGATATACGCCAGTGCCTCTGCCGGCAACTGGACGTGATAGCCGCGCAGACGAATAGCCACCGGTGCGAAGAACGCATCAGCAATGCTCGGCTTGCCAAACAGAAAAGGACCACTTTCGGCAGCAGCAGCGCGACATTCGGCCCACAGCTCGACGATACGGTCGATATCGTTCTGGGTATCGACGGTGATCACTTCCAGCGCCTTATCCTGACGCAGGTCCATTGGCATGTTCGAGCGCAGATTGACGAAACCGCTGTGCATCTGCGCACACGCCGAACGGGCCTGGGCACGGGCAGCGATATCACGCGGCCACAGCTCGACGTCCGGGAAGCGCTCGACCAGATATTCACAGATCGCCAGCGAATCGATGATCGTGCCGTGCTCACACTGAAGCGCAGGCACCTTGCCGGTCGGCGAATACTTGAGAATATTCTCGCGGGTGTCCGGCAGGTTCAGGCGGATGACTTGATCGGTGAACGCAGCACCGGTCATTTCCAGCACCAGCCAGGGACGCAGCGACCAGGAGGAATAGCGTTTGTCGCCGATAATCAGATGCAGGCTCATGGTTCAGCTCCATTGAGCCCGGCGCGAGGGCAGGATGCCCGCGCGCCGGGCATTGAATCAGGTGCGATATTCCGCGTTGATCTTCACGTATTCGTGAGAAAGGTCGGTGGTCCAGATGGTTTCGCTGCAATCACCGCGACCCAGCTCGATACGAATGGTGATCTCTTCTTCGGCCATTACCGCCGAGCCCTGCTCTTCGGTGTAGGTCGTGGCGCGGCAGCCCTGGCTGGCAATGCATACGCCGCCTAGGAATACGTCGATCTTGCTCACGTCCAGGTTCGGCACGCCAGCGCGGCCGACAGCCGCCAGAATACGTCCCCAGTTCGGATCGGAGGCGAACAGCGCGGTCTTGATCAGCGGCGAGTGGGCCACGGCATAACCGACGTCCAGGCACTCCTGATGATTGCCGCCACCGTTGACTTCTACCGTCACGAACTTGGTCGCACCTTCGCCATCACGCACGATGGCCTGAGCGACATCCATGCACACGTCGAACACGGCTTTCTTCAACGCGTCGAACAACGGGCCCTTGGCCTCGGTGATCTCGGGCAGATCAGCCTGACCGGTGGCAATCAGCATGCAGCAATCGTTGGTCGAAGTATCGCCATCGATAGTGATGCGATTGAAGGATTTGTTGGCTCCGTCGCGAATCAGGTCCTGCAGTACGCTCTGCGACACTTTGGCGTCGGTAGCGATGTAGCCAAGCATGGTCGCCATGTTCGGGCGAATCATGCCTGCGCCTTTGCTGATGCCGGTTACTGTGATGGTTACGCCATCGTGGGTGAACTGACGGCTCGCGCCTTTGGGCAGGGTGTCGGTGGTCATGATGCCGGTCGCCGCAGCGGCCCAGTTATCCACAGACAGATCATCAAGCGCGGCTTGCAACGCGCCTTCGATTTTTTCCACAGGCAACGGCTCGCCGATCACGCCCGTTGAGTAAGGCAGCACTGCTGATGCATCGACGCCGGTCAGTTGCGCCAGCTTTTCGCAAGTACGTCGCGCAGCAACCAGACCTGGTTCGCCCGTGCCCGCGTTGGCATTGCCGGTGTTGGTCAGCAAATAACGCACCGTCCCCTGAACACGCTGTTTGGCCAGAATGACCGGCGCGGCGCAGAACGCATTCAAGGTGAATACACCGGCAACGCTGGAGCCTTCGGCACAGCGCATGACCACAACATCCTTGCGCCCCGGGCGTTTGATGCCGGCAGAAGAAATGCCAAGTTCAAAACCGGGAACCGGGTGCAACGCAGGCAAAGGACCAAGACCAACAGCCATCGGGGTGCTCCTCAAGGAGTATGGCGCCGTCCGCATCGGTACGGCGATCAATGAAAAAACGCCGCGACGGGCAAGCCGGTCGCGGCGCAGGTATTACACAGTCAAAGGCTTAGTTGATCTGGCCGTGACAGTGTTTGAATTTCTTGCCCGAACCACACCAGCACAGCTCGTTGCGACCCAGTTTCTGGTCGTTGCGGACCGGCTCGGATACGACGGCTACAGGCGCTTCGCCACCCTCTTCATCCGGCAGCGGCTGGTCGATGCCCGGCGCAGGAGCGTGTTCGAACTGCATGCGGCTGGCCAGTTCTTCGGCTTCCTGACGCAGGCGCGCCTCTTCTTCCTCTGGATCTTCGCGACGAACCTGAACATGCGAAAGTACACGGATGGTGTCGCGCTTGATCGAATCGAGCAGCTCCTGGAACAGCGTGAAGGACTCGCGCTTGTATTCCTGCTTCGGGTTCTTCTGAGCGTAGCCGCGCAGGTGGATACCGTGACGCAGGTGGTCCATGGTCGACAGGTGATCTTTCCACAGGTCGTCCAGCACGCGCAGGAGGATCTGCTTCTCGAAGGAACGCAGGGCTTCGGCGCTGGCCTGGTCTTCCTTCTCGTTGTACGCCACCAACAACTGCGCCATGATTTTTTCGCGCAGGCTGTCTTCGTGCAGGTTGTCGTCTTCGTCCAGCCACTGCTGGACGGGCAGTTTGACGGCAAAGTCGGTGTTCAGCGCGGCTTCCAGACCGGCAACGTTCCACTGCTCCGGCAGGGATTGCGGCGGAATATGCTGACTGATGAGATTGTTGAGCACTTCCTCACGGAAGTCAGCGATGGTCTCACCAATGTTCTCGGCAGCCAGCAGCGTGTTACGCATGTGATAGATCACTTTGCGCTGCTCGTTGGCCACGTCATCGAACTCGAGCAATTGCTTGCGGATGTCGAAGTTGCGACCTTCCACTTTGCGCTGCGCTTTTTCGATGGCGTTGGTCACCATGCGGTGCTCGATAGCCTCACCGGACTGCATGCCCAGCGCCTTCATGAAATTCTTCACGCGGTCCGAGGCGAAGATACGCATCAGGCTGTCTTCGAGCGACAGGTAGAAACGGCTGGAACCGGTGTCACCCTGGCGGCCGGCACGGCCACGCAGCTGGTTGTCAATACGGCGCGATTCGTGGCGCTCGGAGGCAATAACGTGCAGGCCGCCCGCCTCGATCACCTGCTGATGGCGTTTCTGCCAGTCAGCCTTGATCTGTGCGATTTGCTCAGGGGTTGGGTCTTCCAGATTGGCGACTTCAACTTCCCAGTTACCACCCAACAGGATGTCGGTACCGCGACCGGCCATGTTGGTAGCAATGGTCAAAGCCCCCGGACGACCGGCCTGCGCGATGATTTCTGCTTCTTTCTCGTGGAACTTGGCGTTCAGAACCTTGTGATCGATGCCTTCCTGCTTGAGCAGATTGGACATGTGTTCCGAGGTTTCGATGGTCGCCGTACCTACCAGCACCGGGCGGTTTTCTGCAATGCAGGCCTTGATGTCGGTAACGATGGCTGCGTACTTCTCTTCCGCCGTCAGATAGACGAGGTCGTTGAAGTCTTTACGCGCCAACGGCTTGTTCGGCGGGATGACCATGACGGCCAGGTTGTAGATCTGGTGGAATTCGAACGCTTCGGTGTCAGCCGTACCGGTCATGCCGGACAGTTTGTTGTACAGACGGAAGTAGTTCTGGAACGTGGTCGATGCCAGGGTCTGGCTTTCGGCCTGAATGTTCAGGTTTTCCTTGGCTTCGATGGCCTGATGCAGGCCCTCGGACAAGCGACGGCCCGGCATGGTGCGGCCGGTATGCTCGTCGACCAGCAGAACCTGGCCGTCTGCAACGATGTACTCGACGTTGCGGTTGAACAGTTTGTGCGCACGCAGACCGGCATAAACGTGAGTCAGCAGGCCCAGGTTGTGAGCCGAGTACAGGCTCTCGCCTTCAGCCAGCAAGCCGACTTCGGTGAGCATTTCCTCGATGAACTGGTGACCGGCTTCGTTCAGCTCAACCTGACGGGTTTTCTCGTCAACGGTGAAGTGGCCCGGTTTGGTGACTTCGCCTTCCACTTCCTCGATATGCTGCTCGAGCTTGGGGATCAGGCGGTTGATTTCGGTGTACAGCTTGGAGCTGTCTTCGGCCTGACCGGAGATGATCAGCGGCGTACGCGCTTCGTCGATCAGAATCGAATCGACTTCGTCGATTACGGCGAAATTGAGTTCGCGCTGGAACTTGTCGTCCATGCTGAACGCCATGTTGTCGCGCAGGTAATCGAAGCCGTATTCGTTATTGGTGCCGTAGGTGATGTCGGCAGCATAAGCAGCGCGTTTTTCTTCCGGCGGCTGGAATGGTGTGACGATGCCTACGGTCAGACCGAGGAATTCGTACAACGGACGCATCCAGTTGGCATCTCGGCGAGCGAGATAGTCGTTCACGGTGACTACGTGAACGCCCTTGCCGGAAAGCGCATTTAGGTACACAGCCAACGTACCGACCAGGGTTTTACCTTCACCGGTACGCATTTCCGCGATCTGACCTTCGTGCAGGGTCATACCGCCGATCAACTGAACGTCGAAGTGGCGCATGCCCATGACGCGCTTGCCCGCTTCACGAGCGACAGCAAAGGCTTCCGGCAGTAATTGATCGAGGGTCTCGCCTTTGGCTATGCGGGCCTTGAACTCTTCGGTCTTGGCGCGCAATTGCTCGTCCGAAAGGGCCACCATTTGCTCTTCGAAGGCATTGACGATCTGTACCGTCTTGAGCATGCGTTTTACTTCACGCTCGTTCTTGCTTCCAAAAAGTTTTTTCAACAAAGGCGCAAACATATCGACAGGATCTTCCACACATAGGAATGGAGGGCGGCCCCGTGAGTCGCCCGTGCAGCCCAGATGGCCGCATGCGAACGAGCATTCTACCCGGAAACGATGGTGAGGAAAGTGGCGTTATTCCACGATGCTGGCACAGCGCTGTTATGGGGCAGGTTTACAATGGGGCCAATTTCAAGCACTTCAACCCATAATCCGGGGAAGTTACTCATTGATTTGCATATGAAAGCACGGAAATGCCCTGAAAAGCAGCCGTTAGAACGCTTTCTGTTAAGATGTTCATCTTGTTACCAGGCACTCCACCATGGCCTTTCGTCCTCTGAACGCCCGCCCGCCCGCGGTTCTGCTGCGTGAAGCCAAGCCTCTGAAGGCTATCTTTCGTCACGCCGAACGCCTTAGCCATTTGCAGCGCCTGCTCGAAAGTCAGCTGCAACCAGCCGCGCGCGAGCACTGTCGTGTGGCCTCGTGGCGCGAAGGCACCTTGTTGCTGATCGTGACGGATGGTCACTGGGCCACGCGCCTGCGCTATCAGCAGAAGCGCCTGCACCGGCAACTGATGGCCTTCGACGAATTCATCAACCTGATGCGCATTGTCTTCAGGGTGCAGCCACCTGAAGCCCCGCGCGGAGCGGCCACGCACACCATCGACCTGTCTTCGATTGCCGCCGAGAACATTCAGGCCACCGCCGAGGGCATCACTGATCCCAAGCTGCGGGCAGCACTTGAGCGGCTGGCCAGCCATGCCAAGGACAAGGAATGACGTCTGAGTGATTTTCGCCAGATCCTCTGCGCAACTGGCTTTGCCCAATGAAGCGGATAAAAAAAGGCCACCCGAGGGCAGCCTTTAAAGAACAAAAGGAAAGAGAGTAAAGCTTGCCTACACGGCCGCGACAGGGCGCATGTAGGAAATAGGTGCCGTACTGGCATCCTCGAAAGTCACCACTTCCCAAGCGTCTTTCTGCTCGATCAACGTGCGCAGGAGACGATTGTTCAGTGCATGCCCCGATTTGAAGCCACGGAACTCACCGATCAGGCTATTGCCCAGCAGGTAAAGGTCACCGATGGCGTCGAGGATTTTGTGTTTGACGAATTCGTCCTCGTAACGCAGGCCGTCTTCGTTCAGTACGCCGTCCTTGTCGACCACGATGGCGTTTTCCACACTGCCGCCGAGTGCGAGGTTGTGCTTGCGCAGGTACTCGATGTCACTCATGAACCCGAAGGTCCGGGCACGGCTGACTTCCTTCACGAAGGAAGTGCTGGAAAAGTCCACGCTTGCACTTTGGGTGCGATCACGGAAGACGGGGTGATCGAAATCGATCTCGAAACTGACCTTGAACCCTTCGAAAGGCACGAAAGTAGCGCGTTTACCGCCCTCCTCCACTGTGACTTCACGCAGGATGCGGATGAATTTCTTCGGCGCGTCCTGTTCTTCCAGGCCAGCCGATTGAATCAGGAATACGAAAGGGCCTGCGCTGCCGTCCATGATAGGAACTTCGGAGGCAGAGAGCTCGACGTAGGCGTTATCGATGCCAAGGCCAGCCATGGCCGAGAGCAGGTGTTCTACCGTGTCAACTTTGACATCACCATTGACCAAAGTGGTCGACAGAGTGGTGTCGCCGACGTTTTCCGCACGCGCAGGGATCTGCACGACGGGGTCAAGGTCAGCTCGGCAAAACACAATGCCGGTATTCACAGGTGCGGGCTTGAGGGTCAGGTAAACCTTCTCCCCGGAGTGCAGGCCTACACCTGTGGCACGGATAATATTTTTCAGGGTGCGTTGTTTAATCATGGCATGGGCCGCTTCAGCGCAAGTTGCGAACTGGTATCAACAAAGGCTGGCGATGATAGCAGACCATGCCTTTGCTGAACACCAATCACCCTAATACCCCTGATACATTTCATCAATCGGCCTGACGACGCAGGAAAGCCGGGATATCCAGGTAATCCAGATCATCGTTAGGGTTCATCTTCGCCGCTGCCGTAGCGCCTGCGTGTGCCTGATTGCGCATCACGGTAGGACGGTCCAGATCGCGGTAGTTGACCGAAGGTGCTTCCTGGCGCGACGCCTGCTGGGCAGGAGCCTGCTGGGTGGTCTGCAGCGTGTTGTCGATGACCTTGACCGGCTTCTCGATTTTCGCGCCCAGGCCGGTGGCAACCACAGTCACGTGCAACTCGTCACGCATGTCCGGATCGATAACCGTACCGACCTTGACCATCGCGTGCTCGGAAGCGAACGCTTCGATGATGCTACCCACGTCCGAGTACTCACCCAGCGACAGGTCAGGACCGGCAGTGATGTTGACCAGGATGCCGCGAGCGCCCTGCAGGTTGACGTCTTCGAGCAACGGGTTGCGAATGGCCGCTTCGGTGGCTTCACGCGCACGGTTAGGACCGCTGGCGCAGCCAGTACCCATCATCGCCATGCCCATTTCGCTCATCACGGTGCGGACGTCGGCGAAGTCGACGTTGATCATGCCCGGACGCTTGATGATGTCGGAGATACCGCGAACGGCACCGGCCAGTACATCGTCAGCCTTGGCGAAAGCCGACAGCAGGCTGGCGTCCTTGCCCAGGATGGTCAGCAGCTTCTCGTTGGGGATGGTGATCAACGAGTCGACGCTTTCGGACAGCATGCGGATGCCTTCATCGGCGATCTGCATACGCTTGCGACCTTCGAACGGGAACGGACGGGTCACGACTGCGACCGTCAGAATGCCCATTTCCTTGGCCACTTCAGCAATGATCGGTGCTGCACCGGTACCGGTACCGCCGCCCATGCCAGTGGTGATGAAAACCATGTTGGTGCCCTGCAGAACTTCTGCAATGCGCTCACGATCTTCCAGTGCGGCCTGACGACCGACTTCAGGGTTGGCGCCAGCGCCAAGGCCTTTGGTCACGCCGGTGCCCAGTTGCAGAATGGTCCGCGCGCCAATGTTTTTCAGCGCTTGAGCATCTGTGTTGGCGCAGATGAATTCCACGCCTTCGATGTTGCTCTTGACCATGTGATTGACAGCGTTTCCGCCACCACCGCCTACACCGATAACTTTGATAACCGGGCTTTGCGGGACGTTGTCTACGAGTTCGAACATTTCTCTCTCCTTCCGCTTTCTAGTTAGTTTTGCCTACTGCCTGCCGATATTGCTTTTGAAGCCCTGAATCTGAAGCTGTGAAACTTTTAAACGTTGAAACTTAGAAATTGCCCTGCACCCAACGCTTGATACGCTCAAGCACCGGTGCCTTGGTTTCGTCGCTGTAACTGCTGTTGCCGACCATCCCGGACAGTGAAATGCCGTCCGACTGTTTTTGCAGCCCGTACATCAACAGGCCTACGCCGGTCGAGTAGATAGGGTTGCGCACGACATCAGCGAGCCCTTTGACGCTGTGCGGCACGCCAAGGCGCACCGGCATGTGGAAGATTTCCTCGGCCAGTTCGACCGCACCTTCCATTTTCGCTGTGCCCCCGGTCAGCACGATGCCAGCCGGGATCAGGTCTTCGTAACCGCTGCGGCGCAGCTCGGCCTGGATCAGGGTGAACAGCTCGTCGTAACGAGGCTCTACCACTTCGGCCAGGGCCTGACGCGACAGCTCGCGAGGTGGACGGTCGCCCACACTCGGTACTTTGATGGTTTCACCGGCACCGGCCAGTTTGGCCAGGGCGCAGGCGTAGCGAATCTTGATTTCTTCGGCGTACTGGGTCGGGGTACGCAACGCCATGGCGATGTCGTTGGTGACCTGATCGCCCGCAATCGGGATAACCGCCGTGTGACGAATGGCGCCTTCGGTGAAGATCGCGATGTCGGTCGTACCGCCACCGATATCCACCAGGCACACGCCCAGCTCTTTCTCGTCATCGGTCAGTACGGAATACGCCGACGCCAGTTGTTCCAGAATGATGTCGTCGACTTCCAGGCCGCAGCGACGCACGCACTTCTCGATGTTCTGCGCGGCATTCACTGCGCAGGTCACGACGTGAACCTTGGCTTCCAGACGTACACCGGACATGCCCAAAGGCTCACGCACGCCTTCCTGGTTATCGATCACGTAATCCTGAGGGAGGGTGTGCAGCACGCGCTGGTCGGCAGGAATGGCCACCGCCTGAGCAGCATCGAGCACACGCTCCAGGTCCGCAGAACTGACTTCGCGATCACGAATCGCCACGATGCCGTGCGAATTCAGGCTGCGAATGTGGCTGCCTGCAACGCCGACAAATGCCGAGTGGATACGGCAACCCGCCATCAGCTGCGCTTCTTCGATTGCACGCTGGATCGACTGCACAGTCGACTCGATATTCACTACCACGCCCTTCTTCAGGCCGCGGGAGGGATGGGTACCGATACCCACGATTTCCAGCGAGCCATCGGCCGCGACTTCGCCTACCAGTGCCACCACCTTGGAGGTACCGATATCCAGCCCGACGATCATTTTGCCGCTTTGCACGTTTGCCATGGTCCTGCCTCTTATCAATTCTTCGCGACGGCGGGTTTGTCCGTCGTTGCCGCTGCCTGTTCGCGCCAACCGACCGCAAGGCCGTTGGAGTAACGCAAGTCGACGCGCGCGATATTCGTGATTTGTTCTTTCAGCGTTTTGTCGTAAATCGCGATGAAACGGCGCATTTTTTCGACGAGATGGTCGCGTCCAAGCAACAATTCGATTCCCGGGCCAGCACTACCGGCGCCTGTCGTCAGGAACCAGCTGCCGCGCTCGCGCAGCTCCAGGCGCACGATGGAGAAGCCCAGCGGGCGCAACATCTGACTCAACACCTGATACTGCTGCATCACCTGCTGCTGGGCCCGCTGCGGGCCGAACAACTGGGGAAGATGTTCGTAATTGGACAGTTCACGCGGCGTGAAAGCCTGCCCCTGGTTATTCAACAGCGCTTCATCACCCCAACGGGCAACCGGCAACTGCTCTTCAAGACGAATCACAACCTGATCCGGCCATACACGACGAACTTCGGCGTGGGCGATCCAGGGCATCTGCTCAAGCTCGGTGCGCATGCCGGTCAGATCGATCTTGAAAAAGCTCGACGCCACATAAGGCGCAATCCGCTGTTGCACAGCCTGCTGGCTGATGTAACTCAAATCGCCCTGCACATTGATGCGGGTAATCGGGCGGTCGGCGTACGGCAGCAGACGTTGTGCGGCCTCATAGGTGCCGAAGCCCAGAACCACCAGCAACACAGGCCAGAGCAGACGCTTCAGAACACTGAAGTTAGCCTTGGGCAGGCGCGCCGACAGAGGCTCCTTGGCCACCATTCGGCTGGCGCCACGCGGCACCGGCTTGTTGCGGCCGGGTGCAGGTGGCTGAGGACGTGCCGACGCGCCGTACATGCCTTACCCTCTCGCCTGAACACTGTCGGCCAGAATCGCCAACACCAGTTGTTGAAAATCCAGACCTGCAGCACGCGCAGCCATTGGCACCAGACTGTGATCGGTCATGCCGGGCACGGTATTCACTTCCAGTAACCAGAACTTGCCTTGTGCGTCCTGCATGACATCCGTGCGCGCCCACCCTGCAATACCGATGGCGTCGCAAGCGCGTGCTGCAAGTTGTTTGAGTTCCTGTTCCTGCGCATCGCCAAGCCCGCAAGGGATCCGGTACTGAGTATCGGACGCCAGGTACTTGGCATCGTAATCATAAAAACTGTGAGGAGTGCCCAGGCCAATGGGAGGCAACACCTGGCCACGCAGAGACGCCACAGTGAACTCAGGTCCCTGAATCCACTGTTCGACTAATACTTGCGAATCGTAGGTACTGGCGGCTTTCCAGGCGGCGATCAATTCATCGACGCTGTTCACCTTTGCCATACCGATACTTGAACCTTCATGGGCCGGTTTGACGATCAAAGGGAAGCCCAGTTCCGTCGCTGCGCAAATACAATCGCTCTCGTTTCCAAGAACAGCATGCAAGGGCGTTGCAAGGCCGAGACTCTGCCAGACCTGCTTGGTACGCAACTTGTCCATCGCCAGCGCGGAAGCCAGTACACCACTACCGGTATAAGGGATTTCCAGGCATTCCAACAGGCCTTGCATGGTGCCGTCTTCGCCGCCTCGCCCATGCAGAACAATGAAGGCACGGTCGATCTTTTCACTGACCAGTCGCTGCAGGAAGTCATCGCCCACGTCAATGCCGAACGCATCCACGCCAGCATCGAGCAGTGCCTTGAGCACGGCATTACCCGAGTTCAGGGAGACTGCACGCTCGGCACTCTTGCCACCAAAGAGCACGGCGACACGACCGAAGCTTTTCGGCTCGAGTGTCGAGCGCAGGGAAGACAGGGTGACGGCTGTCATTTCAGCTTCCCTTCGGTAGGGGCCGCTTTTGCGCCAGCGAACAGCGGGCTTTTCAGTAGTTGTGGAGCAAGACCGCCGATATCGCCAGCGCCCTGGCACAGCAGAATGTCGCCAGCGCGCAGCAGCGGCTTGACCAGCGGTGCCAGCTCGACGCCGCGCTCGATGTAGATCGGGTCCAGCTGACCGCGCTGACGAATGCTGTGGCACAGATTGCGGCTGTCGGCGCCGGGAATAGGCTCTTCACCCGCCGGGTAGACTTCCATCAGCAGCAACACATTGGCGTCGGCCAGAACCTGTACGAAATCGTCGTACAGGTCACGGGTGCGGCTGAAGCGGTGCGGCTGGTAGACCATCACCAGACGACGATCCGGCCAGCCGCCACGTACGGCGCTGATCACAGCAGCCACTTCACGCGGATGGTGACCGTAGTCATCGACCAGCATCACATTACCGCCTTCGACCGGCAGCTCGCCGTACACCTGGAAGCGACGACCGACGCCCTGGAACCCCGAAAGGCCCTGCACGATCGCCTCATCGCTGACACCTTCGTCGGTAGCGATAGCGATGGTCGCCAGCGAGTTGAGTACGTTGTGATTGCCGGGCATGTTCACCGACACATCCAGCGGCTCGCGGTCGCGGCGCAGTACGGTAAAGAATGTCAGCATGCCGTCCTGACGCACGTTGATCGCACGTATGTCGGCAGACTCGCTGAAGCCGTAGGTCAGCGTCGGGCGCTTGACCTGCGGGAGAATTTCACGCACCACCGGATCGTCGATGCACATGACCGCCAGGCCATAGAACGGCAGGTTATGCAGGAACTCGACAAAGGTCTTCTTCAGTTTGTTGAAGTCGCCTTCGTAGGTCGCCATGTGATCGGCGTCGATATTGGTGACCACCGCCACAAGAGGCTGAAGGTGCAGGAAGCTGGCGTCGCTTTCATCGGCTTCGGCGATCAGGTAACGGCTGGTGCCCAGCTGGGCGTTGGTGCCCGCGGCGTTCAAACGGCCGCCAATCACAAAGGTAGGGTCCAGGCCACCAGCAGCGAACACCGAAGCGATCAGGCTGGTGGTGGTGGTCTTGCCATGCGTACCGGCGACAGCGATGCCGTGGCGATAGCGCATCAGTTCGGCGAGCATCTCGGCACGAGGCACGACTGGAATACGGCGTTCCAGCGCGGTAGCGACTTCCGGGTTGGAAGTATTCACAGCGCTGGACACCACCAGTACGTCGGCACCCACAGTGTTCTCGGCACGATGGCCGACAAAAATCTGCGCGCCGAACGATTCCAGACGCTCGGTCACGGCCGAGCCCTTGAGGTCGGAGCCCGAGACTTCGTAGCCCAGGTTCAACAATACTTCGGCAATCCCGCACATACCGACGCCGCCGATACCGACGAAGTGGATGCGACGGATACGGCGCATTTCAGGTTGTGGCATGGCGCGTTGATTCTCAACCATGGGCCACCTCCACGCAGACGTTGACGACGGTGTTGGTTGCATCAGGCTTGGCCAGGCTACGTGCAGTGCGGGCCATGCTGTTCAATTGTTCGGGTTGCATCAAAACCTCTTTCAGGCGTGCTGCCATCTCGGCGGCGCCAGTTGTCGCTTGCGGCATGACGAAGGCTGCGCCTTCGCGAGCCAGATAGTCAGCGTTACGTGACTGATGGTCATCAATCGCGTGGGGCAGCGGTATCAGCAACGACGGCAGACCGGCGGCGGCCAGTTCGCTGATGGTCAATGCGCCTGCGCGGCAGACCACCAGATCGGCCCAGCTATAGGCTTGGGCCATGTTCTGGATAAACGGCGCAACCTGCGCCTCGACGCCCACGTTGCGATAACGCTCGGCGGTGACTGCGTCGTGATTCTTGCCCGACTGATGAAACACTTCGGGCTGGATGTCCTGAGGCAACCGGGCCAGCGCCTCGGGCAGCAATTTGTTCAATGGCTCCGCGCCCAGGCTGCCGCCCAGTACCAGCAGACGCGCCTTGCGTCCGGCCAGCGCCTGACGCGGTGTTTCCAGAAACAGCTCGACACGCACCGGGTTGCCGGTGGTGCGGCGTTTGGACGAGGCCGCAAAGGTGTTCGGGAACGCCTCGCACACGCGGCTGGCGAACGACGCCAGGCTGCGATTGGCTGTACCGGCGACGGCATTCTGCTCGTGAATGATCAAAGGTACGCCTGCCAGCTTCGCCGCCAGGCCGCCAGGGCCGGTGACATAGCCACCAAAGCCAACCACGCAGACCGGTTTCACCTGACGCACAACCTTGCGCGCCTGCATCAGGGCCTTGAGCAACATGAAAGGCGCCTTGAGCAGTGACAGCCGGCCTTTGCCACGCAGCCCGGTGACATTGATAAGGTGCAGCGTCAGACCGGCCTGAGGGACCAGTTCGTTTTCGATTCCGCGTGGCGTGCCCAGCCAGTGGACCTTATAGCCACGAGCCTGAAACTCGCGTGCACAAGCCAGCGCCGGGAATACATGCCCGCCGGTGCCGCCAGCCATGATCAGCACATTAGCGTCCATGGGGCGTCTCCTCGGCGAAGTCGCTTTCCTTGAACTCGGCTTCTTCACTGCCCATGTTGTTGCGCGATTCCCACTCGATGCGCAGCAGCAGGCCAAGACTCGCGCAGCAGATCACCAGCGAGCTGCCGCCGTAGCTGAGGAACGGCAGAGTCAGTCCCTTGGTTGGCAGCAGACCGACGTTCACACCGATATTGATCAGGAACTGGCCGATCCACAGGAACGACAGACCGTAGGCCACATAGGCACCGAAGAACTGCTTGGCACGTTCGGCCCACATGCCGATGTACATGCCGCGAATACTGACAAACAGAAACAGTGCGACGGTGATCAGCGAACCGATGACGCCCAGCTCTTCTGCAAGCACCGAGAACACGAAGTCGGTGTGCGCTTCCGGCAGATAGAACTGCTTCTGCACACTGTTGCCCAGCCCGACACCGAACCATTCGCCACGACCGAAGGCGATCAGCGCCTGGGTCAATTGATAACCGGAACCGAACTGGTCGGCCCACGGGTCGGTAAAGTTGGTCAGACGCGCCATCCGGTAAGGCTGTGCCTGGACCAGAACAACGACCGACGCCACAGCCAGAACCACCATCAGCGAGAAGCGGAATAGGCCGACACCACCGAGAAACAGCATGGCTGCGGCCGAGCCCATCATTACTACGGTCGCACCGAAGTCAGGCTCCATCAACAGCAGACCTGCCATCGGCAACAGCACAATGAACGGCTTGAAAAAGCCCATCCAGCTTTCGCGAACTTCCTGCTGCTGACGGATCAGGTAGCCGGCAAGGAAGATCACAACGAATACCTTGGCGATTTCCGACGGCTGCACGTTGAACGCGCCGAAACCGATCCAGCGCATCGAACCGTTTACCTCGCGCCCGATTCCCGGCACCAGTACCAGCAGCAACAGGCCGAACGCGCCAAGCAGCATCATCCAGCCCAGGCGTTGCCAGGTGGCGACCGGAATCATCATGGTCACGCCGCAGGCACCCAGACCGATCAGCAGATAAACCAGGTGACGGGTCATCATGTACAGCGTGTTACCGGACTGTACGGCGGCAACTTCCGACGAGGCGGAAGTAATCATTACCAGCCCAAGGCCCAGCAGCGCCAGGCAGCCGACCAGCATCGGGAAGTCGAGGTCAATGCCGCGCCCGCTGATCAGTGGCGATGGATAAGGCTTGATCACACCGAAGATCATGACAAGCACTCCACTGCCTGCGCGAACACACGTCCGCGCTCTTCATAATTCTTGAACATGTCCAAACTGGCGCATGCAGGCGAAAGCAGTACCGCATCGCCACGCTGAGCCAGTCGGGCACTTTGCTCGACAGCGGCCTGCACGGTATCGACACGAACCAGCGTAACGGCGTCGCCCAATGCCTGAGCAATCAGCTCGGCGTCGCGGCCCAGTAACACCGCAGCGCGGCAATGCTCAGCGACTGGCGCACGCAATGCGTTGAAGTCAGCGCCTTTGCCATCGCCACCAGCGATCAGCACCAGCTTGCCGTCGATATCCGAACCCAGGCCTTCGATGGCAGCCAGTGCGGCACCAACGTTGGTGGCCTTGGAGTCGTTGTAGTAATGAACGCCGTCATGCTCACGCAGCCACTGGCAGCGATGCTCCAGCCCGGTGAATTCGCGCAGGCTGGCGAGCATCGCATCGAACGGCAGGCCGACCGCATGCCCAAGCGCCAATGCAGCAAGGGCGTTGGCCTGATTGTGAGCACCACGAACTTTCAGCTCACGTACCGGCATCAGGTTTTCGAACTGGAACGCCAGGTATTTTTCGCCGTTTTCTTCACGCAGACCAAAGCCGTGGAAATCAGGCTTGTTGAGACCAAACGTCCAGCAAGGCAGGCCTTCACCGATCAGCGGACGGGACAGCGCATCCTGACGATTGACCACCACTTGCCGCGCGCCACGGAAAATCCGGTGCTTGGCCAGGTGATAAGCCGGCAGGCCGCTGTAGCGGTCCATATGGTCTTCGCTGATGTTCAGCACGGTTGCCACTTCAGCGTTGAGCTGGTCGGTGGTTTCGAGCTGAAAGCTGGACAGCTCCATTACGTACAGTTCGACATCGTCGCTGAGCAGGTCCAGCGCCGGAGTGCCAAGGTTGCCCCCAACCGCAACGCGTTTTCCGGCAGCGACGGCCATTTCTCCCACCAGCGTTGTCACCGTGCTTTTCGCATTCGAACCGGTAATGGCAATGACCGGCGCCTTCGCGTAACGCGCGAACAGCTCGATGTCACCGGACAGCTTGACGCCGCGCGCGTGCGCCTGCTGCAAGGCCGGCGTGGCAAGCGCCAGACCGGGGCTGACGTACAACTCGTCGGCACGGCAGAGGAAATCCACGTCCAGCTCGCCACAACGCACTTCCACCTGCGGATAGTCACGACGCAAGGTCGCCAGCTCAGGAGGATTCTCCCGCGTGTCGGCCACGGCAAAGGACACGCCCCGGTTCGCCAGGAAGCGAACCAGGGACATGCCACTTTTGCCAAGCCCCACAACAATGCGGAAGCGGTCGGAAACGATCAGGGACACTCGTTCTACCTCAGTTTCAGTGTGGCAAGGCCAATGAGCACCAGAATCACGGTGATGATCCAGAAACGGACGATCACGCGCGGCTCAGGCCAGCCTTTGAGTTCAAAGTGGTGGTGAATCGGCGCCATGCGGAACACGCGGCGACCGGTGAGTTTGAAAGACGCAACCTGAATGACCACTGAAAGGGTTTCCATCACGAACACGCCGCCCATGATGAACAGGACAATTTCCTGACGCACGATCACAGCCATGGTGCCCAGTGCAGCGCCCAGCGCCAGCGCACCGACGTCGCCCATGAATACCTGCGCCGGATAGGTGTTGAACCAGAGAAACCCGAGCCCCGCACCAATCAGCGCACCAGAGAAGACAATCAGCTCGCCGGCCCCCGGTACGTAGGGAATCAGCAGGTATTCAGCAAACTTCACGTTACCCGACAGGTAGCAGAAGATGCCCAGCGCACCGCCGACCATCACCGTCGGCATGATCGCCAGACCGTCCAGGCCGTCAGTCAGGTTGACTGCGTTACTGGAGCCGACGATCACGAAATAGGTCAGCACGATGAAACCGATACCCAACGGAATGCGCACATCCTTGAGCATCGGCACGATCAGCGTGGTTTCGGTAGCCGACGGTGCAGTCGTATAAAGGAAGATCGCTGCACAGAGGCCGAATACCGACTGCCAGAAATACTTCCAGCGGCTCGGCAGGCCACGCGAGTTCTTTTCGATCACTTTGCGGTAGTCATCGACCCAGCCGATGGCTCCGAACAGCAGTGTCACCAGCAACACAACCCAAACGTAACGATTGCTCAGGTCAGCCCACAACAGCGTACTGATACCGATGGAAGAGAGGATCAGCGCGCCGCCCATGGTCGGCGTACCCGATTTGGACAAGTGCGACTGCGGGCCGTCGTTGCGGACAGACTGGCCGATCTGGCGCATCTGCAAGGTACGAATCATCCAGGGGCCCAGGCACAGCGACAGTGTCAGCGCAGTGAGCACACCAAGGATCCCGCGCAAGGACAGGTACTGAAAGACCGCGAAGCCTTTGTAGAACTGTTGTAAGAACTCGGCCAACAGCAGCAGCATTAATGTTTCTCCAGGCTAGAACCGCACAAGGCAGCCACGACGTTTTCCATCGCAGCGCTACGCGAGCCCTTGATCAGTAAAGTGGTATTAGGGTCCTGCTCGGCGCCCAGCGCCGCGATCAGCTCTGCCTGACTGGCAAAGTGGTACGCATGTTCACCAAAGGCGCTGACGGCATGAGTCATCAACGGGCCGACGGCATACAGCGCCGAGACCTTGCCAGCGGCATAGGCCCCTACGTCGCGATGGCCTTGTTCGGCCCACTCGCCCAGCTCGCCGATATCGCCCAGCACCAGCACGGTACGACCGCTAAAACCGGTAAGGATGTCGACGGCGGCGTTGATCGAGGCAGGGTTGGCGTTGTAGGTGTCATCAATGACGCGCGTGCCGTTGCTGGCGATTTGCACAACCGCACGGCCCTTGACCGGCTGCACGTTGTTCAGGCCCGCGACAATGCCTTCCAGCGTCACGCCCAGTGCGCAGGCTGCAGCCGCGGCCGCCAGGGCGTTGGTCACGTTATGCGCGCCCAACAGATTCAACTGAACCTGGGCGACGCCGAGCGGGCTGTTGATGGTGAAGCCCGGGCAGCCGCGGGCATCATTACTAAGGTCGCTGGCGTGCAGATCCGCCGCAGGGTCAGCCAGTGCGAAGGTCAGAATGTTGCGATTGCCGGCACGCTTGCGCCAGACGGGGAAAGCCTTGTCCTCCAGATTCAGCACCGCGGTGCCGCTGGCATTGAGTCCTTCCAGAATCTCGCCCTTGGCCTCGACAATTTTGTCCGGTCCGCCAAACTCGCCGACGTGGGCGGTTCCAGCGTTGGTAATGATGGCAACGTGTGGCTTGGTCAGGCTCACGGTGAAGGCAATTTCGCCCACCCGCGATGCACCCAGTTCGATGACCGCCGCACTGTGCTCGGGAGCCAGCTCCAGTAACGTCAATGGCACGCCCAGCTCGTTGTTCAGATTGCCACGAGTGGCCAGCACAGTGCCGCGCGTACGCAGGATGCTCGCGAGCATTTCCTTGACCGTGGTCTTGCCGCTGGAACCGGTCATCGCTGCAACCGGCTTGTCGATGAACGCATTGCGGTTCATTGCGCCCAATTGCGCGAGCGCCTTGCGGGTATCGAGCACGACCAGTTGCGGCAGGCTTGCGCCCTGCACTTCGCGCTCGACCAGAGCACCGACCGCACCTTTGGCAGCCACCTGCTCAAGGTACTCATGGCCGTCGAAGCGCGGCCCGGTCAGGGCCACAAACAGCTGGCCCGGCTGGATACCACGGCTGTCGGTGCTCACACCGTCAAAGCTGCAGTCGCCAGCGACCAGACGGGCGTCAAGCGGCACGACCAGTTCGCTGAATGTCATTGACTTAATCATTCGCAGGCCCCCCACGCAGCAAGCGCCTTGGCAGCTTCTTGCAGGTCAGAGAACGGATGGCGCTGACCGTCGATCTCCTGATAATCCTCATGCCCTTTACCGGCCAGGACTACGACATCATCGGCATTGGCGCTGGCAATCAACTGGGCAATGGCCTGGCCGCGACCTTCGATGAAGCGCACCTTGTCAGCAGCAGCGAAGCCAGGGCGGATATCGTCAAAAATACTGGCTGGCGATTCGGAGCGCGGGTTGTCGTCGGTGACCCACACACCGTCGGCCAGGCGTTCGACCACTTCAGCCATCAGCGGACGCTTGCCGCGATCACGATCACCGCCACAGCCGAACAGGCACAACAGGCGACCTTTGGCGTGCGGGCGCAGTGCTTCGAGGACTTTTTCCAGCGCATCCGGAGTATGCGCATAGTCGACAACCACCAGCGGCTTGTCGGCACCGCCCAGACGCTGCATGCGCCCGACCGGGCCTTCGAGTTTCGGCAACACCTTGAGAATTTCGTCCAGCGCGTAATCCAGGCCCAGCAAAGCGCCGACCGCAGACAGCACGTTGCTCAGGTTGAAGCGACCCAGCAGGCTGCTGCGCAGGAAGTGCTCGCCCTGAGGCGTGACCAGCGTAGCGCGCACGCCATCGTCATCGAATTTCGCATCGCGGCAATACAGGTAGGCCGAGCTGTCCAGCTGGCTATAGGTGATCAACCGCGACTCTTGCTTGATACCGGCCAGTTCACGACCGAAAGCATCATCCAGATTGATTACCCGGCATTTCAGGTTGGACCACGCAAACAGCTTGGCCTTGGCGGCAGCGTACGCTTCCATGGTGCCGTGATAATCCAGGTGATCACGGGACAGATTGGTCAGCACCGCCACATCAAACGCCAGCGCCGTCGCCCGCCCTTGATCCAGCCCATGAGACGACACTTCCATTGCCACTGCGCGCGCACCGGCCTTTTTCAGGTCGGTCAGCGTCGCCTGAACGGCTATCGGGTCGGGCGTGGTATGACGGCCGCTTTGCAACGCGCCGTAGAAGCCTGTGCCCAGCGTGCCGACGATGCCGCAGTGCTGACCCAGTGCATCAAGCGCCTGGGCAACCAATTGAGTGACGCTGGTCTTGCCGTTGGTGCCGGTAACGCCTACCAGATTCAGGCTGCGGCTCGGATCGCCGTAGAAGCGGCCGGCAATATCGGACAACTGCGCGGCGAGCCCCTTGACCGGGATCAGCGGCACGTCAGTGATCGGCAGAACGGTCGAGCCTTCTACTTCGTAAGCCACAGCCGCAGCGCCACGCTTGAGCGCGTCGGCAATATGCGCACGGCCATCGACCTTGATACCCGGAACGGCCAGAAACAGATCACCCGGACGGACATTGCGGCTGTCGAGAGTCAACTCGCGAATCAAGGGGTCGCGGTCGGTGTGAGCGAAAATCTTGCTCAGATTAAAGGCCATCAACCACGCCCTCCTTTGGCTGCCGGTGCTGCATTGACTTGTTCCGGTGGGGCAAGGTTGTCAGGCGTGACGTTCATCAGACGCAACGTACCGGACATGACCTTGCTGAATACCGGAGCCGAAACCAGACCACCGTAGTAACCGCCCTTGCTCGGCTCGTCGATGACCACGACGATGGCATAACGCGGGTTACTCATCGGGCCGAAACCGGCGAACAGGGAGCGGTAGGAGTTCTCCGCATAGCCCTTGGTGCCGATGGACGTCTTACGCGCCGTACCGCTCTTGCCGCCGACATGATAGGACGGCACACGGGCGCGATAAACGCCGCGCGGGTCTTCGATAACCTGCTGCAACATGCCCTGCAGCGTCTTGGCGGTTTTCTCGGGAATGGCCTGGGTCGATTCCGGTTCTTTATCTGTTTTCAGAATGGTCAGTGGCACGATGCGGCCGTTATTGGCCAGCGCGCCATAGGCGTGTACCAATTGCAAAGCGGTAACTGACAGACCGTAGCCATAGGACAGCGTGGCGGTCTCGGCCTTGCGCCACTCGCGATAGTTGGGCAGGTTGCCAACGCGCTCGCCAGGGAAGCCGAGGCCGGTGTACTGACCGAAACCAACGCGTTGCATGGCACGGAAGATCGCTTCGCCGCCCACATCGAACGCGACCTTGCTCATGCCAACGTTACTGGAGTTGATCAGGATGCCGGTCAGATCGAGGATCGGGCCCTCGGTCTTGGTCACGTCACGAATCGTGTACTTACCGATCTGCAGTGTGCCTGGATAAACCTCGACCTTATCGGTGGGCTTCCAGCGGCCACTGTCCAGCGCTGCAGTCATGGAGATCGGTTTCATGGTCGAGCCCGGCTCGAACACGTCAATGATTGCCCGGTTGCGCATGGCAGCAGGCACCATGGTGCGGCGATTGTTCGGGTTATAGGTCGGCTGATTGACCATCGCCAGAACTTCACCGGTCTTGACGTCCATGATCACCATGCTGCCTGCCTTGGCCTCGTTTTCCACGATGGCGTTGCGCAGTTCACGGGTTGCCAGGTATTGCAGACGCAGGTCAATAGACAAAGCCAAGGTCTTTCCGGCCTTGGCATTCTTGGTCACCTGAACATCCTTGATCAGTCGGCCGCGCCGGTCCTTGATAACCTGACGCTTGCCGGGCACTCCCGCAAGCCAGTCGTCATAAGCCAACTCGACACCTTCGCGACCGTGGTCATCAAGGTCGGTAAAACCAACCATGTGCGCGGTAACATCCCCTGCCGGGTAGAAACGGCGGAACTCTTCGATGCCGTAAACGCCAGGGACTTTCAGATCCAGTGCTGCCTGGCCCTGCTCCGGCGTCATGCCACGAACAAGGTAGATAAATTCCTTGGTGGATTGCGATTCCAGGCGATCAGTCAACGCTTTCAGATCCTGCCCGGTAGCCGCTGCGAGCATCGGCCACTTGGACTTGTCCTGCTGCATTTCGCGCGGATTGGCCCACAGCGTCGTCACCGGAGTACTCACGGCAAGCGGCTCGCCGTTGCGGTCGGTGATCAGGCCACGGTGAGCCGGAATCGGAATATGCCGCAGGCTGCGGGCATCGCCCTGCTCCTTGAGAAAGGTGTGGTCGATAACCTGCAGGTCAACGATGCGCCAGCAAATGGCGAGCACAAGGGACACCAGCAGCCCCACGACCACGCGAAAACGCCACGGATAAAGCGCGCCTTCAAGTTTCATCATGGCGCCACCATCCGCACTTCGGCAGCGCTTGGAATGCGCATTTTCAGCTGTTCGGTGGCCAGATTCTCGATGCGGCTGTGTGCAGTCCAGGTGCTCTGTTCAAGGATCAGCCGGCCCCACTCTGCCTGCGCCTTGTCGCGCACGCTCATTTCCGAGTACAGCGAGTTGAGCAGTTGACGATTCCAATGTGCGCTATAGGAAACGCCAATCGCTGAAATCAGGACAGCAATGAACAGCAGCAGCATAATGAAGCTGCCGCCGGGCAAAGGTTTCAGAAACAGACGGCTCACCTGAGCTTCTCCGCTACGCGCATGACAGCGCTGCGCGAACGCGGGTTGGCTTTGGTTTCGGTATCCGAGGCGAATTGAGCCTTGCCGTGAATTTTGATTTTCGGTTCGAACGGTTTGAACTGGATCGGAAGATTGCGTGGCATGTTGTCGGCTTCGCCCTTGGCGAGCTTGCGCATGAACAATTTGACGATACGGTCTTCCAGCGAGTGAAAACTGATGACGACGAGGCGACCACCGACTTCAAGGGCATCCAGTGCAGCTTCAAGACCGGCTTCCAGATCACCCAGCTCGTTGTTCACGTGAATACGCAGCCCTTGAAAGGCTCGCGTTGCAGGATTCTTGCCCTTCTCCCAGGCAGGGTTGGCGACCTTGAGCACTTCTGCCAGATCAGCGGTACGCTCGAAAGGCTGGACTTCACGGCGCGCGACGACGGCATTAGCCATGCGCTTGGCAAACCGCTCTTCGCCGTATTCCTTGAATACGCGGGCAATTTCTTCAGCGGGTGCAGTCGCGATGAACTCGGCAGCGCTCACGCCACGGGTTGGGTCCATGCGCATGTCCAGCGGGCCGTCGTTCATGAAGCTGAAGCCGCGCTCGGGGTCATCCAGCTGCGGGGACGAAACGCCCAGATCCAGCAGAATACCGCTGACCTTGCCCGCCAAACCGCGTTCCTGAGCCTCGGATCCCAATTCGGCAAAGCTGCGCTGCACAATGACAAAGCGGCCGTCTTCGGCCGCTAGCGCTTGCCCTGTGGCAATCGCTTGAGGGTCCTTGTCGAACCCAAGAAGCCGACCATCAGGGCCAAGCTGGCTCAATATCAGACGACTATGCCCGCCACGTCCGAACGTGCCGTCCAGATAGCAGCCATCGGCACGCACCGCGAGAGCCTCCACGGCTTCTTCAAGCAGCACGGTGATGTGGGTAAAGCCGCTGTTCATAGTCACAGGATCAAATCACGTAATTCGTCGGGCATAGCGCCAGGTTTTTGAATGGCAGCCAGGTCAGCATCAGCAAGAGCGTTCCAGGCGTCCTCGTCCCACAGTTGAAACTTGTTGAGCTGGCCCACCAGCATTACGCGCTTGTCCAGCCTGGCGTATTCGCGCAAGCGTGGCGGCACCAGAAAACGCCCGCTGCCATCGAGTTCCAGATCGACAGCATTACCAATCAAAAGCCTTTGCAGACGACGGTTCTCTTCACGAAACGTCGCCAGATCACGAAGTTTTGCCTCTATCAGCTCCCATTCGGAAAGCGGGTACAGGCAAAGACAGGGATCAACGGCATCAATGGTCACGATAAGTTGCCCGGCACTACGCGAATCCAACTCGTCACGGTACCGGCTCGGCATAGCGAGACGGCCCTTGGCATCGAGATTGATCGCGTTGGCACCACGGAACACAGGCGCATTCTCCGAATTTTAGCTTTTTGCGCTGAAAAAACCCACTTCGTGCCACTTTCTGCCACTTGTGCACACTATAGGAACGCGCCCACCACACCGTCAAGGCACGGTCTTAAGGAAAACCCTTACATTTCGGAGATTTAGGAGAGGTACTGGGTATAAAAGGGTAATTTTACGAACGATCTGACAGATAAATCCCACACAACTCAAATCGTTGCGATTCAAAGTTAATGTGATTTATGAGCTGTAAGATTTTTTTGGTATTACGAGAGGGTTTTGCTGCTTGAAACGAAGGGTGAGAAAAAAGGTGGAGAGTCGATCTGTAAGCCGGGTTCTGTCGAGAACAGTCATTCCTCTACGACGGCCATCACTGGACGTCTTTAGCAACCTACCCGGTTCCAGCGCGGGCCACGCCTAGGAACCCTATTTGGTCTTGCTCCGAGTGGGGTTTACCTTGCCACGAGCTGTTACCAGACGTGCGGTGCGCTCTTACCGCACCTTTTCACCCTTACCGGCACCGAAGTGCTTAGGCGGTTATTTTCTGTGGCACTTTCCGTAGGCTCACGCCTCCCAGGCGTTACCTGGCACTCCGCCCTATGGAGCCCGGACTTTCCTCCCCCCCCTGTTGCGGAACAACAAGAGGCAGCGACTGTCCAATCGACTCTCCGCCGCCAAGGTTAGCGGCACATGCCTTCAAGAACAAGCTTTAATAGCACGTGGGGCGCACTTGTCCCCGTTATCCACCCCTTTAAAGGCAACCCATCATTCCTTCTGTTTCTCCAGTGCCACCTGATAAAGCAGGTTCTTGCGCACGCCGGTTATTTCGGCTGCCAAGGCTGCGGCGCGCTTGAGAGGCATCTCTGCAAGCAGTAAATCCAGTATGCGGCGCGCCTCCTCACCAATGACATCCTCGTCCTCGGGTGGCGTCCAGCCGGCTATCAGCACCACGCATTCGCCACGCTGCTGATTACTGTCAGCCTCGACAAAAGCCCGCAGCTCACCCAAAGGCAGACCCTTGAGCGTTTCAAAAGTTTTGGTTATTTCACGTGCCAGCAAGGCCTGACGGTCGGCACCGAAGACTTGCTCCATGTCTTGCAGACACTCAAGAATCCGGTGCGGCGCTTCATAATAAATAAGCGTGCGCAGCTCTTCCTTTACTCGCTCAAGCTTTGCCTTGCGCCCTGCAGCCTTGGCAGGAAGAAAGCCCTCGAAAATGAATCGGTCCGAAGGCAGCCCGGCCGCAGAAAGAGCGGCGATCAGGGCGCAAGCGCCCGGCACAGGCACAACCGGTACACCTACAGCACGCGCCTGGCGTACCAGGTGATAACCGGGATCAGAGATCAGCGGCGTGCCCGCGTCGGAAATCAGCGCCACATCATCGCCAGCCAGCAGACGCGTTATGAACCGACTACCCTCATCACGTTCGTTATGCTCGTGACAGGCGGCCAGCGGAGTGGATATCCCGAAGTGCTGCATCAGCCGTGCAGAATGGCGCGTGTCTTCAGCCGCAATCAGCGCGACTTCACGCAACACCTTCAATGCCCGCACGCTCATGTCGTCCAGATTGCCGATAGGAGTCGCCACTACATAAAGCGAGCCCGGAGTGGAATTCGAAACAACCGGAACAGTCAAAACGCAAACCTCACAGGTTAAAGCTGATACTTGGAAAGAATGCATTGTACAGGCTGAAGCACGGCCGAGCGGTTCGCGCATCAGGGATGCCGATAAAAAAGGAATAAATACATGATCAAGGCCGGACACAACACAACGCTGCCTTCTCGAATTGAACGATTTGGCCGCCAGATGACACTAACGCGACCAATATCACGGCTTTAAACACCTTCGACATCGCACCCCGGCCAGCGCTTGGGTACAATTCCCCGTTAATTCGCTCGAGTTTCAGGAACATACCAATGATCGCTTGTCTGCGGCTGCTCTCTGCCCTCTGCCTCGCTGCCCTTCTCGCAGCCTGTGCCAGCTCGCCCTCGTCCAGCCTTGGCGAGCTGCCTCGAACCCCTGACGCCAGCATCGAGCAGTTGCTTGATCAGGCCGCCACAGCCAAAACACCCGAGCAGGCTGCAACGCTGCGCTTGAGTGCAGCCGACCTGGCCGCCCGCCAGAATGACGCCGGACGCGCTGCGCAGATCCTCGGACAGGTGCAAATCGATCAACTCAAACCCGGACTGCAGGTTTTCGCCAGCACATTGTCCGCAGAGCTGGCGATGGGCCGCAATCAGCCCAAGGCAGCACTGACCGCACTGAACCACCCGAGCATGCAACGCCTGGGCGAACTGTCGGTCGAGCAGCAGGTTCGCACCCACATGGTCAAGGCGCGCGCCCTGGAGGCCGATGGCCAGGCCCTGGCGGCCGTCAATGAGCGAGTATTCGCCGGCCCTCTGCTGCAAGGCGCAGAGGCCAGCGCCAACAATGATGCAATCTGGACGCTGGTCTCCGCTCTGCCGGCCGAGCAGCTGCAAAGTACCGCCAGCGGCGATATGGGCGGCTGGCTGAATCTGGCCCGCTCGATCAAAGGCGCAGGCACACTTGAGCAACAACAGGCGGCCATCGACAACTGGAAAGCCCAGAACCCGAAACACCCGGCAGCGCTGCAACTGCCTACCGCCCTCGCCCAACTGCGCGCCCTGACCAGCGAGCCGATTACCAAAATCGCTCTGCTGCTGCCGCAGGATGGTCAACTGGCCGCCGTTGCCAAAGCGTTGCGCGAAGGCTTCATGGCCGCGCACTTTCAGGCGCAACAAGCAGGACAGAATCCACCCGCCATCCAGGTGTTCGACAGCTCGCGCGTTACCTCGATGGATGAGTTCTACCGTCAGGCCCAGGCCGCTGGCGTACAGCTGGTCGTAGGTCCGCTGGAGAAGAACCTCGTCAAACAGTTGAACAGCCGTCAGCAGCTTCCGATCACTACCCTGGCGCTGAACTACAGCGACACCAGCAACGAAGGCCCCGCTCAGCTGTATCAGTTTGGTCTAGCTGCCGAAGACGAAGCCCGCGAAGTTGCACGTCGCGCCTGGGCCGATGGCAAGCGCAGCGCTGTAGCAATGGTGCCGAAAGGCGAATGGGGCGACCGCGTACTGGATGCCTTCCGCAAGAGCTGGCAGGCCAAGGGCGGTACGCTGATCGCAGCCGAGCACGTTGACCAGCCCGTAGAACTGGCACAACAGGTCGCCGATCTGTTCCAGTTGCGCAACAGTGAAGGCCGCGCCCAGCGCCTGCAGAGCACTGCCGGCACTCAGGTAGCCGCGCAGCCAAGCCGTCGCCAGGACATTGACTTCATGTTCCTCGCCGCGACGCCGCAACAAGCGCAGCAGATCAAGCCAACCATGGTTTTCCAGTACGCAGGCGATGTTCCGGTCTACGCCACCTCGCACCTGTTCACCAACAGCAACGATCATGCGCAGTACATGGACCTCAACGGCGTGCGCTTCTGCGAGACGCCATGGCTGTTGAACGCTGAAGACCCACTGCGCCAGCAAGTCACCGCGCAATGGCCACAAGCTGCTGGCAGCCTTGGCCGCCTGTACGCAATGGGCATCGACGCCTACCGCCTGGCCCCACGCCTTGCGCAACTCAAGGCGATGCCTGACAGCCGCATCGATGGCCTGTCGGGCAGCCTGAGCATCAACCCTGGCCGTCGCGTCGAGCGCCAGTTGCCATGGGCGGAGTTCGTCGACGGCAAGATCCAACGCCTGCCGGACACAGCGCCTTGATGCCACGCAGCAGCCGCCAACAAGCAGGGCGCGAGGCTGAAGCCTTCGCCCTGCAGTTTTTGCAACAACAGGGGCTGCACCTGATTGAACAAAACTGGTTATGCAAACGCGGCGAGCTTGATCTAGTCATGCTTGACGGCGATACAGTAGTATTCGTCGAAGTTCGCTACCGGCGCCATTCAGGCTGGGGTGGCGCTACGGAAAGCGTTGATTTTCGCAAGCAGGCAAAACTTGTCACTGCCGCACAGCTTTTTCTGCAGCAAGCAACAGACTGGGCCAGTCACCCCTGCCGTTTCGACGTGATCGCCATTGAAGGCCAGCCTGGCAACGCTGCACCGCTGAACTGGATCAAAAGTGCTTTTGACAGCTGACCTTGTGCTCGAGCAAAGCAGCTCCGCCGTGCTGATGATCTGCAATAGCTTCTACGCTCACCGATTACGCTATTTGTTTTGCCGGCTGCACACCTTGTGTGCCGGATAGCTCCCGGGAGAACCCGGCGCATCCGTCCCGCCGCCGTACGCTCTAATTAAGGTCACATTGATGGACATGCAATCCCGAATTCGCCGGCTGTTCCAGGCCAGCATCGAAACCAAGCAACAGTCGATGGAAGTCCTTGCACCCTATATCGAGCAAGCCAGTCAGGTCATGGTCAATGCCCTGCTCAACGAGGGCAAGATGCTCGCGTGTGGCAACGGCGGATCGGCTGGCGATGCACAGCACTTTTCCTCGGAACTGCTCAACCGTTTCGAGCGCGAGCGGCCGAGCCTGCCAGCCATCGCCCTGACAACCGACAGCTCGACGATCACCTCGATCGCCAACGATTACAGCTACAACGAAATCTTTTCCAAGCAGATCCGCGCACTGGGCCAGCCAGGTGATGTGCTGCTGGCCATTTCCACCAGCGGTAACTCGGCAAATATTATTCAGGCCATCCAGGCCGCACATGATCGCGAAATGATTGTCGTAGCATTGACGGGACGCGACGGTGGCGGCATGGCTTCCCTGCTATTGCCCGAGGACGTGGAGATCCGCGTACCTGCCAATGTCACGGCACGCATACAAGAAGTCCATCTGCTGGCGATCCATTGCCTTTGCGATTTGATCGACAGCCAACTGTTCGGGAGTGAAGAATGACCCCTAATCGTCTCAGCCTATTGGTTCTGACACTGTGCCTGAGTGTCACCGGATGCAGCTCGGTGATCACGGCCACTCGCGACAAGCCGATCGAAGATGATCGAGGCACCCGCACCTTCGGCAGCAAGATCGATGACTCGCTGATCGAGACCAAGGCAGCCGTCAACATTTCCAAAGCCAACCCTGATCTCGCAGAAGGCTCGCACATCGTTGTGACCAGCTTCAACGGCATCGTGCTGCTGGCTGGCCAGACACCCCGCGCCGACCTCAAGGCAATTGCCGAACAGGCCGCCAGCTCGGTCCAGCGCGTCAAGAAGGTCAACAACGAGTTGCAGGTCATGGCGCCTTCTTCGCTGCTGGCGCGTAACAACGATGCCTGGCTGACCACCAAGATCAAAAGCCAGATGATTGCCGACGCATCCATCCCCGGCTCGCGCATCAAGGTGGTGACCGAGAATGGTATTGTGTTCCTGCTGGGTCTGGTGACTCAGGATGAAGCCAATCGCGCCACCAACCTGGTACAGGGCGTTTCCGGCGTGCAGAAGATCGTCAAACTGTTTGAGTACATCGACTGACGGGTAACTGGCAGGCGAAAAAAAGGCGATCCGGAGATCGCCTTTTTTATTGCGCATTTTTTACTTCACGACCTTCAGACTCGGCCGGCCGCTTGGGCGCGGTGGCTCGCTGTCGGGCGGAGTATCATCTTCGATCTCGATTTCCTCACCCTCATCCATGGAAGGCTCCAGATCGAAAACCATACCCTGGCCGTTCTCACGGGCATAAATGCCCAGGATGGCAGCTACAGGCACATAAAGCGTGTGTGGCACACCGCCGAAGCGGCCTTCGAAGCTGACGGCCTCGTTATCCATATGCAGATGACGCACCGCACTTGGCGAAACATTCAGGACAATCTGCCCATCATTGGCAAACCCTTGTGGGACCTGCACCGAGGGGTAATCCGCATTGACCAGCACGTGCGGGGTGCAATCGTTATCGACGATCCACTCATAGAGAGCGCGAACAAGATAAGGGCGACTGGAGTTCATTAACGGCTCCTTAAGCCTTAGCGCATTTCACGTTCGGCAGCAGACAGACTCGCCTGAAAAGCCTCACGCGCAAATTGGCGCTCCATGTAATCAAGCAACGGCTTGGCAGGCCGCGGCAATTCAATACCCAAAATTGGCAAACGCCAGAGTATGGGGAGTAGACAGCAGTCAACAAGACTTAGCTCGTCGCTCATGAAAAAAGCTTTTTCCGCGAACAACGGTGAAACCCCGGTCAGACTTTCACGAAGCTCCTTGCGCGCCTGAACACGAGCAGGCTCTTTGCTGCGCGTATCAAGGATCAGGTCCACAAGGCCACACCAGTCTCGCTGGATACGATGGATCAGCAGACGGCTGTTGGCGCGCGCCACTGGATAGACAGGCAACAAGGGCGGATGCGGATAGCGCTCATCCAGGTATTCCATCACCACCGTCGACTCGTACAACGCCAGGTCACGATCAACAAGAGTCGGCAAGCTGCCATACGGATTTACTTCAATCAGCTGCGGCGGATGACGACCTGCCACAACCTCAATGATTTCGGCGCTGACACCCTTCTCGGCGAGCACAATTCGCACGCGATGAGAATAGTGGTCGGCGGGGTCGGAGTAGCAGGCCAACCGGTTGGTCACGCCCATGGCGATCCTCCTCGCTTGTTAAATTTTATCGGACAGACGAACGAATACGCCTTAAGGGCGCATCCGATAATGAACGCAACAGGACAGGTGTTCGTCGCGGGCCACAAGATAGCTCATTTACGCGATGTAAATTCTGTAATCTTCGCCGACAGGCTTATAAATCTCGCAATATCGACGTGACACGCCCAACTTGAAAACACCTCGACCGCAAAAATCACACCCATAAAAAAACGCCCAGCCCCGCGAGGGGATGGACGTTCTTTCTTTGAACGAAGAACGAATTAACGCTTCGAGTACTGCGGACGCTTACGCGCTTTACGCAGACCGACTTTCTTACGTTCAACTTCACGAGCATCGCGAGTCACGAAGCCTGCTTTACGCAGAGCGCCACGCAGAGTCTCGTCGTATTGCATCAGAGCGCGAGTGATACCGTGGCGGATTGCGCCAGCCTGACCACTTACACCGCCACCGATAACGGTGACGTAGATGTCGAACTTTTCAACTGTCTCGGTCAGTTCCAGCGGCTGACGAACTACCATGCGGGCAGTTTCGCGGCCGAAGAAATTGTCCAGGGAGCGGTTGTTGATCGAGATGTTACCAGTACCCGGACGCAGGAAAACGCGAGCGGTTGCGGTCTTGCGACGGCCAGTGCCGTAATTTTGAGTCGCCGACATAATGAACTATTCCGTTAAAACTTCAGTTCTTGGGGCTGCTGAGCAGTATGAGGGTGTACAGCGCCCGCATAGACTTTCAGCTTACGATACATGTCGCGACCCAGCGGGTTCTTAGGCAGCATGCCTTTGACCGCGGTCTCGATCACGCGCTCAGGAGCTTTGGCGATCAGCTTTTCGAAGTTGATCGACTTGATCCCGCCCGGAAAACCGGAGTGTGAGTAGTAGATCTTGTCGGTGGTTTTGGCACCAGTAACGCGGATCTGCTCGGCATTGATCACGACGATGTAGTCGCCGGTATCAACGTGCGGAGTGTATTCCGGTTTGTGCTTGCCACGCAGACGGCTCGCGATTTCGGTGGCCAGACGACCCAGGGTCTGACCAGCAGCGTCGACGACGAACCAGTCGCGCTTAACTGTTTCCGGTTTAGCAGTAAAAGTTTTCATTCTTTATAGCCTCAGGGGCCGCCCTGAAAATTAGACGGCGGATCTTACTGAATAGTGCGTACTTTGACAAGTCAAAGGCAGCCGGAAACAGACGCTATCGGGGGCTCGGGTCAGCGCGTCCGTTATACGGCAAGATTCTTCGGCAGACGGCGCATCACTTCCACTGCAAAGAGCTGGCGGATTATACAGACTGTAAAAATAACCTCAACCGGATTTTTTGTTCACATTCTGTTTATTGCCTGCGAGGCGTGGATTGGCGGATATTTACCCGCTTAGCACAAAGCCATCATGCGCACCTCTCGCAGAGATCCTGGCATGAGGAGGCTGGACACACCCGACAAAAAATAAGACGATCCAGCCGTTGCTTGACCATTTACCCATATAAGAATAACGATTATGCCGATCCAACACGCCACTCTGCTGCGCCGCGTAAGCATTCTGACCACCGACAAGATGTTTGCCTCGACGGTCATGCAGGCCAAAGACTTCTTCCACTTAGCCAGCCTGCGCTACAGCAAACAACTGGGACATGGCCTGGTCCCCGCTTTCGAAACCCGCCTCGTCAGCCCGGACGGACTCTCCGTCAGCAGCTTCAGCGACGTCACATTGCCAGTCGACGGCGCGCTGTGCCAAAGCGACATCATCGTTATCCCGGCCTTTTGGGATGATTTTGAAACACTGTGCGAACGCTACCCGCAGATCCTGCCCTGGCTGCGTGAGCAACACGCCAACGGTGCCGTACTCTGCGCCGAAGCCACCGGGGTCTACTGGCTTGCCGAGGCAGGATTGCTCGACGGCAAGGAAGCGACTACCTACTGGCGCTTCTTCGGTGCATTTGCCGAACGCTACCCCAAGGTGCTGCTCAACCAGGAAAAGCACCTGACTGACGCCGATAACGTGTACTGCGCAGGGGGCACGACGTCAGCGTGCGACCTCTACATCTACCTGATCGAGCGGTTCTGCGGTGCCAACGTCGCGCAGGCCGTGGCCCGCGATATTCTTTACGAGGTACGCCGCACCTACTCACCGGGCCGCATAGGCTTTGGCGGACAGAAACTGCATCAGGACGTGGTGATCCTGCAGATTCAGCACTGGCTGGAAGAGCACTTTGCCGACAAGTTCCGCTTTGAAGATGTGGCCCGAGAGCACGGTATGAGCATTCGCAATTTCATGCGCCGCTTTCAGACCGCAACCGGTGACAAGCCGCTGCATTACCTGCAACGGCTGCGGATCGAAACGGCAAAGGGATTGCTGTCAGGGTCTCGCAAAAGCATCAAGACCATCAGCTACGAGGTGGGCTATGACGACGCCAGCTTCTTCGCCCGGCTGTTTCGCCAACACACAGAGCTGTCGCCCAACCAGTACCGGCAGCAGTTCGAGAGCCAGAAGGAAAAGCTGTGAGCTGCAGCATGGGCGAGTTTCAAGCGTGTAGCTTGAAACTCGCCGCTTGCAGTCGCTGCTAGGGCTTGTGCGCCCGCGAGAGGAATTCGTGGGATTGCATTTCCAGCAGACGGCTCAGGGTGCGTTGAAACTCGAACATCAACCGGCCACCGGTGTACAGGTCCTTCAACTCAACCTCGGCTGAAATGATCAGCTTGACGTTGCGATCGTAGAACTCGTCGACCATGTTGATAAAACGTCGGGCGATGTCGTCGGTAGAAACGTCCATCTGCTCGACGCCACTGATCAGCACAGCATGAAATATCTTGCCCAGCTCGATGTAGTCGTTCTGGCTGCGTGGCCCGTCGCACAGCTCGCGGAAGTCGAACCAGGCCACATCATCACAGGTACGCAGGGCACGGATCTCGCGGTTTTCGATCATCAACACATCGTTTTCGATGGTTTCGGCGCAATCCGGGGTCAGGGCCTTGAAGCTTTTGCGCAGGCTTTCCTGCGCAACTTCGTTGAGCGGGAAGTGAAACAGCTCAGCCTGTTCCAGGTGACGCAGACGGTAATCGACGCCGCTGTCGACGTTGACGATGTCGGTGTTCTGTTTGATCAGCGCAATTGCAGGCAGGAAACGCGCGCGTTGCAGGCCGTCCTTGTACAAACCGTCCGGAACGATGTTGGAGGTTGCCACCAGCGTTACGCCATTTTTGAACAGTTCTTCCATCAGCGTGCCCAGAATCATGGCATCGGTGATGTCGGAAACAAAGAACTCGTCGAAACAGATAACCCGTGCCTCGTCGGAAAAACGCTTGGCGATGATCGTCAGCGGATTTCGTTCGCCCTTGAGGGTCTTCATCTCTTCGTGCACGCGCTTCATGAAGCGGTGGAAGTGCGTACGGACCTTGTCCTGAAACGGCAGCGCGTCAAAGAACGTGTCGACCAGGTAGGTCTTGCCACGGCCCACGCCCCCCCAGAAGTACAAACCCTTGACCAGGGTCGGCTCTTTCTTGCCGAACAGCTTGCCGAACAGGCCGGGCTTGCTGTCGTGAGCGGCAACCAGATCGTCATACAGGCGCTGCAAATGGCGCACAGCGTTTTCCTGCGCGGCATCGTGAAAGAAGTCCGGGCGTTTCAGATCAGATTGATATCGTTCTAGGGGCGTCATAATTCGTTAGCAAGGCAACAAAAACGGGTCGTCACTGTAGCGACGCCCCCGGGGATTGGCAATCAGTCCTGTTGAGGAGCAAGTGCCAGCTTAAGGGTTTGAATCGCGTTGTCGCGCGCGATGGCATCGGCGAACTCCGGGCTATCGGCTACACACTCGCCGTCCAGCCACAGCGTGAAACCATTGGCTTCACTGCGCAGATCCAGCTCACCACCCTGCTGCAACTGCTTGCTGGCGATGCCGGCCGCCTTGCCGTCGGCAAAATTGCGCGACAACAGCAGCTGCTCGCCATCGGCGGCCAGCAGGCGGAAACGGAAGCTGCCGTCGTCTTCACGGAAACTAACGAAACGCGCGCCCTTGGTGGCCTTTTTCTTGCCGGTATCGGCGTTTTGCACCGTGGCGTGGAACGAGCGCAGACCCACCGCCTCACGCAGTTCCTCCAGAAACGGCGTGGCAACCCGACGTGCCTTCTGCGCGCCGGCGAGCAGGATATCTTCGAGATCGGCAGGACGCTCGATCAGCCTCAGATATTTTTCACGGGGCTCGCTCAATTGCGCATCCAGCAAGGTGAACAGACGATTCTTCGCTTCGCCCCAGCCCAGACCCTGCAATAGATCGGAACGGAATTCAGCGCACTGCTCTGCCGTCGAAAACGCTTGATACAGGGTGAACAGGTGCGAGGTGTCCGGATCCTTCGCTTCACCCGGCGCGCGCGAGTCGGTGACGATGCGCGATATGGCGCTTTTCATCTCCTTGGCGCTGCTGAACAACGGAATGGTGTTGTCGTAGCTTTTCGACATCTTGCGCCCGTCCAGACCGGGTAGCGTGGCGACGCTCTCTTCGATCAAGGCCTCGGGCATGACAAAGAATTCCTTGCCATTGCCAAACAGGTGATTGAACCGCTGGCCGATGTCGCGGGCCATTTCAACGTGCTGGATCTGGTCGCGCCCCACAGGAACCTGATGCGCATTGAACATCAGAATGTCAGCAGCCATCAGTACCGGATAGCTGTACAGTCCCATGGTGATGCCCGCATCCGGGTCCTCGCCACCTTCGACGTTCTTGTCCACTGATGCCTTGTAGGCGTGCGCGCGATTAAGCAGGCCCTTGGCCGCCACGCAGGTGAGCAGCCAGGTCAGTTCCGGGATCTCTGGAATGTCCGACTGGCGATAGAAGGTCACACGATCAACGTCCAGGCCAGCTGCCAGCCAGGTCGCAGCGATTTCCAGACGCGAGCGCTGAATGCGCAGCGGGTCATCGCATTTGATCAACGCGTGGTAGTCGGCCAGAAAGTAGAACGAGTCGAAATCGCTCTGACGGCTGGCGACAATGGCCGGGCGAATCGCGCCCGCGTAGTTACCCAGATGGGGAGTGCCGGTGGTCGTGATACCGGTCAGGATACGAGTGGTCATGGCAGGTCGCTTATCTAAAGGATGCAATACGGGCTGCAATCAGTTGGAAAGTCGCGGCAGAAGCAGATCTTTCAGATCGGTCAGCTTGCCGTGAAAAAAGTGTCCGCATTCTGCCACTTTCAGCAGCTCATGGGGGCGTTGCAGCGCGGCCGACCACGCATAGACCGTTTCAGGATCGATCACTTCATCGTCTTCTGGCTGAATGATCGTCAGCGGGCAGGCTTGCGGCAAGACGCTTTGATCCTTGAGCCGCGAGGCCGCTGCAGCAATCAGAAACAAATGCGTCAGTTTTTCGCCCTGCCCTTCAAGGCGACCACCCAGGTTGGCGGCAACGTAGCCACCGAAAGAAAAACCGAACAGGGTCATGGGCAGATCAGGATGTTGCGCACGCAGCCACTTGGCGGCAGCCTGGGCATCATCGATCTCACCTGGCCCGGCGACCGACGTACCGGCACTGGCACCGACACCGCGATAATTGAAGCGTAAGGTGATCAGACCTTGATCCCTTGCGGTACGCTGCAACGTCGAAACGACTTTATTGAGCATCGTTCCGCCCTGTATCGGGTTAGGATGGCAGATCAGTGCAACGCCTCGGGCGTCGGGTACATCCTGATACAGCGCTTCGAGCTGGCCTTCTGGGCCATCGATAAATAATGGGGTTTCACGCATGAGCAAAACAGAACTCCGTGACCTCGAAATGGGTCGACTCGTCTAGCTGATTGTCTGCGGCTTGCATATCAACGATACGTCGCGGGTATACAGCGCAGGTTCCAGCCGTTAACGTAAAGCAAAGCCGTTTATAGAGGAAGGACTCGTGGAACACTCGCTCTTAGTCTGGTTGTTGCCGACGCTCGCCCTGGTGGCCGGTGTCGTCATTGGTTTTCTGGTAGCACGCCTGCTGCCCAACACCGTTCCGAACAGCACCCAGCGCCAGCTGGACAACATTCAGGAGCGCTTCGACACCTATCAGAACGAGGTAGTCACGCACTTCAACAGCACGGCCAATCTGGTACAGAAGCTTTCGCAGAGCTATCAGGATGTTCAGGAACACCTTGCCGAGGGCGCCAACCGTCTGGCTCTCGACGAGCTGACCCGCCAACGCTTGCTGGCCGCCCTGCACCCTGAGGCCAATCATGCGCACCGCGATCATCGCGACCGCCTGACCCCTCCGCGCGACACCGAAACACCCAAGGACTACGCCCCCAAGTCGCCCAACACGCCTGGAATGCTGGATGAGCATTACGGCCTGAAAAGGTAAGGATTCACAGCCACACAAAAGCCCGCTGGCGAGAAAATCTCCAGCGGGCTTTTTTGTGCCGTACCCCTTCGCGAGCAATGCGGATTGCCACGCCGGTCGCTCCCACAAGATCGTGCGTGCGCACCATTGTGGGAGCGAGCTTGCTCGCGAAGAGGCCAATGCAGGCGCTGAAAACCATTGGGCTTTCACGCCTGCATGCGTATCAGATCGCGCCGCGGCTGCGCAGCAGATCCAGCACCTGTTTAACGCTTTCTTCCAGGTTGAGTGTCTGCGTGTCGATCACCAGATCGGCATTCAGCGGCACGTCATACGGAAAGGACTCGCCAGGAATGTTGTCGCCATCAGCGGCATACAGGCCTTGCGGGTCACGCTCGCGGCAGACTGCTGGCGACGCCTGAACATAGACGGTCAGCAGACGATCCTTGCCGATCAGCGCCTTGGCGCGCTCACGGCCCTCGGCATCCGGCGCCACAAAGGCAGCCAGGGTCAGCAGGCCCGCTTCGTTGAACTGGCGCGCCACGTGGGCAGCACGGCTCCAGTTCTCGGTACGCCCGGCACGGTCCTGTGGCAAGCCCTTGTTCAGGTCATGACGCAGGTTCTGACCGTCCAGCACATAGACCGCACGGCCCATGTCGAACAACTTACGCTCGACCGCATACGCCAACGTACTTTTGCCTGCGCCGGACAGGCCGCTGAACAATACGGTAGCCGGCTGCTGACCGAAACGCTGCGCACGCTCTTCAGTAGAGACGTGGGCCAGCTCGCCATGATGCTGCGAGCCACCGCCTGAAACCGGCTTGGCAATGATCATGCCCGCTGCCACAGTGCCATTGGTCAGACGATCGATGACGATGAACGAGCCAGTGGTGGGGTTTCTGTCATAGCCGTCCAGCGCGATGGGCGCATCGAGGCTGACTTTGACGCGTCCGATCTCGTTCAACTGCAACGAGCTGGCAGGGCCTTCCTGCAGCGTGTTCACATCGACCCGATGAGTAATGCTGGCAATAGAGCCCGGCACATAGCTGGTAGCGCGCTTGATGTCGTACTTCTTGCCCGGCAGCATGGGCTCTTCGGCCATCCACACCAGCATCGCGTCGAACGCATCGCTGACCTGTGGGACGTTGTCGGCATGCACCAGCAGATCACCGCGGGAAATGTCGATCTCGTCTTCCATGGTCAGCGTCACGGCCTGCCCCGGACCGGCCTGCTCCAGCTCGCCTTCAAAAGTGACGATGGACTTCACACGGCTGCTCTTGCCCGACGGCAGCACGACGATCTCGTCGCCCTTGTGCACGATACCGCTGGCCAGCGTACCGGCGAAACCGCGGAAGTTCAGGTTGGGACGGTTGACGTACTGCACCGGGAATCGCAGGTCCGCATAGTTGCGGTCGCTGGCAATTTCGACGGTCTCGAGAATTTCCATCAGCGACTGGCCGGTGTACCAGGGCGAACGCTCGCTCTTGTTCACCACGTTGTCGCCCTTGAGCGCCGACATTGGAACAAACGCCATGGTGGTCGGCTTGAACGCGATACCCTCGGCGAACTTCAGGTAATCGGCCTTGATCGACTCGAACACGCCCTCATCGAAGCCGTTGAGGTCCATCTTGTTGATGGCGACGACGATGTGCTTGATACCCAGCAGAGAGGCGATATAGCTGTGACGACGGGTCTGGGTCTGCACGCCATAGCGCGCGTCCACCAGAATGATCGCCAGGTCACAGGTCGAAGCGCCGGTGGCCATGTTACGGGTGTACTGCTCATGGCCCGGCGTATCGGCAATGATGAACTTGCGCTTGGCCGTGGAGAAATAGCGATAGGCAACATCGATAGTGATGCCCTGCTCCCGCTCGGCCTGCAGACCATCCACCAGCAACGCCAGATCGACGTCATCGCCGGTGGTGCCGGACTTCTTCGAGTCCCGGGTGATGGCTTCAAGATGATCTTCATAGATCATCTTCGAGTCATGCAGCAGACGCCCGATCAGCGTGCTCTTGCCGTCATCGACGTTGCCACAGGTAAGAAAGCGCAGCATTTCCTTGCGTTCGTGCTGGCCCAGATAGGCGAGGATGTCCTCGCTGATCAAATCAGATTGATGCGACATGTGACACCCCTTAGAAATAACCCTGACGTTTCTTTTCTTCCATCGAGCCGGCACCGTCATGGTCAATGACCCGGCCCTGGCGTTCGGAAGTTCGTGTCAGCAGCATTTCCTGAATGATGTCGGTCAGGCTGGTCGCTTCGGACTCGACAGCACCGGTCAGCGGGTAGCAACCCAGCGTGCGGAAACGGACCTTTTTCTTGACGATGCGCGACTTCTCTTCATCGGTGAGATGCTCGAGGATGCGCTCGTCGTCGATCATGATCAGCGTACCGTTCTTCTCGATCACGTCGCGCTCGGCGGCGAAGTACAGCGGCACGATAGGGATGCCTTCAAGGTAGATGTACTGCCAGATGTCCAGCTCGGTCCAGTTGGAGAGCGGGAACACCCGGATAGACTCGCCTTTGTTGACGTTGCCGTTATAGACATTCCACAGCTCGGGGCGCTGGTTTTTAGGGTCCCACCGATGTTTGCTGTCGCGGAACGAATAGACGCGTTCCTTGGCCCGGGACTTTTCTTCGTCGCGCCGGGCACCGCCGAAAGCGGCATCAAAACCATGCTTGTCGAGCGCCTGCTTCAGGCCCTCGGTCTTCATGATGTCGGTATGTTTGGCGCTGCCGTGGGTGAAGGGGTTGATGCCCTGCGCCACACCATCGGGGTTGATGTGAGTGATCAGGTCCAGGCCCATTTCCTCGACCATCTTGTCGCGAAAACGATACATCTCCTGGAATTTCCAGCGAGTATCGACGTGCATGACCGGAAACGGCAATTTACCGGGGAAGAATGCCTTGCGCGCCAGGTGCAGCATCACGGCCGAATCCTTGCCGATCGAGTACAGCATCACCGGGTTATCGAACTCGGCGGCGACCTCGCGGATGATGTGGATGCTTTCCGCCTCCAGCTGTTTCAGATGCGTCAGTTTGTCAACCATGGCTACTCACGGATTGCGTTCGTTATGGACCGGGAAACCCCGGGGCGGCCTGCGGGCCGTATTCGAGCCGAGCACTTTAACATGCGTGATATCGCTAATCAGCGATGCAGCTAGATCGAAACGATCTATGCATATGCCCTGCTGTTTGATCGTTCAAATCGGGTTCGGGCAGTCGATGAAGATATGCTCGAGCGCAAAGCGTCGGGCCAGGTAATCACCCAGGGCCTGAACGCCATATCGCTCGGTGGCGTGATGACCGGCCGCGATGAAGCTGATGTCGTTCTCCCGTGCGCTGTGGAATGTCTGCTCCGACGCTTCGCCACTGAGGAACAGATCGACGCCTTCCAGCACTGCCTGATCAATGTAGTTCTGACCACCGCCCGTGCACCAGCCGACACGGCGAATCATCTGACTGCCTTCGATGAGCAATGGCTCACGCCCCAGCGCATCCTGCACGCGACGGGCAAAATCCCGCGGCGTCATGGGTTCGGACAACGAACCGATCAAGCCGACCACTCGCGAATTTTCGGGGTCCAGCGGGCCTTCGACAGTGATGTCCAACTGACGTGCCAGCTGCACGTTATTGCCCACTTCAGGGTGCACGTCCAGCGGCAGGTGGTAGGCAAGCAGGCTGATGTCGTGCTTGAGCAGAGTTTTCAGGCGACGCTGCTTCATGCCGACAACACAGGGGTTTTCGCCTTTCCAGAAATAACCGTGATGGACCAGAATCAGATCAGCCTGAGCCTCTACGGCAGCGTCCAGCAATGCCTGGCTGGCCGTCACGCCGCTGACGATGCGCATCACTTGAGGCCGACCCTCGACCTGAAGGCCATTAGGGCAATAATCCTGAATCCGGGCACTGTTCAGATAGCGGTCGGCTTCTTCGACCAGGGTGCTCAGGGCAACAGCCATAAAAGACTCCTAAATATGCAGTTCAGAGCTGCGTTGTACTCGTATAATGCCCGCCATTATGGCGCACCCGTGGCAAAACTTTCTGCGCCCGCAACCATCAGGACTTGTTAAATGTTCAAGGCACTGCGTTTTTTCGGCTGGCCATTGCTGGCTGGCGTGCTTATCGCCATGCTGATTATTCAGCGCTATCCGCAGTGGGTAGGCCTGCCGAGCCTGGATGTCAATCTGCAACAGGCTCCGCAGACCACCAACGTCATGCAAGGTCCGTCGTCCTATGCCGATGCGGTCATTGCCGCAGCGCCCGCGGTGGTCAACCTCTACACCACCAAGATGGTCAACAAGGGCAACAACCCGCTTTTCGAAGACCCGCAGTTCCGGCGCTTCTTCGGCGACAACACGCCCAAGCAGAAGCGCATGGAGTCGAGCCTTGGCTCTGGCGTCATGATGAGCCCCGAAGGCTACATACTGACCAATAACCACGTCACCACAGGCGCGGACCAGATCGTGGTGGCGCTAAAAGACGGCCGCGAAACCATTGCCCGGGTCATCGGCAATGACCCGGAAACCGATCTGGCGGTGCTCAAGATCGATTTGAAAAACCTGCCCGCGATTACTATCGCGCGCTCTGACAGCATCCGCATCGGCGATGTTGCGCTGGCGATCGGCAACCCGTTCGGGGTCGGCCAGACCGTGACCATGGGGATCATCAGTGCCACCGGGCGCAATCAATTGGGCCTCAACACTTATGAAGACTTCATTCAGACCGATGCGGCCATCAACCCGGGTAACTCGGGCGGTGCGCTGGTAGACGCCAGCGGCAATCTGATCGGTATCAATACCGCGATTTTTTCCAAGTCCGGCGGCTCCCAGGGCATCGGCTTCGCTATTCCGACCAAATTGGCAATGGATGTCATGAAGTCGATCATCGAGCACGGTCAGGTCATTCGTGGCTGGCTGGGCATCGAAGTTCAACCGCTGACCCAGGAACTGGCCGAGTCATTCGGGCTGAAGGATCGTCCCGGAATCGTTGTGGCGGGTATCTTCCGCGATGGACCGGCGCAGAAAGCCGGGCTGCAACTGGGTGATGTGATTCTGAGCATCAATGGCGAACCCGCTGGCGACGGTCGTCGCTCGATGAACCAGGTGGCGCGCACCAAACCTAAGGACAAGATTGCTATCGACGTGATGCGCAACGGCAAGGAGATGCGCTTGAGCGCCGAGGTCGGCCTGCGCCCCCCACCTGCACCGACACCTGCCGCAGCGCCGGAGTGATGCGCCATTACCTGAAAGTGCGGTACAGCACAGATCTGTGACGCCGGGAATAAAGGGCATCCGGGCTTCTGCCCGAAGGGCGTGGGGGGCGAGCTTGCTCGCGAAGAAAGTGTTTCAATCGATGCATTTTCGGCGCTTGTGCAGGCCCTTTCGCGAGCAAGCTCGCTCCCACAGGTCCGGAGTGTTTCAAGCCATGCGAGACACTCACACAGGTCCGGGTTGTTTCAAGCCATGTGGATGCTCTGCGGCAGCGATGATCTTGTGGGAGCGAGCTTGCTCGCGAAGGCGGATTACCTGATCAATGGAGTTTCAGCGGCTGCACGGGCTTCTTCGCGAGCAAGCTCGCTCCCACGGACCCGGAATGTTTTCGAGCCATTTGGATTACTCACATAGGTCGGCGGTGTTTCCAGGCCATGCGGATGCTCTGCGGCATCAATGATCCTGTGGCAGCGCAAGGTCAGCCCGTTTTCGGGCTGACCGATCCGCGTCTCAGATATCGCTCAACCCTTCCAGCAACGCCTGATGCTGCTCTGGCGTGCCGATGCTGATGCGCAGGAACTGGGCGATTCGCTGCTGTTTGAAGTGGCGAACGATGACGCCCTGCTCGCGCAGTTTCGCAGCCAGGGCTGCAGCATCGTGTTGCGGGTGGCGGGCGAAGATGAAGTTCGCTGCCGAAGGCAGCACTTCGAAGCCTTTGCCCTGCAACTGTTCGACCAGCGCCTCGCGACTTTCGATGACCTTGTTGCGGGTCGACTCGAAGTGCTCGCGGTCCTCGAAAGCTGCCGCACCACCCACATTGGCCATACGGTCCAGCGGATAGGAGTTGAAGCTGTTCTTGACCCGCTCCAGCGCTTCGATCAGATCAGAATGCCCCACCGCCAGGCCGACACGCAGACCGGCCAGCGAGCGCGACTTTGACAAGGTCTGAGTGACCAGCAGGTTCGGGTAGCGATCAACCAGCGTGATCGCGGTCTCGCCACCAAAGTCGATGTACGCTTCGTCAACGACGACCACTGAATCCGGGCTGGCCTTGATAATCTGCTCGACCTTGTCCAGACCGAGCAGGCAACCGGTCGGTGCATTCGGGTTAGGGAAAATGATCCCGGCATTGGGTCTGGCGTAGTCTTCGGCACGAATCTGGAACTGATCATCCAGCGCGATCATTTCGTAATCGATCCCGTACAGACCGCAGTAGACCGGATAGAAGCTGTAGCTGATGTCCGGAAACAGCAGCGGAGCATCGTGCTGAAACAAGGCGTGAAAGATGTGCGCCAGCACTTCGTCTGAACCGTTGCCCAGGAACACCTGATTGGGCTGCACCTTGTAGTAATCGGCGACAGCATGCTTGAGCAGGTCGCTGTTGGGGTCCGGGTACAGACGCAAGTCGTCGGTCAGCGCGGCACGCATGGCCTCGACAGCCTTGGGCGACGGGCCATACGGGTTTTCATTGGTATTGAGCTTGACCAGCCGGGTCAGCTTCGGCTGCTCGCCCGGCACATAAGGCACCAGATCGCTGACGAAAGGACTCCAGAATTTGCTCATTATTTGCCGTCCTCTGTATTGCCTGCTTTCCAGTCGGGATCAGTAATTCGATATTCAGCACTGCGGGCATGGCCGCTCAGGGATTCGCCACGAGCCAGCACCGACGCTGTCTTGCCCAGCTCGGACGCACCCTGCGGCGAGCAGTAGATGATAGACGAGCGCTTCTGAAAATCGTACACGCCCAGCGGCGAGGAAAAACGCGCCGTGCCGGAGGTCGGCAGTACGTGGTTGGGACCTGCGCAGTAGTCGCCCAGTGCTTCGGAGGTGTGGCGCCCCATGAAGATCGCACCCGCATGGCGGATCTGCGGCAGCCAGGCTTCCGGATCGGCGACCGACAATTCAAGGTGCTCAGGCGCAATGCGATTGGCAACTTCGATGGCTTGCGCCATGTCTGCCACTTTTATCAATGCGCCGCGACCGTTGATCGACGTTTCGACGATAGCCGCGCGCTCCATGGTTGGCAGCAGACGCGTGATACTGGCGGCAACCTTGTCGAGAAAATCGGCATCCGGGCTGACCAGAATGGCCTGGGCATCTTCGTCGTGCTCGGCCTGGGAAAACAGGTCCATGGCAATCCAGTCAGGATCGGTCTGACCGTCACACACCACCAGAATCTCGGAAGGACCGGCGATCATGTCGATCCCGACCTGGCCGAATACGTGGCGCTTGGCGGTGGCCACATAAATATTCCCGGGGCCGACAACCTTATCGACCTTTGGCACGCTTTCAGTGCCGTAGGCCAGCGCTGCCACAGCTTGCGCACCACCGATGGTGAACACCCGGTCGACACCCGCAATACAGGCAGCGGCCAGCACCAGTTCGTTGATTTCGCCACGCGGCGTCGGCACGACCATGACCACTTCGGTCACGCCTGCCACTTTGGCCGGAATGGCATTCATCAATACCGAAGACGGGTACGAGGCTTTGCCACCGGGCACATACAGGCCTGCGCGGTCCAGCGGCGTGACCTTCTGGCCCAGCACCGTGCCATCGGCCTCGGTGTAGCTCCAGGAATCCTGTTTCTGCTTTTCGTGGTAGCTGCGCACACGCTCGGCGGCTTTTTCCAGCGCCTCGCGCTGGACCGGCGTGATGCGGGTCAATGCCAGTTCCAAGCGCTCGCGAGGCAGAATCAGGTCGGCCATCGACGCGACCTGCAGCCCGTCAAACTTCTGGGTGAACTCGACCAACGCCTCGTCGCCGCGCTCACGTACCGCCTTGATGATGTCGAGCACGCGCTGGTTGACCGAGTCGTCAGACACGCTTTCCCAGCTCAGCAGGTGATCCAGATGTCGTGCGAAATCCGGGTCAGCAGCGTCGAGTCGGCGAATTGCAGTGGGCGTGGTCATAGCGGGGGCCTCAATAATTGGCGGATGCTCAGGAGCCTAAAGCTACCAAGCTATCCGCGCAGGCACCTGAGAAATTTGGCTATGACACGGATAGCTGGACGCAACTCAACGTTGCGTGAGTGAATCAGCTACGGTGTCGCGACTCCACTGCCTTGCGCAGGGTGTCGATGAGGGCCTGAATGCGTGCGTGCTGCATCTTCATGGAAGCCTTGTTGACTACCAGACGCGAGCTGATGGTAGCGATCAGTTCCTGAGGCTCAAGGCCATTGGCTCGCAAGGTATTACCGGTGTCGACTACGTCGATTATTTTGTCAGCCAGACCAATCAGCGGTGCCAGCTCCATGGAACCGTACAGCTTGATGATATCGACCTGACGACCCTGTTCGGCGTAGTAACGCTTGGCAACGTTGACGAACTTGGTCGCCACGCGCAGACGGCCCTTGGGCTCGACCGCACCGATGGCACCGGCAGTCATCAGCTTGCACTTGGCAATTTGCAGGTCCAGAGGCTCGTAAAGGCCCTGGCCGGTATATTCCATCAACACATCCTTGCCCGCGACGCCCAGATCGGCGGCACCATGCTCGACATAGGTCGGCACATCGGTGGCACGCACGATCAGCAGGCGCACGTCAGCCTGAGTCGTGGGGATGATGAGCTTGCGGCTCTTGTCCGGATTCTCGGTCGGCACGATGCCCGCTTCAGCGAGAAGCGGCAGGGTGTCGTCAAGAATGCGGCCCTTGGACAGTGCGATGGTCAACATGGGAAACGTAAGTCCTTATCAGGAAACTTTTGTCACGACGCAAGCGGCGCATGACAACCCTCAAGCGTGTTCGGCCTGAAGTGAAACGAATCAGAAATCACACCCGCGACAGAACAGGCGGCCCCGATGCCAGTGGCATCAGGGCCACGCGCTACTAGCCCGGAACGCGGCGGATCTTAGCGCCCAGCATTTGCAGCTTCTCTTCGATGCACTCGTAACCACGGTCGATGTGGTAGATGCGGTCGATCAGCGTGTCGCCCTGGGCAACCAGCGCAGAGATCACCAGACTGGCCGATGCACGCAGGTCGGTCGCCATGACTGGCGCGCCCTTGAGCACTTCGGTGCCGGTGACAATAGCAGTGTTGCCTTCAACCTGGATCTGAGCGCCCATGCGGTGCATTTCATACACGTGCATGAAGCGGTTTTCAAAGATGGTCTCGATGACCGCACCCGTACCTTCGGCAATCGCATTGAGCGAGATGAACTGCGCCTGCATGTCGGTCGGAAACGCTGGATACGGCGCGGTACGCACGTTGACAGCCTTTGGACGCTTGCCGTGCATGTTCAACTCGATCCAGTCTTCACCGGTCGTGACTTCGGCACCGGCTTCCTGAAGCTTGAGCAGCACCGCTTCAAGGATGGTCGGATCAGTGTCCTTGACCTTGACGCGACCACCGGTAACGGCAGCGGCTACCAGATAGGTGCCGGTCTCGATACGGTCAGGCATGACCTTGTAGGTGGCCGGGCCCAGACGCTTGACGCCATCGATAGTGATGGTGTCGGTGCCTGCGCCGTGAATTTTTGCGCCCATCGCGATCAGGAAGTTGGCCAGATCGACAACCTCGGGCTCGCGAGCAGCGTTCTGCAGAACGCTGCGGCCGTTGGCGAGGCTGGCGGCCATCATGATGTTTTCAGTACCGGTCACACTCACGGTATCGAAGAAGAAGTTGGCACCACGCAGGCCACCCTCGGGTGCCTTGGCCTTGATGTAGCCACCCTCGACATCGATGATCGCGCCCATGGCCTCAAGACCACGAATATGCAGATCAACCGGACGCGAACCAATGGCGCAGCCGCCTGGCAGCGCCACTTCGGCCTCGCCGAAGCGAGCGACCATCGGGCCCAATACCAGAATCGACGCACGCATGGTTTTCACCAGTTCGTACGGGGCGACCAGAGTCTTGATGGTGCGCGGGTCGATCTCGACGCTGAGCTTTTCATCGATCACAGGCTCGATGCCCATGCGACCGAACAGCTCGATCATGGTGGTGATGTCGTGCAGGTGGGGCAGGTTCTGAACAGTAACCGGCCCGTCAGCCAGCAACGTGGCGGCAAGGATCGGCAAGGCAGAGTTCTTTGCCCCGGAGATGCGAATTTCGCCATCAAGACGAACGCCGCCGGTAATAATCAATTTATCCATTAGAGTCTCGACACCAATTGGCTCAGGAACGCTCGGCCCATGCAGCGCGGCTGAAAAATTTCATGGTCACCGCGTGGATGCTGCCATCGGCAATCCAGGGGTTCAGATGGGTATAAATCTGTTGCTGACGCTTGACCGGACTCAGGCCGGCCAACTCGTCGCTGATAATATTCAGCTGGAAGTTGCAGCCTTCGCCTTCGACTTCCACTTTGATTTCCGGCAGCTTTCCTTCAAGGAAGCTTTTAACTTCTACGGCCTGCATGCTTAACCTCGATCGGCGCTGTACGCGCGCGGGTCGGCCATCATACAAAAAAGCCCATGTTATGCGAAGCCCGACAAGCAGGTCCCGGATAAAGGGCTTTTTCGATGACGCCTGTCAGTGGGTGTCCAGTAGCTCGGTCAGACCTGATACACGGGCTATCTGACGCATGTCTTCAGGCAGCGAGCGGACAGTGATCGACTTGCCTGCCTCCTGTGCATCACGCATGAAAGCCAGCAGCAAGGCGAGGCCTACGCTGCTGGATTTCTCGACGCCCGAGCAATCAAGTGTCAGATCGGCCAGATCACCCGACTTGATCAGCGCCGCACCCTGCTTGCGCAGCTGTGGCCCGGTGCGGTAATCCAGCACACCAATCAGCCTGAGCTCGCCAGGCCCGACGAGGCGGACGGCGGACTCTGTCATTGTGCAGGCTTCTGCGCAGCGTCTACGGTGGACTTGGTCTTGGCCACTTCGCCAGCCCAGTTGTTGATGGTGGTGTCCAGGTTGTTGCCGTTGCGCTGCATGGCATCGGCGAACTGATCACGGAACAGCTTGCCGATATTGATACCGTTGATGACAACGTTACGCACTTTCCACTCGCCGTTCAGCTTGACCAGCGTGTAGGAAACCGGATAGATCGCGCCGTTATTGCCCTTGACCTGCATGTCAACGCTGGTGCGGTCATCGCCTTCGTCCTTGGCAGGTGCTACGGTGATGCCCTGGTTGTTGAATTCAAGCAAGGCATTGCCGTAGAACTGCATCAGGCTGCGCTTGAAGTTTTCCTCGAAACGCTTCACCTGTTCAGGGCTCGCCTTGCGGGAGTACTTCACGGTCATGATGCTTTTGGAAATGCCATCGGCATCCACGACAGGACCGACAATGCGGTTCAGTGCGTCATAGAACGCGCTTGGGTTGGCTTTGTACTGCTCGCGATTGGTCGCCAGGTCACTCAACAGTTCCTTGGTGGTGCGCTCCACCAGGTCATGAGCCGACGGGGTCGCCGCGGCATTCGCCAGCATTGGCAGAGCGGCCAGCAATACCAGCAGGCCACGGCGCAGAATAGAGATCATTTGAAGCTCCTCACTTGGCGTCTTTACTAACAGTATTGAGCAGGAATTTTCCGATCAGGTCTTCCAGCACCAGCGACGACTGCGTGTCATGGATAGTCCCGCCATCCTTGAGCAGCTTGTCATCGCCACCGACGCTGAGACCGATGTATTTTTCACCCAGCAAACCGGCAGTCAGAATCGACGCAGTCGAGTCCGAAGGCAGGTTATCGACCTTCTTCTGAATCTCCAGCGTGACGCGACCGGTAAAGGTATCGCGATCCAGATCGATCGCCGTCACCTTGCCGATCGTGACGCCAGCCATGCTTACCTTGGCTCTGACAGTCAAACCGGCAATATTGTCGAAGTAGGCATAAAGTTTATAAGTGTCGGTGCTCGCGCTCGTGCTCAGACCACTGACTCGCAGGGCCAGCAGGAGCAGAGCCAGTATCCCCGCCAGCAGGAACAGACCGACTCCGGTTTCGATGGCACGGTTTTGCATCAGAAATCTCCAAACATCAAAGCGGTCAAAATAAAGTCCAGTCCCAGCACGGCCAACGAGGCGTATACGACGGTTCTGGTCGTCGCGCGACTGATCCCCTCGGAAGTAGGCTCGCAATCGTAACCCTGGAAAACGGCAATCCATGTCACCACGAAGGCAAATACGACGCTTTTGATCACCCCATTGAGCACATCGTTCGTGAAAGAAACGCTGTTCTGCATGTTTGACCAGAAAGAACCGTCATAGACACCCAGCCAATCGATCGCTACCCAGGAAGCGCCCCAGATACCGACCACACTGAAAATCATCGCCAGAATCGGCATCGAGATGAAACCTGCCCACAGGCGTGGCGCAACGATGTACTTGAGTGGATCGACACCGATCATCTCAAGGCTCGACAGCTGCTCGGTGGATTTCATGTTGCCGATCTCGGCGGTCAGCGCAGAACCTGCACGCCCGGCGAACAGCAGGGCTGTAACCACAGGCCCCAGCTCACGCAGCAGGGTCAGTGCGACCATCTGGCCAACGGCCTGCTCGGAGCCGTACTTGGTCAGAATGCTGAAGCCCTGCAGCGCCAGCACCATGCCGATGAACATGCCGGACACCACGATGATGACCAGCGACATGACACCGACCGAATACAGCTGCCTCACCAGCAGTTGAAAACTGCTGCCCGCACCGCCGCGGCCAAGCAGGGCGTTTACCAGAAACAGACCGGAACGACCCAGAACAGTAACAATATCAATGGCCGAACGCCCCAACAGGCGTACCCGGTCCATCAGTGACTTATTGCGCATCAGCGCTTCCCCAATAGATCTTCGCGAAAATCCGGCGCCGGATAGTGGAACGGAACAGGGCCATCAGGCTCGCCGGTCATGAATTGACGAATGCGTGGGTTGTCCGAGGACATCAGTTCCTCAGGCGTGCCCTGCCCCAGCACCTGCCCGTCACCCACTACATAGAGATAGTCGGCAATGCTCGCTGTCTCGCTGAGGTCATGGGACACCACGATACTGGTGATGCCCAATGCGTCGTTGAGCAAGCGGATCAGGCGTACCAGCACGCCCATCGCAATCGGGTCCTGCCCTACGAAGGGCTCGTCATACATGAGAATCTGCGGATCGAGAGCGATGGCCCGGGCCAGCGCGACACGACGCTTCATACCACCCGACAGTTCATCGGGCATCAGTTCGACCGCACCGCGCAGGCCCACAGCCTGAAGCTTGAGCAGCACGATGTCGCGGATCATTTCTTCCGGCAGTTCAGTGTGCACGCGCAAGGGAAAAGCGACGTTTTCGAAAACGTCCAGATCGGTAAACAGTGCTCCGCTCTGAAACAACACGCCCATCTGCTTGCGAGCATCGAACAGATCACTGCGCGACAGCTCAGGCAGGTTCTGACCATTGACCCACACCTGCCCTTCGCTTGGACGCAACTGAGCCCCCATCAAGCGCAGCAAGGTAGTCTTGCCACAACCGGACGGCCCCATGATCCCGGTGACCTTGCCCCGCGGAATACGAATATCAACGTTATTGAAAATGCTGCGCGTACCGCGTTTGAAAGACACACCTTTCAACTCGACCGCATAGGCGTCATCAGGACTCATCTAAACTCCTTGCGATACAGCCTCCGCCCTCAGCCGTCGGTTCTTGGAGGCCGACCAGCTGTCCAGGCGCGCCGAACAGGCCGCGAACTATACCACCGCCGCCACCCGCCCCCAAGAAGAGAACCGAGCGGTTCAGGTAATCGTTGAATTATTCTGTACCACAATGTTATGGCATCAGGCGTGGATACAGACCCTCAAGTGCGTAGGAAATTCGTTTAAAAACAACACAACGACGATCAGACGTGAGGGAATCGTTCATTACCGCTATAATCGCCGCCTTTCAGCAGGCTGACCCTTTCCAGACATGAACCAATCCAGTGACCTGATCCAATCGGCGCAACGCACCATTCGCCTTGAGATAGAAGCCATACAAGGCTTGCTTGAACGTCTTGACGGCGATTTCGTGCGCGCGTGCGAAATGATCCTCGCCAGCAAAGGCCGAGTTGTTGTGGTCGGCATGGGCAAGTCCGGACACATCGGCAACAAGATTGCCGCCACACTGGCGAGCACGGGCACTACCTCTTTTTTCGTGCATCCAGCTGAAGCCAGTCATGGCGACATGGGCATGATCACCCGCGATGACATCATCCTGGCCCTGTCGAACTCCGGCAGCACCCACGAGATCGTGACCCTGCTGCCGCTGATCAAGCGCCTGGGCATAAAGATGATCAGCCTGACCGGCGACCCCGAGTCCATTCTGGCCAAGGCTGCCGATATCAATCTCAACGCCCACGTCGTGCATGAGGCCTGCCCGCTCAATCTGGCACCGACCTCTTCGACCACCGCGGCACTGGTCATGGGCGACGCGCTGGCCGTGGCGCTGCTGGACGCACGGGGTTTCACCGCCGAAGATTTTGCATTCTCCCATCCGGGTGGCGCGCTGGGCCGTCGCCTGTTGCTCAAGGTCGAGAATGTCATGCACTCCGGCGACGCACTGCCCAGCGTTCAACGCGGCACGCTGCTCAGGGATGCGCTGCTGGAAATGACCCGCAAGGGCCTGGGCATGACCGCGATTGTCGAAGCTGACGGCACACTGGCCGGTATCTTCACCGACGGCGATTTGCGCAGAACGCTGGACCGCCCCGTCGATATTCGCCAGACCATCATTGATGAAGTCATGACCCTTCACGGCAAGACGGCCCATGCAGAAATGCTGGCCGCCGAAGCGCTGAAAATCATGGAGGACAACAAAATCAGTGCGCTTGTTGTCGTAGACCAGTACGACCGGCCGGTTGGCGCGTTCAACTTGCAGGATCTTTTGCGCGCAGGCGTCATGTAATGGAAACCGAAACGATGACCCAGGACCTCATGCAACGCGGCAAGGCTATCAAGCTGGCCGTTTTCGACGTCGATGGCGTACTGACCGACGGCCGCCTTTACTTCATGGAAGATGGCAGCGAGATCAAGACATTTAACACTCTCGACGGCCAAGGCATAAAAATGCTGATAGCCTCAGGCGTCACAACAGCCATTATCAGCGGCCGCAAGACTGCGATAGTCGAGCGCCGGGCAAAGAGCCTGGGCATTGGACACCTGTTTCAGGGACGTGAAGACAAGTTGGTAGTACTGGACAAACTGCTCGCAGAACTCCAGCTTGGTTACGAACAAGTCGCCTATCTGGGTGATGATCTGCCAGACTTGCCAGTCATCAGGCGCGTCGGTCTGGGCATGGCGGTTGCCAATGCCGCGAGTTTTGTACGCGAGCATGCACACGGAATAACCAGAGCGCGGGGCGGCGAAGGTGCGGCACGCGAATTCTGCGAACTGATTCTGAGTGCGCAAGGCAACCTTGAAGCGGCTCACTCCGTCTATTTATAGAAGCCATTATGTTCACTAAAAAAATTCGCAAGTTCCTGCTGCTCGGGGTACTGGCGCTGCTGCTGGCAGCGGTCGGTTACTGGAACATCAGCCCGGAAAGTTTTATGGATCAGCCGGTGTCGACGGTCGACGACACGGTCATCGACTACTATGCAATCAACGCCCACAGCGTTCAGTACCTGCCCGACGGCACGCTTCAGTACGACATGACCTCCGACAAGGTGGAGCATGTGAAAGCCACTGACGTGACCCTGTTGACCACGCCCGACCTGCACATGTACCGCGGTGGCGAGTTTCCATGGCACGTACAGAGCAAGAAAGGCGAAGTTTCGTCCGGCGGCGATCAGGTCGAGCTGATCGATTCCGTTCGTGTCGAGCGTACCGATGAAAAACAACGTACGACTATTATCACTACCAGTCGAATGACCGTATTCCCTCAGAAGCAATATGCGCAGACCGAGCAAGACGTTAGAATCGACGGCGCCGGCGGTGTGACTACGGCCAAGGGAATGAAAGCATATTTGAAAGACAGCAGGATGGACCTGCTGTCCAACGTAAGAGGACAGTATGAGGCTCGTTAAAACTCTTCCTTTATTGCTCGGCCTGGGCGCAGCACTGGGAAGCGCGAGCGCCTGGTCCCTGCCAACCGACCGCGATCAGCCGATCCACATCCAGTCTGACGATGCTCAGCTCGATGACAAGAAAGGCGTAGCAACCTACAAGGGCAACGTCATCATCACCCAGGGCTCGATGAAGATCACCGGTAACACTGTGACGATCACGCGTAATGCCCAGGGCGAAGTGGATGTGTTCACCTCTGTCGGCAATCTGGCCTATTACGAGCAGAAGCCTGCCGTAGACAAACCGATTGTGCAGGCCTATGCCGTCACTATTCAGTACTACGCCGGGCAGGACCGTATCGTCCTCATTGACAAGGCCAAGGTCATCAATGATGGCAATACTTCCGAAGGCGAGAAAATCGTTTATGACACGGTCAGACAGGTCGTCAGCGCCGGTCGGGCCAATGGCGGTGCCAAGGTGACCACACCACGTCCGCGTATCGACATGGTCATCCAGCCGAAAAAGAAAACCGACCAACCTCAGAAGGCCCAGTAAATGGCGACGCTCAAAGCCCAGCATCTGGCTAAAAGCTACAAAAGCCGGCAGGTCGTGCGCGATGTGAGCATTTCCATCGACAGCGGCCAGATCGTCGGCCTGCTGGGCCCCAACGGTGCCGGCAAGACCACCTGCTTCTACATGATCGTAGGTCTGGTCCAGGCTGATCAGGGTCGCGTGCTGATTGACGATCTGGATGTCAGCCATCAACCCATGCACGGTCGCGCCCGAGCCGGCATCGGCTACCTGCCGCAGGAAGCCTCGATTTTCCGCAAGCTGTCAGTGTCCGACAACATCATGGCGATTCTCGAGACCCGTAAGGAACTCGATGCCGGAGCACGCCGCAAGGAGCTCGAAAGCCTCTTGCAGGAGTTTCACATCACCCACATTCGCGACAACCTGGGCATGAGCCTGTCGGGCGGCGAGCGCCGCCGTGTGGAAATTGCCCGCGCGCTGGCCACTGCGCCGAAATTCATCCTGCTGGATGAACCGTTCGCAGGCGTAGACCCTATTTCGGTAGGTGATATCAAGCAGATCATTCACCACCTCAAGGCCAAGGGTATCGGCGTGCTGATCACTGACCACAACGTCCGTGAAACGCTGGACATCTGCGAAACTGCCTACATCGTCAACGATGGACAGCTGATCGCAGAAGGCGATTCCGAGACCATTCTGGCGAATCAACTGGTGAAAGAGGTCTACCTCGGCCACGAATTCCGCCTTTAATCGACTGCCCTTTGCGCTTAGCGGCCGATTGATGCCAGTGCAGTGTGTTGACAATATTTTATTTGTCATATCACTCTAGGCAAAGGTACAGGTTTCAGGCATATAATTTGCTTAAGTTGGCGCTCAGGCGCCTGTAGTAGATGGCGCATGAGCGCCGGCGAATAAGGTGTTTAGCCCCTGCCATGAAACCATCGCTAGTCTTGAGAATGGGCCAGCAGCTGACGATGACACCGCAGCTGCAACAGGCAATCCGCTTACTCCAGCTTTCCACACTGGACCTCCAGCAGGAGATCCAGGAGGCGCTGGAATCGAACCCCATGCTGGAACGGCAGGAAGAAGGCGACGACTTCGACAACTCCGACCCGCTTGCCGACAACATCGAACAAAAGCCCAACCCCGACGTTCAGGAACCGACCTATCAGGAATCCGCGCCTACCGTGGATAATCTTGAAGACGGCGAATGGAACGAGCGCATTCCCAACGAACTGCCCGTCGATACCGCATGGGAAGACATCTACCAGACCAGCGCCAGCAGCCTGCCAAGCAACGATGATGACGAGTGGGACTTCACCACACGCACATCTGCAGGCGAAAGCCTGCAAAGCCACCTGCTGTGGCAATTGAACGTCGCCCCGATGTCCGACAAGGACCGCCTGGTGGCGGTTACGCTGATCGACTGCATCAACAACCAGGGCTATCTGGACGAAACCCTCGATGAGATTCTCGAGTCTTTCGATCCCGAGCTGGACATCGAACTCGACGAAATCGAAGCCGTACTGCACCGCATCCAGCAGTTTGAGCCGGCAGGCATCGGCGCCCGGAACCTGAGCGAATGCCTGCTCCTGCAGCTTCGCCAGTTGCCAGCCAAAACACCTTGGCTGATGGAAGCGCAACGGTTGGTCACCGACTACATCGACCTGCTGGGAAGTCGCGATTACGGCCAGTTGATGCGGCGCATGAAGCTCAAGGAAGACGAGCTGCGCCAGGTCATCGAGCTGGTCCAGAGCCTCAACCCGCGCCCTGGCTCACAAATCGAATCCACAGAAGCCGAGTACGTCATTCCCGATGTAATCGTGCGCAAGGACAACGAGCGCTGGCTGGTCGAGCTCAATCAGGAGTCCGTACCGCGCCTGCGCGTCAATCCGCAATACGCAGGTTTTGTACGCCGGGCCGATACCAGCGCGGACAACACCTTCATGCGCAATCAGTTGCAAGAGGCGCGCTGGTTCATCAAGAGCCTGCAAAGCCGCAACGAGACACTGATGAAGGTCGCCACCCAGATCGTCGAACATCAGCGCGGCTTTCTTGAATACGGCGACGAGGCGATGAAGCCGCTTGTCCTGCACGACATTGCCGAGGCAGTGGGCATGCATGAATCGACCATCTCGCGCGTGACCACCCAGAAGTTCATGCACACGCCACGCGGCATTTACGAGCTGAAATACTTCTTCTCGAGCCATGTGAGCACTTCCGAGGGCGGTGAATGCTCGTCCACGGCAATTCGCGCAATCATCAAAAAACTGGTTGCGGCGGAAAATCAGAAAAAGCCGTTGAGTGATAGCAAGATCGCTGGTTTACTGGAGGCACAAGGCATTCAAGTAGCCCGTCGCACAGTCGCCAAGTACCGCGAGTCACTCGGGATAGCGCCTTCCAGTGAGCGTAAGCGGCTGATGTGATGCAGGCCCAGCCACAGCGTCCCAGAGACAGGCGCCATGCCTGTCTCTTTATGCACTGGCAAAGGAGAAAGCTGTATGCAAGTCAACATCAGTGGACACCAACTGGAAGTGACCAAACCCCTTCGTGAATACGTTGAGCTCAAGCTCAAAAAGCTCGAGGGGCATTTTGACAAGATTACCAACGTGCAGGTCACGATGACGGTCGAAAAGCTCAAGCAGAAGATCGAAGCCACGTTGCACATCCATGGTGGAGAGGTCGTTGCCAATGCTGAACATGACGATATGTATGCTGCCATCGACCTGCTCACTGACAAGCTAGACCGACAATTGCTCAAGCATAAGGAAAAGCAGCAAAGCATCCTCAAAGGTGCGGCCGCTCGCTAACGCCCATTTAAATGATCCGAATCGAAAATATCCTGACCCCCGGCCGCTCCCTTGTGAACGTGCCGGGTGGCAGTAAAAAGCGCGTACTCGAAGAAATTGCCAACCTGATCGGTCGTGAAGTACCGGGCATGGTTCGGGACACAGTATTCGCAAGTCTTGTTGCCCGCGAAAAACTGGGTTCGACCGGTTTCGGCAACGGCATTGCCATCCCTCATTGCCGCCTTGCTGACTGCAGCGAGCCTGTCAGTGCAGTCATGCACCTCGCTACCCCCGTGGATTTCGACGCCATCGATGGCGCGCCGGTTGACCTGCTGTTTGTATTGCTGGTCCCGCAGGCTGCTACCGATGAGCACCTGGAGTTACTGCGCCAGATCGCCAGCATGCTTGATGACAAAGATGTGCGTAAGCGCCTGCGCAGTGCCGAAAGTGCTGAAGCGCTTTATCAAGTGGTGCTGGACGTGCAGAACGGAAACTGAACATGCGCATGATCATCGTCAGCGGCCGTTCCGGCTCGGGTAAAAGTACAGCCCTCGACGTGCTGGAAGACAACGGTTTTTACTGTGTCGACAACCTGCCTGCCGGACTGCTGCCGGAACTGGCCGAGCGAGCGCTGATCAATACTGAACTGGCCGAGCCCTTGCTGGCGGTGTCCATCGATGCGCGAAACCTGCCCAGTCACCTGACCCGCTTTCCGCAAATGCTGGATGAAGTCCGCTCACGCAACATCCAGTGCGACGTGCTTTACCTGGATGCGGATGAAGCAACCCTTCTCAAACGCTTCTCGGAAACCAGGCGTCGTCATCCTTTGAGCACGGCAGATCGTTCGCTGGCCGAGGCGATACGCGACGAGACAACGCTGCTGGGCCCGATCATCGATCTGGCCGACCTGAAAATCAACACCACCCACCTGAACCTCTATCAGTTGCGCGACGCACTCAAGCTTCGCCTGCTGAACAAGCCCGAGCCAGGCACTGCGTTTCTGATCGAATCCTTTGGTTTCAAGCGTGGCATGCCCGTCGACGCAGATCTGGTATTCGATGTGCGCTGCCTGCCCAACCCGTACTGGAAGCCTGAACTGCGCGACCATTCCGGGCTTGAACAACCGGTTATCGACTACCTGTCGGTGCAACCCGATGTTGAAGAGATGTTTCAGGACATCTTCGCTTATCTGAACAAATGGTTGCCCCGGTTTGCAGCCAGCAACCGTTCTTACGTTACCATTGCCATCGGCTGCACCGGCGGACATCACCGCTCCGTCTACCTGACCGAACGGCTCGGCCAGGTCTTGCAACAATCACTCAAGAACGTTCAGGTTCGCCACCGCGACCTTAGCTGAAAGGATTTTCACTGCGATGCCCGCTCGTCAAATCACCATCATCAACAAATTGGGCCTGCATGCCCGCGCTGCCGCCAAATTCGTCGGCGTCGCAGGCAAGTTCCCTTGCACGATCAGGGTTGGCCGCTCTGAGCAGACCATGGTCGATGGTAAAAGCATCATGGCCGTGATGATGCTGGCGGCAGGCAAAGGTACCGAAATCCATCTGAAAACCGAAGGCGAATTCGAGCAGGAAGCGCTCGATGGCCTGGTTGAACTGATCAACAACAAGTTTGATGAGGGCGAGTAAGCCCTCAAATACGCCCCTTCCAAGGTCACCAGCAGTGCATCCGCAACCAGCTCAAACCGTGAGCAATCAGTAACGCCATACCTGCCAACAGCAGCCCGGTGCCTACGACGAGCCGCAACAACCGCACACCGCTGAGAGCGAATATTCCTGAGCGCATAAGCTGCCTTGAGCCCGGTTACGGGAGTCAGGCCAGAGCGGCCTGATAACGTCGAGACACTTCATCCCAATTGATCACGTTGTAGAACGCGTTGATGTATTCGGGGCGACGGTTCTGATAGCGCAGGTAGTAAGCGTGCTCCCATACATCCAGACCCAGAATCGGCGTATTGCCATTCATCAACGGGCTGTCCTGATTACCGCTGCTTTCAACCACCAGCTTTTTGCCAGGGGTGACGCTCAGCCATGCCCAGCCGCTGCCGAAACGGGTCAATGCGGCTTTGGTAAACGCTTCCTTGAAGCTGTCATAGCCACCCAGCTGCTCGTCGATGGCCAAAGCGACAGCGCCTTTGGGCAAACCGCCTCCGCCTGGCACCATCACCTCCCAGAACAACGAATGATTCGCGTGACCGCCACCCTGGTTGATGACCGCCGGACGCAGGTTTTCAGGCAACTGCTTGATGCTGGCCACCAGCTTCTCGACGGACCAGTCAGCAAACTCGGTGCCTTCGATCGCAGCATTAAGGTTGTTGATGTAGGTCTGGTGATGCTTGGTGTAATGGATCTCCATGGTTTGCGCATCGATGTGCGGCTCCAGGGCATCGTATGCGTAAGGCAGTGCAGGCAAGGTATAAGGCATTTCAATGTGCTCCGTAGAAAAGTCCGGAAGTGGCTGCCGAGTGGCGCTGCAACGATGAGCGCGTGTGCTCGCTGCTGCTGTTCAACAACCGATGAGTGCGCGGGTATTCGCCGTGTTCACTGATAAAGCTCAGCAACTCGGCGTAGGTTTTGCTGCTGTGGCGCAAGGCTGCCTCACGGAGCGCCGGAGGAAGACGCTGATCCTGCATGGTCCGCAAAAGATGTTGATGAATGGCACACAGGTATTCAGCGCTTTCCTCAGGCTGACCGAGGCTCAGGTGCAGGTCCGCCAGGTTGTGGTGAGAAATCACACAGGCCGCGACGGCCTCGTCGACATCCGCCCAACGCTCGAACAGCACTTGCGCCAACGCCAGCGCCTGAAGGTAAAGCTCGCGGGCTTCCACCCACTCGCCCAGATTGAAACAGCGATTGGCCTGCTCGATAGTGCGTTTCCAATGCTGCATGGTCATACCTCCAGGGGACATTGGCTGGCTGGAATCAAATACCGCCAGCGGTGAGTTTTTCAGGGTTGAGCAACACTTCCAGTTCGCTACGTTGCAAATCAGTGTGCTCAAGGGCGACGTCAATGACCGGACGGCCCTGCTTGTAAGCGGTCTTGGCAATTTCGGCGGCTTTCTGATAGCCAATGATCGGGTTGAGGGCCGTCACCAGAATCGGATTACGCGACAGCGCTTCCTTGAGCTTGGATTCATTGACCTTGAAGCTCGCAATCGCTTTGTCAGCCAGCAGCCGACTGGAATTGGCCAGCAGCTCGATGCTGCTGAGCAGGTTCTGGGCGATGATCGGCAGCATCACGTTAAGTTCGAAGTTGCCAGACTGCCCCGCCACGGTAATCGTCGCGTCGTTGCCAATCACCTGCGCGGCAACCATGGCGGTGGCTTCCGGAATGACCGGGTTGACCTTGCCCGGCATGATCGATGAGCCCGGCTGCAAAGCCTCCAGCTCGATCTCACCCAGCCCTGCCAGTGGCCCCGAATTCATCCAGCGCAGGTCGTTGGCTATTTTCATCAGCGACACCGCCGTGGCTTTGAGCTGGCCGGATACCGCGACCGCGGTGTCCTGCGAACCGATCAACGCGAACAGGTTCTTGCCAGGTGCGAATTGCACACCGGTCAACGTGCTCAACTGACGACTGAAACGAGCCGAAAACTCAGGATGCGCGTTGATCCCGGTACCGACTGCGGTGCCGCCCTGTGCCAGTGACTGAAGGCTCGGCTGGAGACCTTGCAGATGCTCGACGTTGGCGCGAATCTGCTGTGACCAGCCGTTGAGCACCTGGCTCATGCGCACGGGCATGGCGTCCATCAGATGCGTACGACCAGTCTTGACGAAGGCATGGACCTGCTCGGCTTTGTGTTCGGTCACTTGCACCAGATGGGCCAGCGCAGGCAGCAGTTGTTCGTGCAGAGCCAGTGCAGCGCTCACATGAATCGTGGTCGGGATGATGTCGTTGCTGCTCTGCCCGCAGTTGACGTGGTCATTGGGGTTGACCTCTTCGCCCAGCACACGCGTGGCCAGCGTGGCGATCACCTCGTTGGCGTTCATGTTGGTACTGGTGCCGGAACCGGTCTGAAAGATATCGACCGGAAAATGCGCCATGTAGTCACTGGCCAGCAGGTCTTTCACGGCACTGACAATCGCCCTGCTCTGCCCTTCGCTGATCTGCTCCAGCTCCAGGTTCGCCTGCGCTGCAGCCGCCTTGGCCAGCAACAGGGCACGAATGAATTGCCGCGGCATACGTTGATGACTGATCGGAAAGTTTTCCACCGCACGCTGAGTCTGCGCGCCGTAAAGGGCCTCGGCCGGGACCTGTAGCTGGCCCATGCTGTCGCGTTCGATACGGGTATTACTCATCGCAATGTCCTTGCACCAGTTCAGAGAGGGAAATCGAGGGCTGTAGCACGCAGGTCGCCAGTTGATGAACACAGGCTTGCCAGCGCTGACGCCGCGCAGGCGTGGAGGCGATTGCCTGTAAATCACGCAGCGGACGCCAGGCCTGATCCAGACACAGGCAGCGCCAGTGCCACGGCAATGCCGTATCGCGTGCGGTGTCTATCAAAAGACGGAAAGTGGTTTCGGCAATCATCGGCTGGGGCGTGGCGGTAAAACGCGCCAGATAGCGCCCTTCGGCGAGGTAATGCTCGATCAGCCGAGGCTCGTCGGGCTCAAGGGCGCAACGAATCCGCAGACTCAATCCACGCCAGTTTTCCAGATAAGACAGCTCGTGCAGAACAGACCCCATGACCGCAGCCTATTTTAGAAATGATATTCATTATTAAATAATATAAAGAATCATTACAAGGGCGATCTTGAGCGAGTGCGTCATACACAGGTGCTGAGATGCCCGCTTTGTTGCCGGTTCCCGGCAGTTCGCGGACGAGTCCGCTCCTACAAAACCTGGATATCGCGGACCAGCGTAGGGCTGCTTCGGCCCGGAGGGCGTGGGAGCGGACTTGTCCGCGATGGGATGCAAAGCGGCCCTAAAACAGGCCACCTTGGCTGTATCTGGTGCACCGAGGCGCTTGGTTTTGCTGCCGGTTCCCGGCAGTTCGCGGACGAGTCCGCTCCTACAAAACCTGGATATCGCGGACCAGCGTAGGGCTGCTTCGGCCCGGAGGGCGTGGGAGCGGACTTGTCCGCGATGGGATGCAAAGCGGCCCTAAAACAGGCCACCTTGGCTGTATCTGGTGCACCGAGGCGCTTGGTTTTGCTGCCGGTTCCCGGCAGTTCGCGGACGAGTCCGCTCCTACAAAACCTGGATATCGCGGACAAGCGTAGGGCTGCTTCGGCCCGAAGGGCGTGGGAGCGGACGAGTCCGCTCCTACAAACCTGGATATCGCGAACAAGCGTAGGGCTGCTTCGGCCCGGAGGGCGTGGGAGCGGACTTGTCCGCGATGGGCTGCAAAGCGGACTTAAAACAGGCCACCTTGGCTGTATCTGGTGCACCGAGGCGCTTGGTTTTGCTGCCGGTTCCCGGCAGTTCGCGGACGAGTCCGCTCCTACAAAACCTGGATATCGCGGACCAGCGTAGGGCTGCTTCGGCCCGGAGGGCGTGGGAGCGGACTTGTCCGCGATGGGCTGCAAAGCGGCCCTAAAACAGGCCACCTTGGCTGTATCTGGTGCACCGAGGCGCTTGGTTTTGCTGCCGGTTCCCGACAGTTCGCGGACGAGTCCGCTCCTACAAAACCTGGATATCGCGGACCAGCGTAGGGCTGCTTCGGCCCGGAGGGCGTGGGAGCGGACTTGTCCGCGATGGGCTGCAAAGCGGCCCTAAAACAGGCCACCTTGGCTGTATCTGGTGCACCGAGGCGCTTGGTTTTGCTGCCGGTTCCCGGCAGTTAGCGGACGAGTCCGCTCCTACAAAACCTGGATATCGCGGACCAGCGAAGCGTCGCTAGGCTCAGCTACCCGCTACGGTCATACGCTCGATCAGCACCGAGCCTGTGCGGATGTTGCTGCGCAGTTCAAGATCGCTGCCAACGGCGACGATCTGCTTGAACATGTCACGCATGTTGCCGGCAATCGTCACTTCCTGAACCGGAAATTGTATTTCCCCGTTCTCGACCCAGAAACCTGCTGCGCCCCGCGAATAGTCACCGGTAACCATGTTCAGGCCGCTGCCCATCAATTCGGTTACCAGCAAGCCACGGCCCATACGTCGAATCAGCGCGGCCTGATCTTCCGAACCATGGGTGACGAACAGGTTATGCACCCCGCCCGCATTGGCAGTGCTCGGCATGCCCAGCTTGCGGCCGGAATAAGTACTCAGCACATAGGAAACCAGATCGCCGCCTTCCACGAACGGTTTGGCAAACGTCGCCAGACCGTCGCTGTCGAACGCCGAACTGCCCATTGCGTGCTTCAAGTGCGGACGCTCATCAATGGTCATCCACTCCGGGAACAGCCGCTGACCCAGGGCACCCTCCAGAAATGACGATTTACGGTACAGGTTGCCACCGGAAATGGCACCGAGAAAGCTGCCGAACAGGCCACCTGCCAGTTCTGCGGCAAACAGCACCGGCACTTCACAGGTCGGCACAGGACGCGCACCCAGACGGCTCGCCGCACGCAACGCAGCCTTGCGACCAATGCTCTGGGCATCGGCCAGCAACTCACCCTGGCGATTGACGTCGTACCAGTAATCACGCTGCATCTGGCCTTCGCCCTCGGCGATCATCACGCAACTGAGGCTGTGCCGCGTTGATGCATAACCACCGACGAAGCCATTACTGTTGCCATACACACGGCAGCCCTGATGGGTATTGAGCGTGGTGCCATCGGCGTTCTTGATCCGGCTGTCGGCGTCGAAGGCCGCGGCTTCGCAGGTCAGCGCTTTCTCGATGGCCTGCTCGGGCGTTATATCCCAGGTATGATAAAGATCGAAATCCATGACCTCTTTGGCCATCAGCGCAGCATCAGCCAGCCCGGAGCTTTCGTCTTCGGAGGTGTGCTCGGCAATCGCCAATGCAGCGGCGACGGTTTCACGAATGGCATCGGCCCCCGTGGCCGAGGTGCTGGCAGAGCCTTTACGCTGCCCGACATACAGGGTGATACCGAAACCCTGGTCGCGGTTGAACTCTACGGTTTCAACTTCACGCTGACGGACCGATGTCGACAGCCCCTGATCCACCGACACTGCGACTTCGCAGGCGCTGGCGCCCTGACGCCGGGCTTCGGCGATAATCTGCTCGACCTGTTCCTGCAGTTCGGGCAAGGCTTGCGGACCGACGCTTTGGGTTGCACTCATGACTTTCTCCATCAAATTCTTCTTTCAGCACAGGCCGAATACCGACCGGGCCGGACAAGCGGCCCACGACTGGTTATCATGGCGGCGTTTCTTTGCGGACTGCCCCCATGGTTGATTCTTACGACGACTCCCTCGACGGGGAGAAAAGCAAAACCCAGGTCAAACGAGAGCTGCATGCTCTGGTCGACCTCGGCGAGCGACTGACAACACTCAAAGCCGATGTGCTGGCCAAGCTGCCGCTGACCGACGCTTTGCGCAAGGCCCTGGCCGAAGCGCCCAAGCACACGGCGAACATCGCGCGAAAGCGGCATATTCTGTTCATTGGCAAGCTGATGCGCGATCAGGACCAGGAAGCCATTCTGGTGTTGCTGGACCAACTCGATGCCTCCACTCGCCAATACAACGAACGTTTTCACAATTTGGAGCGCTGGCGTGATCGCCTGATCGCGGGTGATGACGCCGACCTCGAGAAATTCGTTGTCGAATACCCCGATGCCGACCGTCAGCAGCTGCGCTCGCTGATTCGTCAGGCGCAACACGAAGTTGCACGTAACAAACCGCCGGCCACCAGCCGCAAAATCTTCAAATACATCCGTGAGCTGGACGAACTTCAACGCGGTCTGCGTTGATTTCAACCGCGGGGCCGGCAGCAGCAAGCGGCCAGCCCCGACTCACCTTCAGCTACCCGTACCACCTACCGTGATCGCATCGATTTTCAGCGTGGGCTGACCCACACCGACCGGCAGAGACTGGCCGTCCTTCCCGCACGTCCCCACGCCGCTGTCGAGCGACAGGTCGTTGCCCACCATCGATACCCTGCTCATGGCTTCCGGCCCGTTACCGATCAAGGTCGCACCCTTGACCGGCGCAGTGATTTTGCCGTCCTCGATCAAATAAGCCTCGCTGGTCGAAAACACGAATTTGCCGCTGGTGATATCCACCTGACCGCCACCCAGATTGGCGCAGTAAATACCGCGCTTCACCGAGGCGATGATTTCCTGCGGGTCGCTCTGCCCGCCCAGCATGTAGGTATTGGTCATACGTGGCATCGGCAGGTGAGCGTAGGACTCTCGACGACCGTTACCAGTGCGTGCGACACCCATCAAGCGAGCATTGAGCTTGTCCTGCATGTAGCCCTTGAGCACGCCGTTCTCAATCAGTGTGGTGCACTCGGTCGGTGTGCCTTCGTCATCGACACTCAGCGAGCCGCGACGCCCTGCAAGGGTACCGTCGTCAACAATCGTGCAAAGTTTCGATGCAACCATCTCGCCCATGCGCCCGCTGTAAGCCGAACTGCCCTTGCGATTGAAGTCACCTTCAAGGCCGTGACCAACCGCCTCGTGCAGCAGCACGCCTGACCAGCCGGAACCCAGCACCACCGGCAATGTGCCTGCCGGAGCAGGAATCGCTTCCAGATTGACCAGCGCCTGACGCAGCGCTTCACGCGCGTAGCCCATGGCACGATCATCGGTCAGGAAATAACGGTAGTCCGTACGCCCGCCACCGCCATGCCCGCCCCGCTCGCGGCGGCCGTTCTGCTCGACGATGACACTGACGTTAAACCGCACCAGCGGGCGCACATCGGCGGCCAGGCTGCCATCGGCTGCGGCCACCAGAATGCGCTCCCAGACACCGGCCATGCTCACCGACACCTGCTGGATACGCGAGTCCAGCGCGCGCGTCGCGACGTCAATGCGTTTGAGCAGTTCGACCTTCTCGGCGCGGCTCAGCACTTCCAGAGGATTATCCGGGGCGTACAACTGGGCCACATCCTGCGAGGTAAAAGCCTGCACCCGGCCATTCTGCCCAGCGCGGGAGATGGAACGGGCAGCACGGGCAGCGGTGCGCAGTGCGTCCTCAGTGATAGCGTTGCTGTAAGCGAAACCAGTCTTTTCGCCCGATTGAGCGCGCACGCCCACGCCTTGATCGAGATTGAAACTGCCTTCCTTGACGATGCCGTCTTCGAGCGACCAGGACTCGGAGATCATGCCCTGAAAATACAGATCAGCCGCGTCGATACCCGGCCCGGCAAGCTCTCCGAGCACCGATTGAAGGCTGTCGAGGCTCAGGCCACCAGGGGCCAGAAGATGTTCGCTGACTGAGGACAGATCACTCATATTCACTCCGAAGCAGGCCGCATGGCGTCCTGCGAAAAAAAGCGCCGGTGACTGGACACCGGCATCCGCGCCCGTATGGACGCCTGTTCTTCACTGTCGCGCTTGGCCAGCAGCACGGCTTCACCCTGTGCCTGCTCGGCCAGTACGCGGCCCCATGGATCAACGATGGCCGCGTGCCCGTAGGTCTCGCGAGGCCCCGAATGGACCCCGCCCTGTGCCGCCGCCAGCACGTAACACTGGGTTTCGATGGCGCGCGCCCGGATCAGAATGTCCCAGTGCGCAGCACCCGTTACCGCAGTAAAAGCTGACGGCGCGGTAATCAGTTCAGCACCGGCCTCCCGCAGCGCGGTGTACAGCTCGGGGAAGCGCAAGTCATAACAGACTGTCAGCCCCACGCGCCCTACAGGTGTATCGGCCACCACCACATTGTTTCCGTGAGCATAGTCATCGGATTCACGGTAGCGGCCCCGATTGTCAGCAACATCCACATCAAACAGATGCAGCTTGTCATACCGGGCCACCTGCTCACCGTGTTCATCGATCAGCAACGAACACGCCGTCACCTTGCCATCGGGTCGCTCATCCGGCGGCAGTGGCAAGGTTCCGGCAACAATCCATAACTTGAGGTCGCGAGCGGCCAGTTTCAACCATGGCAGGATCGGCCCATGCCCATGAGCTTCGGCACGACCGATGTCGGCCACGTCACGCCGCCCCATGGCAACAAAGTTTTCGGGCAGCACCGCGAGCCGCGCGCCACCTTCGGCTGCCTGCTCCAGCAAGCGGCGAGCGCTGACCAGATTAGCCTGGACATCGCTTTGGCTGACCATCTGAATCACAGCAAAGGACATGGCGACCCGCTCCTTGATGACCTGGCCACCACTGTACTCCATGCGGCGCTATTGGGGCTTTTCAAATGGCTTGTCGAACGTGATCTTCGGCTCTTTCCAGGGCCCTTCGACCTTGTATTGCACGCTGGCGAAGCGGGCAACCCTGTCGCCCAGCAGCTTGTCGACCAGGAACAGCGCGCCGCCAATGGCGGGCGCACCGACAATCAGTGCCGCGATCGGCAGGTTGTTGGTCACCGGCAAGGTCACCAGCAGCTTCGCATCAACGCGGTCGCGGACCATGTCCAGCGTACCGTTGAGCTCAAGATTACTCGACGGCCCGGTCAGGGTAATCGGGTTGCGCGTCACATAAACACCGTCACTGGCGACCAGCAGCCCTTTGACCCGGTCGTAACTGAGCCCTTTGCCCAGCAGGTCGGAGAAGTCCAGGCGCAAGCGACGGCCGATGGAGTTGAAATTCAACAATCCAAACACCCGCAGCGCCTGAGCACCGCCTTCTACCTCGACAAACTGGCCTCTGTTCAACGTCGCATCCAGGCTGCCGGAATAGCGCTTGAGGCCCACCCAGGCAGGCGAACCCGGCCAGCGTCCGTCGACATTCATTTCGAAACTTTCACTGGTGACCGTCGGCGCGAAGTTCCAGGCCTTGAGCACGTCGGCCAGATTCTTGCCTGCCACACGCCCCTTGAACGAGCTGCTGCTGGAGCCCGGAGTGCCCTCCCAGGCACCATCGCCCTCGAGCAAAATACCTTTGAGCCCCAGACTCAGGTCGGACATGCGCATACCGGTCGCCGTCGGGCGGGTTTTCAGCGACCAGGCACCCAGTAACTGGTCGCCCTGAAACAGCTGGGCAATCTTCACGTCCAGCGCAGGAATATTGTGCGGGTCGATATCCGCCAGAGGGTCAGGCGCGTTCTCGACGACCGCCGCATTCGGATCAGAGGCAGGCAGTCGCACGTAGAGCATGTTGATACCGATCGGCGCGGACTTCGCGTCGGGCAGCACGGCAGTGCCCTTGGCCAGCGCGCTGTCCAGCGACAAGGCCCAAGCCGCAGCATTGCGCTGCAATTGAACACGTACGTTATCCAGCGTGGTGCCCATCGCCGTCAGCTTGCCGATCTGCAGGTCGACGCTGTTGAGCAGTTGTTTTGCGCTGCCGCCCGGATCATTGCCGGTATATCGTCCAGCCAGCTCCTGCCAGGGCGCTACGTCCAGCTCAGACAATTCGCCACGAATCCGCAGCCCTTTGGCGTCCGGCACTATCGCCCCGCCGCGCCCCAGATATAGCTCGCCGCGACCGTCGGCAAACTTGCCATTCGGTGCGGCAAAAGCAAAGTTGGCCTGATCGTTATACGCCGCGCCAAGCCTGCGCTCCGTGCCTTGCAGGGTCATGCGGAACTCGCTGGGACGCTCCTCCTCGGCAATCTTGCCAAACGGTGCAGGCAGATCGATTGCCACGCCCTTGAGCGTGGAGTTGATCACCAGTGGGCAGTCCTTGCTGTCCAGAGTCAATTGCAGCTGATACGGTAAGTCACCCGACACCGGCAGTGGCTGGGTAACGCTCAGCCAGTCGGTCAGCCGCTTCACGGTGATCTGCCCGTTTGCCACAATGCGTGTCACGTTGTCGCCTGGCTTGCCTTCGGCAGCGATTTCTGCGGTCACGGGACGATCAAATGCTTGCGCCTTGATGCCCTTGCCGCTCAGCCCTTTAGCGCTGTCAAAGCGGAAATCGCCCTTGAGGCGAGTCAATTCCAGAACCGGGTCGACCAGCTTCAGCCGCGCATTGTCGGTACTGAAATCCACCACAACCTTTGGCTCGACGCCCTTGGCCAGCGGAATATCCAGCTTCAGCTTGCCATCCAGCGGACCTTCCCCGGTCCAGCCGGCAAACGTGCTGGCCGTGCCGATGGGCGCTTGCTGGAGAATCTTCAGGCCATCGATCAGATTGCCGGAGAAACTGCCATCGACCAGCAGGTGGCTGTCCTGACCTGCCGGGACGTGGGGAATATTGACCAGCACGTTGCTTACTTTGGTATCGAGCAACTGCCCTTTGCTTGCCTTGACTCGCACGCCGCTGTTTTCGACGTAAACCTTGCCGTCGACTCCGGTCAACGAAGGCCAGCCCGGCTGGAACGCCAGCGTTGCGTTGCTGACATCGAAAAACAGGCTGATGACGCGTGCGGTGTCGGGCGAACTCTTGTTCAGCGACCCTTGATACTGAAAGAAACCCTGCTTGACCGCACCACTCACCACGGCGGTGCGCAGCCAGTGATCAAGCTCGGGACTGAGGGCTGTAGGCAGATACTTGCTGGTGTAACGGCCATCGCCGTCGACCATGCCGACCCGCAGGTCCATGTAGTCTTCCTGCTCATGGCTGAGATGAATCCTGATCAGAAAGTCTGCCGCGATCTTGCCTTCGTCACCGAGCACCTTGATATACGGCGCGATCAGGGTAAATGCCTGATCATCGAGCTTCCAGGTCAGACGGGCATTGGCCTTCTGGTAGCGCCAGGGCTTGGCGAAGATAGGGTCCAGATGAAGCATAAAGTCATTGGTGTCGAGCCGCAGTTCGCCCTGGCCCAGATCGCCGCTGATGGCACCGGTGACATTTCCGGCCGCCGGGGCACCGTGATAGGCGTTGAACCCCACCTTGTCCAGATTGGCGGCAAAGCTCAGGCGCTTGTCGCCGGTTGCCTGTGGACGGTAATCCAGCAACACGTTACGCAGCCCGCCTGTCACCTTGAGACCGTCGACCACTGCCATGGCTTTCTCCGGCAACGGTGCGAGGGAATCAATAAGCGGCGTGAGCGGCGTCAGGTCCAGGCGATCGGCCTGCACATGCCAGAGTTCTTCGCTGTCGGGCGTCGCAGCGGTTTGTGTGAGTTGCAGGCGGCTTTCCCAGCGCTTTTCGCCCAGGCTCATCGCCAGTGAATCGAGGTTCAGGTCGAAACCTGTGTCAGTGCGCGCAAACCAGGCGTTGAGCGCGAGATTGTCGACAGTCGAGGGTTTGCGACCGGCATAAACGCCTTTGACATGCGGCGCATTAAGCCGCGCAGTCGCGCTTTGCACAGTGCCCTTGCCCCAGCTCATCCACAGCTCGCCACCGGCCTGCAGCTTCGACAGTGTCCATTCCCGCGTGAGGCTTTTTGGCAACCACTTGGCCCAGTCGCTTTGCGGCAGGCTGGCGTAGACATCTGCCTCGCCGTCCTTCCACTGACTGGCCTGGATACGTGAACGCACATTCAGGGCAAACGGCTGACCATCCGGCAGCGTCAGGCGTGCATCAAGGCGCTGGTGATAAATGCCTGTGGCCAGACTGAGGTTTACATAGGTCAGGGTCAGCGGCGCGGCGTCAAACGGTTGCACAGTGACCTGGCTGTCGAGCAGCGACAAGTGCGAGACCATCTGCATTTGCTCAAGCACTTGCCCGGGGTCGAACGGGCTGTCGTTGCGCACTGGCAAGCCCTGTACCGACCAGTTGCCCTCCTTGTCCTGCCTGAGCATGAACTGCAGGCCGTCCACCTCGAGATGAGCGATGCGCACTTGACGCGCCAGCAGGCTTTCCCAGAGGTCGGGAACAACCCTTACACGATCAAGACGCACAGCACTGGAACCCTCTCCGACCATGACGTCGTGAGCCAGAAAAACCGGGGCAAACCGGCTCCAGCTGCCTTCCAGACTGCCAATGCTCAACGGCATGCCAAGCGCGCTGCTGGCCCTGGTTTCCACATCCACACGGTATTCGGCAACCAGCGGCGTGAGCTGACGCCCGAGGCTTACGTACAACGCCGCGAGCACCAAAACCAGTGCGCACAGGCTCAGCCCCCAACGGGTCAGGGTTGCAACAAGGCGAGGAAGACGACCCATCTCAGGATGCCCTCCGCTGCGGGATACAAGCAGCGGAATCGGCGAATCGATTCCGGCTCAGGTGTGCAGGTGCGTTCAGGTACAGGTTTTGCTCATTTCCCACGCATCATTCTCGATAAAACGGCATACCTGCCAGAAACCCGAAGGGCACTTGTCATCATATTTCAAACGATCAGCACCCTCAGAGCAGCACCACGTCGTATTGTTCCTGCGAGTACATGGTTTCTACCTGAAAACGGATGGTCCGGCCAATGAAGCTCTCCAGTTCAGCCACATTGCCCGACTCCTCGTCGAGCAAGCGATCGACCACGCGCTGATTGGCCAGAACCCGATAACCCACCGCCTGATAGGCTCGGGCTTCTCGCAGGATCTCGCGAAAGATTTCATAGCAAATAGTCTCGGGGGTTTTCAGCTTGCCCCTACCCGCGCAGCAATGGCAGGGCTCGCAGAGCACTTGCTCAAGACTTTCACGGGTGCGCTTGCGGGTCATCTGCACCAGGCCAAGCTCGGTGATACCGATGATATTGGTTTTGGCGTGATCGCGCTCCAGCTGTTTCTCCAGCGTGCGTAACACCTGACGCTGGTGCTCACCGTCTTCCATGTCGATGAAATCGATAATGATGATGCCGCCCAGATTGCGCAGGCGCAGCTGCCGGGCAATGGCTGTCGCGGCTTCCAGGTTGGTCTTGAAGATGGTTTCTTCAAGGTTGCGATGCCCCACAAACGCGCCGGTATTGACGTCGATGGTGCTCATCGCCTCGGCCGGATCGACCACCAGATAACCACCGGACTTGAGCGGCACCTTGCGTTCGAGAGCTTTCTGGATTTCATCCTCGACCCCATAGAGGTCGAAGATCGGCCGTTCTCCCGGATAATGCTCCAGCCTGTCGGCAATCTCCGGCATCAATTCAGCCACGAACTGGGTGGTCTTCTGAAAGGTTTCCCGCGAGTCGATGCGGATTTTTTCGATACGCGGGCTCACCAGGTCACGCAAGGTACGCAGGGCCAGGCCCAGGTCCTCATAAATCACCGTAGGCGGGCTGACGGTCTTGATCTGCTCGCCGATCTGATCCCAGAGCCTGCGCAGATAGCGGATATCCATGAGGATTTCATCAGCACCGGCACCTTCGGCCGCGGTACGCAGAATAAAGCCTCCGGCCTCTTTGATACCTTCCAGGGCGACACAATCGCTGACAACTTTTTTCAGTCGTTCACGCTCTGCCTCGTCCTCGATTTTCAGGGAAATGCCTACATGCGCAGTGCGCGGCATGTACACCAGATACCGTGACGGAATGGAGAGCTGGGTAGTCAGCCGCGCGCCTTTGCTGCCGATGGGGTCCTTGGTGACTTGCACCACAAGGCTCTGGCCGTCATGCACCAGCGACGCAATGCTCTCGACGGCAGGCCCTTCACGCATGGATATTTCCGAGGCATGAATGAATGCAGCGCGGTCCAGACCGATATCGATGAACGCCGCCTGCATGCCGGGAAGCACCCGCACTACCTTGCCTTTGTAGATATTGCCGACGATGCCGCGGCGTTGGGTACGCTCGACGTGCACCTCTTGCAGAACACCGTTTTCTACCACTGCCACCCGTGATTCCATCGGGGTGATGTTGATCAGGATCTCTTCACTCATGACTCGTCACCTTCCAGGCATTGCCAGCAGGGTATGCCGAAATGGCCAAGCAGTTCTGCGGTTTCACACAGAGGCAGACCAACCACCCCAGAATAGCTGCCTTGCAGGCCCTCGACGAAAATCGCCGCCAGCCCTTGAATGGCATAGCCTCCGGCCTTGTCGGCAGGCTCGCCACTGGCCCAGTAGGCTTGGGCCTCGTGGGGTTGAATCGGGCGAAAGCGCACGCGACTGGTCACAATACGGGTTTCACTGCGATGCCGATCACTCAGCGCAACGGCAGTCATCACTTCGTGCTCGCGCCCGGACAGGGCCGTCAGCATGGCCAGAGCATCCGCCTCATCGGCCGGCTTGCCGAGAATGCGCCCATCAAGCACCACCGCCGTGTCAGCGCCCATCACGCAGGCCTGTTGTTCGGCCGCCAGCACAGACAGCCCGGCCTGGGCCTTGCCGAGCGCAAGACGCTCGACATAGGCAGCCGGGGTTTCGTGGTCGAAGGGAGTTTCGTCAATCTGAGCGTTCAGTACGGTAAAGGACACACCGATCTGAGTCAGAAGTTCGCGGCGGCGCGGCGAGCCAGAAGCCAGATAAAGCGAGGGCATAAGGACATCTCCGTGTCTGTTCGGGTGAGCGCCAGGGACGCAGCGGGGCGTCGCGCTCACCTTGCGCTTAATTGATTTTCAAACGTTTGCGCAATCCACGCAGGCCATAGCTGATCCAGGGCCACAACAGGGCACTGACCAGCGCGGGTAGAACCAGCGCCAGCGTAGGCTGACGGTTGCCGGTCAATGCACTCAGCCAGAGCTGCGCAAGCTGCGCCAGACCGAATACGACCAACAGCACCAGACATTGCTGCCACATGGGGAACATACGCAGACGCTGCTGCAGGGACATCACCAGAAACGTGATCAGGCTGAGGATCAGCGCATTCTGGCCAAGCAATGTGCCATACAGCACATCTTCCATCAGCCCCAGTATCCACGCAGTGGTCATACCGTATTTGTGCGGCAGCGCCAGAACCCAGAAGGTCAGCAACAGGGCCAGCCACAAGGGCCGGAAAATTTCCATGAATTGCGGCAGCGGCGAAACGCTCAGCAACAGACCGATCGCAAACGTCAGCCAGACCACCCAGCCATTGCGCCCGGAAACATGACTAACCATCGATAGGCTCCCGAGCAGTGGAAGGTCTTGAAGCAGGCGGCTGTGAAGCAGCAGGCCGGGCGGCAGGCCTTGCCGGTGTCACAGGCGCTGCAGCCGGCGCAGGCGTTGTCGATTGCGCAGCAGGCTTGTGCGTTGCAGTGCTGCCCGGGAATACCGGAACAGTTGCTTGCGGCCACATCGGGAAAGCAGGTGTCGGCGGCGGCAGGGTCGCCATCACTGAAGGCTCGATACCCTTGTCGATGGATTCCTGCGCTTGCGCCGCGTCGGCAGCCCGCTCTTCCGGCGAACGGCCGTCCGAGAACACCAGCAGCAGATAACGGCTGCGATTCAATGCGGCGGTTGGCACGGCACGCACGATTGCGAACGGCTGGCCGGAGTCGTGAATCACTTCCTTGACCGTAGCCACCGGGTAGCCAGCCGGGAAGCGCTGCCCCAGGCCGGAACTGACCAGCAGATCGCCCTCTTTGATGTCGGCAGTATCTGCCACATGCCGAAGCTCAAGCCGTTCAGGGTTGCCGGTGCCGCTGGCGATAGCACGCAGGCCGTTGCGATTCACCTGCACCGGAATGCTGTGGGTCGTATCAGTCAGCAGCAGGACCCGCGAGGTGTACGGCATCAGCTCGACAACCTGGCCCATCAGGCCACGCGCATCGAGCACCGGCTGGCCCAGCACAACGCCGTCGCGCTCGCCCTTGTTGATGATGATGCGATGGGTGAAGGGGTTCGGGTCCATGCCGATCAACTCGGCGACCTCGACCTTTTCGTTGACCAGCGCAGAAGAGTTCAGCAACTCACGCAAACGAACATTCTGCTCGGTCAGTGCCGCCAGCTTTTGCAGGCGACCTTGCAGGAGCAACGCTTCGGTCTTGAGTTTTTCGTTTTCGGCGATCAGCTCTGTGCGGCTGCCGAACTGACTGGCAACGCCTTGATACAAACGTTGTGGCAGATCAACGATCCAGTAGGACTGCATGAGCACCATCGACATCTGGCTGCGCACGGGCTTGAGGATCGTAAAGCGGGCGTCGACAACCATCAACGCAACCGACAGAACGGCCAGCACCAGCAGACGTACGCCCAGCGAAGGGCCTTTTGCGAAAAGCGGTTTAATAGGCCGCTCCTCCGGGGCATGCGATCGTTGGATCGAACTTCGATTGGCAATTATTCATGCGGTATGTAACCGGCCTGGACAAATGAAAGAGATAGGCACCCTGTTTCGGTGTCAGCACGATGCATACAGGTAGCACATACGCCACCTGCATACAAAAGACTCCGTGAAAGGCACTCCGGCGAATTACTCGCTGGAGAGCAGATCCATGGTGTGCTTATCCATCATTTCCAGCGCACGGCCACCGCCGCGGGCTACGCAGGTCAGCGGGTCTTCGGCAACGATCACCGGCAGACCTGTTTCCTGAGCCAGCAATTTGTCCAGATCACGCAGCAATGCACCGCCACCGGTCAGGACCAGACCACGCTCGGCGATGTCCGAGGCCAGTTCCGGAGGCGACTGCTCCAGAGCGCTCTTGACCGCCTGAACGATGGTCGCCAATGACTCCTGAAGCGCTTCAAGCACTTCGTTGGAGTTCAGGGTGAACGCACGTGGCACGCCTTCAGCCAGGTTGCGGCCGCGAACGTCGACTTCACGCACTTCACCGCCCGGGTAGGCCGTACCGATTTCCTGCTTGATGCGCTCGGCGGTGGATTCGCCGATCAGGCTGCCGTAGTTACGACGCACATAAGTGATGATCGCTTCATCGAAACGGTCGCCGCCTACACGTACGGACTCGGCATACACCACACCGTTCAGGGAAATCAGCGCGATCTCGGTGGTGCCGCCGCCGATGTCGACAACCATCGAACCGCGAGCTTCTTCCACCGGCAGACCGGCACCGATTGCAGCGGCCATTGGCTCTTCGATCAGGAATACTTCGCGTGCACCTGCACCCAGGGCAGATTCGCGAATGGCACGACGCTCAACCTGGGTGGATTTGCACGGAACGCAGATCAGCACACGAGGGCTGGGCTGCAGAAAGCTGTTTTCGTGGACCTTGTTGATGAAGTACTGCAACATTTTTTCGCAGACGCTGAAGTCGGCGATAACGCCGTCTTTCATTGGACGAATGGCTGCGATGTTGCCTGGAGTACGGCCCAGCATGCGCTTGGCTTCGGTACCGACGGCCACGACACTCTTCTGGTTGCCGTGAGTACGAATGGCAACGACAGAGGGTTCATTCAGAACGATACCGCGCTCACGCACGTAGATAAGGGTGTTGGCAGTGCCCAGGTCGATGGATAGATCACTGGAAAACATGCCACGCAGTTTCTTGAACATGGGAAAGGGACCCTAGGGAACGCGTGGTAAAAAAAGTGCGGCAAACTCTAACAACGACAGGGATTTTGGGCAAGGAGCCAATATGCTAAATTGGCGGTTTTCCGAACATGACCCTCGACGTTAGCGGCTTGAGACAGTAATAACGCGATAGTGTTCCGCAATTGGCAACAAAGCAAATCCATAAGCATTCCACTGGAGATACCCCATGGCGCTTGAACGCTCCGACGTGGAAAAGATCGCTCATCTGGCCCGACTGGGTCTCAATGACGCCGATATCCCGCGTACCACCGAAGCACTTAACAGCATTCTTGGGCTGGTCGATCAGATGCAAGCGGTCGACACCACTGGCATCGAACCTCTGGCCCACCCGCTGGAAGCCACCCAGCGCCTGCGCGAAGACGCCGTCACCGAGCGAAATCGTCGTGACACTTACCAAGCCATCGCACCAGCGGTCCAAGACGGCCTCTATCTGGTTCCGAAAGTCATCGAGTAAGGGAAAGCGCCTGCATGCATCAAATGACTCTGGCCGAGATCGCTCGCGGACTCGCCGAAAAAAAGTTTTCTTCTGAAGAGCTGACCCGCGTTCTGCTGTCGCGTATCGCGACGCTCGACCCGCAGCTCAACAGCTTCATCAGCCTCACCGAAGACCTGGCCATCACTCAGGCCCAGGCGGCAGACGCTCGGCGCGCCGCCGGTGAGAACGGCCCGCTGCTCGGCGCCCCGCTGGCGCACAAGGACCTGTTCTGCACTCAGGGAATTCGTACCAGTTGCGGCTCCCGGATGCTCGACAACTTCAAGGCGCCGTATGACGCCACGGTTGTGTCGAAACTGGCTTCGGCAGGCACGGTAACGCTGGGCAAGACCAACATGGACGAATTCGCCATGGGTTCGGCCAACGAATCCAGCCATTACGGCGCGGTGAAAAACCCGTGGAATCTGCAATGCGTGCCCGGAGGCTCTTCCGGTGGTTCGGCAGCGGCGGTTGCTGCACGCCTGCTGCCTGCCGCAACCGGCACCGACACCGGCGGCTCGATTCGCCAGCCTGCGGCACTGACCAACCTCACTGGCCTCAAGCCTACCTATGGTCGTGTGTCGCGCTGGGGCATGATTGCCTACGCTTCAAGCCTCGATCAGGCAGGGCCAATGGCGCGCACCGCCGAAGATTGCGCACTGCTGCTGCAAGGCATGGCCGGCTTCGACCCGCAGGACTCGACCAGCATCGACGAGCCGGTTCCGGACTACTCCGCCAGCCTCAATACCTCGCTCAAGGGGCTGCGTATTGGCGTACCGAAAGAGTATTTCAGCGCAGGCCTGGACCCGCGTATCGCGCAATTGGTGCATGAAAGCGTCAAGGAGCTGGAAAAACTCGGTGCGGTCGTCAAGGAAGTCAGCCTGCCAAACCTGCAACACGCAATCCCGGCCTACTACGTCATCGCGCCGGCTGAGGCCTCGTCCAACCTGTCGCGCTTCGACGGCGTGCGTTTCGGCTACCGCTGCGAAGACCCGAAAGACCTGACCGACCTGTACAAGCGTTCCCGCGCTGAAGGCTTTGGCCCGGAAGTCCAGCGCCGCATCATGGTGGGCGCCTATGCGCTGTCGGCGGGCTACTACGACGCTTATTACCTGCAAGCGCAGAAGATCCGTCGCCTGATCAAGAACGATTTCATGAGTGCATTTGCCGAAGTCGACGTAATCCTCGGCCCGACCACGCCCAACCCGGCCTGGAAAATCGGCGCCAAGACCAACGATCCGATTGCCGAATACCTGGAAGACTTCTACACCATCACCGCCAACCTGGCGGGCCTGCCCGGCTTGTCCATGCCCGCAGGCTTTGTCGATGGCCTGCCGGTCGGCGTGCAGTTGCTCGCTCCGTATTTCCAGGAAGGCCGTCTCTTGAATGTGGCGCATCAGTATCAGCAAGTCACCGACTGGCACACTCGCGCACCTGAAGGCTTCTGAGGAGAAACACATGCAATGGGAAGTCGTCATCGGGCTGGAGATTCATACCCAGCTTTCGACCCAATCAAAGATTTTTTCCGGTAGCGCCACCACGTTCGGCTCCGAGCCCAACACCCAGGCCAGCCTCGTCGATCTGGGCATGCCCGGCGTTCTGCCGGTGCTGAACAAGGAAGCCGTGCGCATGGCCGTCAAGTTCGGCCTGGCGGTGGATGCCGAAATCGGCCAGCACAACGTGTTTGCCCGCAAGAACTACTTCTACCCCGACCTGCCCAAGGGCTACCAGATCAGCCAGATGGAGCTGCCGATTGTCGGCAAGGGCCACCTGGACATCACTCTGGAAGACGGCACAGTCAAGCGCATCGGCATCACCCGCGCGCATCTTGAGGAAGATGCAGGCAAAAGCCTGCACGAAGACTTCCAGGGCATGACCGGTATCGACCTGAACCGTGCCGGCACGCCGCTGCTGGAAATCGTTTCCGAGCCGGACATGCGCAGTGCCAAGGAAGCCGTGGCCTATGTAAAAGCCATTCATGCGATCGTCCGTTATCTGGGCATCTGTGACGGCAACATGGCCGAAGGCTCGTTGCGTTGCGACTGCAACGTGTCGATTCGCCCGAAGGGCCAGGTCGAGTTCGGCACACGTTGCGAGATCAAGAACGTCAACTCGTTCCGCTTCATCGAGAAGGCGATCAACAGCGAGATCCAGCGCCAGATCGATCTGATCGAAGACGGCGGCAAGGTTATCCAGCAGACCCGCCTGTACGATCCGAACACCAACGAAACCCGCGCCATGCGCAGCAAGGAGGAAGCCAACGACTACCGTTACTTCCCCGACCCGGACCTGTTGCCGGTGATCATCGAGGATTCGTTCCTCGAAGAAACCCGCGCCACATTGCCGGAACTGCCGCCGCAGAAGCGCGAACGTTTCCAGAGCCAGTTCGGCCTGTCGACCTACGATGCCAGTGTGCTGGCCTCCAGCCGCGAGCAGGCCGACTACTTCGAGCAGGTGGTCAGCATCAGCGGTGACGCCAAGCTGGCCGCCAACTGGGTCATGGTCGAACTGGGCAGCCTGCTGAACAAACAGGGCCTGGAAATCGAACAGTCGCCAGTCAGTGCCGAGCAACTGGGTGGCATGCTCAAGCGCATCACCGACAACACCATTTCCGGCAAGATCGCGAAAATGGTTTTCGAGGCGATGGCCAATGGCGAAGGCAGTGCCGATGAAGTCATCGACAAGCGCGGCCTGAAGCAGGTAACCGACAGCGGTGCCATCGAATCGATGCTCGACGAGATGCTGGCTGCCAACGCGGAGCAGGTCGAACAATATCGCGCCGCTGATGAAGCCAAGCGCGGCAAGATGTTCGGTTTCTTCGTCGGTCAGGCAATGAAAGCCTCCAAAGGCAAGGCCAACCCGCAGCAGGTCAACGAGTTGCTGAAGGCCAAGCTGGAGGGCTGATCGCTCCAATGCCGAGTACACGGTGAAGCACCGTGTTATGACGCGGAGCGTCATGAAATGCATGCCAACGCGGAGCATTGGCACGATAGGTGTTCTCGCGCGCACCTATCGTTCTTCACGCTCCAGCGTGGGGGCACCGTTCTGGAAGCTTTGCGTCCACTGTTGGGTACGCGGTGCAACACGCGCACCTATCGTTCTTCACGCTCCAGCGTGGGGGCGCCGTTCTGGAAGCTCTGCGTCTACTGTTGGGTACGCGGTGCAACACGCGCACCTATCGTTCCTCACGCTCCGCGTGGGAATGCAGTTCTGGACGCTCTGCGTCCGCTGTTGCGTGCGCGCTGCGACATCGAGTTGCGACGCGGAGCGTCAGGAAATGCATGCCAGCATGGAGGATTGGCATGAGAGTCAACCACACCTACTCCGGCACTCAGGAACCCAACCCATGCGCCGCCTTATTTTTGCCTGCAGCCTGCTGACGTTACTGGCAGGCTGCGCCAATCACATCATCGACCCTCACGGTTATGACGAGACCGGCACAGCCGCTTATTACGGTGCCCGCCATCATGGCAATCGCACAGCCAGTGGCGAACCCTTCAATCAGAACGCCCTGACTGCCGCACACAGGCAGTTGCCATTCGGCACGCGCGTCAAGGTCACTAACCTGGACAACGACAGGTCAGTGGTCGTACGCATCAATGATCGCGGCCCTCACACGCGTGGTCGTTTGATCGATGTCTCTCGCGAAGCAGCCGAACAACTGGGTATGCTGCGTAGCGGCACCGCGCCAGTGCGTGTTCAGGCCCTCGATTAGCCTTAACCCCCATCAACACCAACAAGGACTCTCGTATTCTCCAGCTATCGACCCTGCCCGCCCCCGCGCTCATTCAAATGTTCAGCGGCCTGCTATTGCTGTTGATCGGGGCAGAACTTTCAGTGCGTGCGGCAGTGCATCTGGCGGCGATTTTCAAGGTCAGGCCATTGCTCATTGGCCTGACCGTGGTGGCGATGGGCACCAGCGCGCCGCAAATGGCGGTAAGCCTGCAAGCTGCGTTTGCCGATAACACCGACATCGCCGTAGGCAGCGTCATCGGTGGCAACATCTTCAATGTCCTGGTGATTCTTGGCCTATGCGCGCTGATCATCCCGTTACGCGTTGCCCGCCAGGTGCTGCACATCGATATTCCGCTGATGATCGGTGCCTGCCTGCTGGCCATCGGCCTGTCATGGAACGGCGAATTCAGCAAATTTGACGGTGCACTGCTGCTTGCAGGTTTGCTGGTCTGCCTGATTGTCATCATCCGCCAGGGCGGTCACACGCCGCGCCACGGCCATGCCGAAACAACAGAGAAACCACGCACCTTCACGCGCATCCTCATGCTTGCCGCAGGCTTGCTGCTGCTGACCGCTGGCGGGCACTTGCTGGTTGACGCGTCGGTCGTGATCGCCATCCATCTGGGGCTTTCGGAGCGCATTGTCGGCCTGACCATCATCGCCATCGGCACCTCATTGCCCGCCCTGATGACCTCGCTGATCGCGGCGTTTCGTGGCGAACGGGATATTGCAGTGGGGAATGTGATCGGCAGCAATCTGTTCAACCTGCTGGGGGTATTGGGAGTGACTGCACTGTTCGCCCCGGTGCCGCTGACGATCTCGCCGAATGCAATGGTGTTCGACCTGCCGATCATGCTCGGTGTTTCGCTGCTTTGTGTGCCGCTGTTCTATTCCGGCTACCGGATAGACCGCATGGAAGGGGTGTTTCTGCTGTCGCTGTACCTGACGTACGGGCTGCATATTCTGGCGATCAGCACTGGAATGGCACTGGCCGAAAGGCTCGAAACAAAAATGCTTACTCTGGTTCTGCCTGTGCTCGGCGTTATTGTTGCCTGGGGCACGATCCGCGCCTGGAGACGCCAGCACTGACCTCAATCCGCATCGATACAAGGGGAATGCCATGACAGACAAGACAATCAGCGAAGGCGAGCAGATCCGTCGTCAGGTAATGGGCGATGTCTACGTCGACCGTGCGCTGGGTAACGCAACCGAGTTCAGCCAGCCGCTGCAGGACTTCGTCAACGAACACGCCTGGGGCAGCGTCTGGAGTCGTGAGGGTTTGCCGCTGAAAACCCGCAGCCTGATCACCCTGGCCACCCTCACCGCCCTGAAATGCCCGCAAGAGCTAAAGGGCCATGTTCGTGGAGCACTGAACAACGGTTGCACGGTGGAGGAAATTCGCGAGGCGCTGCTGCACTGCGCGGTCTATGCCGGCGTGCCAGCAGCCATCGACGCGTTCCGTGCAGCACAGGAAGTCATCGACAGCTACGTAAAGCCGGACTAGATCCAGCCGCCCCATTGCAGAATGAAAATTCCCACGTTGGTAGTGACCGCGGCGGCCAGCGTGGTGATGACGATGATCGCGGCGGCCAGTTCGTAGTTGCCGTTGGCGGTGCGCGCCATGATGTAGCTGGCAGCGGCCGTCGGGCTCGCGAAGTACAGGAACAGAATGCCCAGTTCCGCGCCGCGAAAACCGACCAGCCAGGCGGCCAGCGTGCAGAGCAGCGGCAGCGTGATCATTTTCATGACGCTGGCACTGATCGCCAGACTGCCACTTTTACGCAGCGAGGCCAGCGACAGCGTGCCGCCGATGCAGATCAGCGCCAGCGGCAGGGTCATTTGCGCCAGATAACTGCCGGACGTCTCCAGCCACCTGGGCAGGCCTATGCTGAAGTAAGCGAAAGGCGATGCGATGATGACGCTGATGATCAACGGATTGGCCAGCACACTTTTGAACACGCTCCAGGGGTCGGACTTGATCACCGGGCTGTAAACCGCCAGCACAATTGTCGACAACGTGTTGTAGAAGACGATGACCAGCGCGGCCAGAATCGCCCCCAACGAAATGCCATAAGGGCCGTACATGCTCGCCGCCAGCGCCAGGCCGATTACCCCGTTGTTGCCACGGAACGCGCCCTGAACGTAAACGCCACGCTCTTCTTGCGGGCAGCGCCAGATCGCCCAGCCCCAGGCGAATGCGAAACTCAGCAGCGTCGCGACACTGAAAAAGATGAGCAATCTGGGTTGCAGAGCCGCGCGCAAATCAGCGTGAATGATGCCCAGAAACAGCAGCGCAGGCATCGTGACGTTGAACACCAGCCCGGAAGCCGCGACGATAAATCCGTCGTTGATAGCACCGATGCGTTTGAGCAATACGCCCAGAAACAGCATGGCAAACACCGGGGCGGTGATGTTCAGGGTTTGGAGAAAAATAGCCAGCATGCAACACACCCGGTCCCGTCGTTAGGTAGCTCATGATAGGCCACACACGACAAGCATGTTGCAAGGAATTTCCTAAAGGCTTACCTGAACAACCCCGATTCTCTGTCAGACAATGCGGCTAACCTCCACGGTCGGCTGCAATTTGCGCTCGAACACTGAAACGCCATCAAGATCGCGCAGGGCAACAGACATCTCGCCGGTCTGCCCGTCGATGTTCACTTCGCCAAAGAACTGATAACCCGCAAAAGGCGAGGTGTTCTGTGCAGGGGGCGCCTTCTGGAACACCAGTTCCGGACCGAACGTCTTGTCCAGTACATTGGGACCGAAGCTGCCCGCATTCAGCGGCCCGGCGACGAATTCCCAGAACGGGTCGAAGTCCTGAAACACGGCACGATCCGGCTGGTAATGATGCGCGGCGCAGTAATGGACATCGGCCGTCAGCCAGACACAGTCGCGAATCTTCTGCGCGCGCAGGTAGGCCAGCAATTCGGCAACCTCCAGCTCGCGGCCAAGCGCCGGTCCGTCATTGCCGTTGGCGATGGCTTCCCAGCGCGCCACACCGGGGCTCACCTCGCCATCCGGTACGCCAAGGCCGATGGGCATGTCAGCAGCAATGACCTTCCATTGCGCGCGCGACGCATTGAGTTCGCGCTTGAGCCAGTCAAGTTGCTCACGGTCAAGAAATGCAGTGGTAGGGCCCGGTTTTTCGGCCAGATTGGCATCATTGCCATCGCGGTAGCTGCGCATATCGAGGACAAAAACGTCGAGCATTGGACCGTAGGGAATCTTGCGATAAATGCGTCCGCCATTGTCGGCTTGCTGCAAGCGCAGCGGCGCGTACTCCAGATAAGCCTGGCGGGCACGCGAGGACAGCAGCTGGATATCCTTGACCTTGTAACGCTCATCAAGCTGCTTGCTGGGCGACCAGTTGTTGGTGACTTCGTGGTCATCCCATTGCCAGATCTGCGGCACTTCTGCGTTGAAGCGGCGCAGATTTTCATCCATCAGGTTATAGCGGTAATTGCCTCGGTACTCGTCGAGGGTCTCCGCCACCTTGCTTTTCGCCTCGGTGGTCAGGTTGCGCCAGATCCGCCCGCCTTCCGTGGTGATCTGCTCGGGCACTGGCCCGTCGGCGTAAATGGTGTCACCGCTGTGGATAAAAAAGTCCGGCAAACGCAAGCGCATCGCCTCATAGATACGCATGCCACCAATGTCAGGGTTGATACCGAAGCCCTGCCCCACCGTGTCGCCACTCCAGACGAAACGGATGTCACGACGCTGTTGGGGCGTGCTGCGCAGATGGCCGAACCAGGGCTCGCTGGCGACACCGCTTTGAGCATCCTCGAACGAGACGCGGTAGAAAATCGCCTGATCGACCGGCAGCCCGCTCAATTCGACCCGCGCGGTGAAGTCGGTACGCTGATCGGCGAGCGCCGAGACCACGCGCCGTGGCTGGGTAAACATACTGCGTGTGTCCCATTCGACCACCATCCGCGAAGGCCGGTCGCTGCGGCTCCAGACCATGGCCTTGTCGCCGAGCACATCTCCGGACTGCACACCATCGACCATTTTCGGGCGGTCCTGCACCGAAGCGATCACCGCAGGCGCAAGCCCCGGCAACAGCAAACCGGCCCCCACGGCCTGGATGACACGGCGACGCTTGAGATCGAACTGGCTCACGGTTATCCCCTCGCTGACAGGCAAAAAAGTACCGTAACAGGGGAATGTTGGCGCTGTATGACAGCACAGGACCTGAACAACGCGGCTGACGCTAAAAACCGTCAGCGCCCGCTAGCTGTTAAACTCCCGCGCCTTATTCCAGCCCGAGGCGCTTAGCATGTCTTCCTTGAATCAGGCGCTCAGCGTCGCCCTCGATAATCGTCAATCGTTGCTGGGCGAACTGCATCAGCAGGGCACGGACTGCTATCGGCTGTTTCACGGCAGTCAGGAAGGCGCCAGCGGGCTGACCATCGACCGCTACGGCCCGCAGTTGCTGGTACAAAGCTTCCACACCCGCCTGGATCGCGATGCATTGCTTGCGCTGCACGAGCAAGTCAACACACGACTGGGCCTGGAAACGCTGCTTGTCTATAACGATCGCTCGCAAGGCAACTCACGCGTGGATCGCCAGGATACGGTCTACAAGGCTGACGAAGCGGCGCTGGCCGACCATATCGGGCATGAGTGGGGGCTCAACTATCGGGTCCGTGGCCGACATGCGGGCCAAGACCCGTTGTTGTTTCTGGACCTGCGCAACACGCGTGGCTGGGTCAAACAGCACAGCGCCGGCAAAAGCGTGCTGAACCTGTTCGCCTATACCTGCGGCGTCGGTCTCAGCGCTGCGGCCGGTGGCGCGAGCGAGGTGTGCAATCTGGACTTCGCCGAGGGCAATCTGGCCGTGGGTCGAGAGAATGGTGCGCTTAACCCGCAACTGCCACCCATGCAGTTCATCCAGTCGGATTATTTTCCGGCAATCCGCCAACTGGCGGGGCTGCCGATTGCAGCGCGGCGTAGCCAGCAATTGCCCAGCTACGTAAAACTGCAACAGCGCCAGTATGATCTGGTCCTGCTTGACCCCCCTGCCTGGGCCAAAAGTGCGTTCGGCACCGTTGACCTGTTGCGCGACTATCAAAGCCTGCTCAAGCCGGCGCTGTTGACGACGGCAGACGGCGGCGTGCTGATCTGCTGCAACAACCTTGCGAAGGTCAGCATGCAGGACTGGCGTGAGCAGGTATTACGCTGTGCCACCAAGGCTGGACGCCCGGTACGCGACTGCCAGGAGATGCTTCCTGCCAAGGACTTCCCGTCTCTGGATAATCAGCCCCCCCTGAAAACGCTGATCCTGCAACTCTGATCCGGCGGCTGGTATCACAAAGCACTATCGGAAAGTTCCTACGAGCGGCGACGGCAGTGCCTTGGGAACCGAACAGGCATGCCATACTCCAAGGGCTTCCAAAAGAGAGAGACGCCGCTGCCCATGTCCAGAGGATTGAAACGCACACTTGGCTCCTTGCTGACTGTGATCGTGCTCTACAGCTTGCTGGGGTTCTTCATTCTTCCCGGTGTCGCTCTGCGGATCGCCAATCAGCAATTGGCCAATTACGCCACCGTGCTGGCGAAGCTTGAACGCCTGGAATTCAATCCCTACACGCTGGAGCTGACGCTCTGGGGCCTGAACATCGGCACGCCGGGCAAGGAACAGGTCGCGTTTGAAAAGCTTTATGCCAACCTGCAAATCGACAGCCTGTGGACACGGGCCCTGCACCTACAACGCATCGAGCTGATCAAACCCAAGACCGAGCTGTTGTTCGACAAGCAAGGCAAGCTCAATCTGGCGCAACTGTTCAAGCTGCCAGCCAGCGAACCTGCCAAGGACGAACCACCCGGCAAGCCGTTCCCGCTGCGTATCGACGAAATAAAACTGGCCGATGGCTATGTTCACTTTCAGGATATGCGCCCAAGTCAGCCCATCGAATTTCTCTACGACACACTCAATTTCGAACTCAAGAACCTCAGCACATTACCCGAAGACAATGCCGACATGACGCTGGTCGCGGCAGGTCCGGATGGCGGGCAGATCGACTGGGTCGGGCGTATCAGCCTGATACCGATCACCTCGGAAGGGACGCTGAAAGTCACCGACAGCAAGATGAAGCTGTGGTGGCCTTACGTGCGTGATGCGTTGCCGCTGGCGCTTGAGGACGGCGTGCTGAATTTCAGCACCGCCTACACACTCAATCTGGCCAAGGAAACCGAGCTGAAGCTGACCAATGTGTCGGCCAGTGTCGCGCCCTTCGCGTTGAACACGCCAGACGGTCGCCCTCTGGTACGCCTGCAACGCCTGGACGTGAGCGAAACATCAGTCGATCTGGCAAAGCAGCTGGTGACCGTAGGCAAGATCCGCAGCCAGAAACTGGAAACCTGGGCAGCGCGCGAAGCCGACGGGCAACTGGACTGGCAGAAACTATTCGCCAGCCAACCGGGCAAGCCAGCGGCAGCGCAAACACCGGCCGTGGACGACAAGGCGGCTGAACCGGCACCCACGACCGACGCCTCTGTCAAAGCCAGCGCCAAGCCCGCCACGCAAAGCACGCCATGGCAGGTGCTGCTGCGAGATGTGCAGCTGCGCAATTACATGGTCCACCTGGCAGATCGCGTACCTCAAGAGCCTGTTGCTCTGGATGTTGGCCCGCTGAATCTGGACATCCAGAATTTCGACAGCCTGAACAAATCCCCCTTCACGCTTAAGCTTGATACCGGGCTGGGCAAACAGGGCAACCTCACTGCAGCCGGCGATGTGAACCTCAACCCAGTCAGTGCACAACTTAACGTAACTACCCGCGACATCGACCTGCGCCTCGCCCAAGCCTACATCAGCCCGTTCATTCGTCTGGAAATGCGCAGCGGCATGCTGGGCAGCGATCTGGCGGTCAACCTGAAAAGCACCGAACCGCTGGCGTTCAGCGTTACCGGCAAAGCGCAGGTCAATCAGCTTCACACACTCGACACGCTCAAACAGCGCGACTTCCTGAAGTGGCAGCAACTGCAACTCGAAGGGCTGGACTACCAGCACGGCACGGGCCTTTCGATTGCCAAAGTCAACATGGATCAGCCTTACGCACGCTTCATGATCAATGAAGACCGGACCACCAATGTCGACGATCTGCTGATTCCACAACCTGATGACAAGACCGCATCGCAGCCAAAAACAGCCAGAACACAGCCCAAGGCCAAGGCAGAGAACCCTCTGGCGATCTACGTCGGCGAAGTGAATATCAAGGATGGCTCGGCAAACTTTGCCGACATGACCCTGACCCCCAACTTTGCCACCGCCGTCCAGCAGCTCAATGGTCGTATCGGCACCATCGACAACCGCAAGGCGACACCGGCACCCGTGGACATCCAGGGCAAGGTCGACCGCTACGCGCCTGTGACCATCAAAGGCAGCCTCAACCCGTTCGACCCGATGGCCAGCCTGGATATCACTACCAGTTTCAAGCGTGTCGAGCTGACCAATCTGACCCCCTATTCCGGCAAGTTCGCCGGTTTCAGGATCCGCAAGGGCAGGCTCAATCTCGACCTGCACTACCTGATCACCAAAGGTCAGCTCAAGGCGCAGAACAAGGTGCTGGTTGAGCAGTTGCAACTGGGTGAGCGTGTCGACAGCCCGGATGCGCTGGACCTGCCTATCCGTCTGGCGGTCGCGCTGCTCAAGGATACGCAGGGACGAATTTCTCTGGAGCTGCCGATCGAGGGCGACCTGAACAACCCGCAGTTCAGCGTCATGCCGATTGTCTGGCAGACCCTGCGCAATCTTGTGCTGCGTGCTGCGCAGGCTCCGTTCAAGATGCTCGGCGGGCTGGTCGCCGGTGGAAGCTCCGAGGATCTCGGCAGCGTGAGTTTCGCGCCGGGCTCCAGTGATTTGTCGGCCGAGGCGCAAAGCGCCCTGGACAAGCTCTCGGTGGCGCTCAAGGAGCGCCCGGACCTGAAGCTGGAGATCGAAGGCACCAGCGCTGCCAGCAGTGACGGTCCTCTGATCGCCCAACAGCGGCTGGAGCGGGAATACCAGTACACCTATTACAAGATCCTCCAGCGACGCGGCGACAAGGTTCCGGCCAGGGCCGGGTTGATACAGGTCCCGGAGGAGGAGAAGGCGCCCATGCTCGAAGGTATCTACCGCACGCGCCTGAAACAGCAACCGCCTGCCGAATGGGCAAACCTGGGCAAGGAACAACGTGCAAACCAGATGCGTGCCGCCGTGCTCAAGTTCTGGAGCAGCAATGAGGTATTGCTGCGTGAGCTGGGCCAGGGCAGAGCCAGCAGCATCAAGGACTACCTGGTAGACAAGGGCAAGCTGGAAGACGCTCGTGTGTACTTCGTCGATGCCCGCCTGGGTCAGGCCCAGCCAGATGGTAAAGTCATCAGCCCCCTCCACCTCGACAGTGAATGAAGCCTTGGCACGTACCCGAATCAAACTGCTGATCAACCTGACCCTTGCCGCTATGGCCGTGTCAGTTGCTGCCTCTTCATATGCCACGTCAACGCTGCGCTGCGGCAACCAGCTGGTCAGCACGGGGGACCGGGCATTCGAAGTGCAGCAGAAATGCGGAGAGCCCGTAAGCCAGGAAGTGCTGGGCACTCAGGAGACCTTCAATAGTAACTACCGAAGGTCCGAAGCCGTGAGAATCGAGGAATGGATCTACGGACCTGATAACGGCATGTATCAGTATCTGCGCTTCGAAGGGGGTCGCCTGGTGAGGATTGAAAGCAAGCGTCGCACCTGACTCTCCCAAGCGTCTGTTTGTCACCGTCATAGAAAAGGCCCCGACTCTTCAGTCGGGGCCTTTAATGGCTACATCCTTGTAGCCTCGCATGAACTTTCCATCAATCAATGACTGCGGCTGTTCATGAGCAGTATTCGATTACTCGGCTTTCAGGCCAGCAGCCGATACGTCTTTAACACCTTTGATTTTCTTGGTGATAGCGACGGCGATTTTCTTCTGAGCATCAGTTACAGCTACGGTGGAAGAAAGGGAAACCACGCCTTTGTTGGTCTCAACCTTGATGTCCGAACCTGGGATGCCTTTCTCGGTCAGCAGGTCAGCTTTGACTTTGGTGGTGATCCAAGTGTCAGAAGTATCTTCTTTGACTTCTTGAGTAGTGGTGTTGGCTGCCAGAACCATTGGCGCTTGGGCCGAGGTCTGTGCGAAAGCAGCGTTGGCCATGGTCAGAGTCAGGGCAGTAGCGGTAGCAGCGGCAATAGCGAACTTCTTCATACGATAACTCCTGTTTTTCTCGAAATCTGCACCAGCGTGTGGTGGCAGGGTTAACAGGTATATCGCAAGCGGTGTGCCAAAAACGAAAAACACTAAAAACCCTTTAAAATCATAAGGTTGTGTTTTTTTGTTTTCCACCAGGTCGTGCAGTTTGCCCGTTCGTCACTAATCGGGCTTGCAAGATGCATGTTTGCACCGAGCAGTTTGCATGCCCCGTTTGTAACCCTCTAATTGCGCTCATAAAAAAAGGACTCCGAAGAGTCCTTTTTCACACGCCGCTCAGATCAATCAGACGCCCGACGCTTTCGCTGCCGCTACGTCTTTGATCGACAGCTTGATACGACCGCGGTTGTCCACGTCCAGTACCAGCACTTCGACTTCCTGACCTTCCTTGAGGATATCGGTCACTTTCTCTACGCGAGCATCGCTCAGCATCGAGATGTGAACCAGACCGTCCTTGCCCGGCAGGATGTTGACGAACGCGCCGAAATCGACGATGCGCTCAACCTTACCGACGTAGATCTTGCCGATCTCGGCTTCTGCGGTAATGCCCAGAACGCGCTGACGTGCTGCCTCAGCCGCTTCCTTGGACTCGCCGAAGATCTTGATCGAGCCGTCGTCTTCGATGTCGATCGAAGCCTTGGTCTCTTCGCAGATAGCACGGATGGTTGCGCCACCCTTGCCGATCACGTCACGGATCTTGTCGGTGTCGATCTTCATCGCGATCATGGTCGGAGCGTTGGCCGACAGTTCGTTACGCGACTGACCGATGATCTGGTTCATCTGACCGAGGATGTTCAGACGAGCTTCCAGGGCCTGACCCAGGGCGATCTCCATGATTTCTTCGGTGATGCCTTTGATCTTGATGTCCATCTGCAGCGCGGTAACACCTTTGGAGGTACCGGCTACCTTGAAGTCCATGTCGCCCAGGTGATCTTCGTCACCCAGGATGTCGGTCAGAATGGCGAACTTCTCGCCTTCCTTGACCAGACCCATGGCGATACCGGCAACCGGTGCCTTCATCGGAACACCAGCGTCCATCAGTGCCAGGGAAGCGCCGCAGACCGAAGCCATGGAGCTGGAACCGTTGGACTCGGTGATTTCCGACACGACACGGATGGTATACGGGAACACGTCGGCGCCTGGCAGCATGGCCTGAACGCTGCGACGGGCCAGACGGCCGTGACCGATTTCACGACGGCCCGCGCCGCCCATGCGACCGCACTCGCCCACCGAGAACGGAGGGAAGTTGTAGTGCAGCATGAAGGGGTCTTTTTTCTCGCCTTCAAGGGTGTCGAGCAGCTGTGCGTCGCGCGCGGTACCCAGCGTTGCAACAACCAGCGCCTGAGTTTCGCCACGGGTGAACAGTGCCGAACCGTGAGTCTTCGGCAGAACGCCGACTTCGATATTCAGAGGGCGAACGGTGCGAGTATCGCGACCATCGATACGCGGCTTGCCGTTGACGATGTTTTCGCGAACGGTGCGGTATTCGATTTCACCGAAAGCAGCTTTGACTTCGCTGGCAGACGGGCTGCCTTCTTCAACAGCCAGCTTGGCAACGACCTGATCTTTCAGCTCGCCCAGGCGCGCATAGCGGTCGGCTTTGACAGTGATGGTGTAAGCCTGGGAGATCGCGTCGCCGAACTCGGCACGGATAGCGCCCAGCAGTGCGGTGGCTTCAGGCTTTGGCTGCCAGTCCCAGACAGGCTTGGCGGCTTCTGCAGCCAGTTCCTTGATGGCGTTGATCACCACCTGGAATTCGTCATGGGCGAACAGCACAGCGCCCAGCATCTGGTCTTCGGTCAGCTCTTTGGCTTCGGATTCAACCATCAGAACGGCTTCGGAAGTACCGGCTACGACCATGTCCAGGCTCGAAGCCTGCAGTTGCTCGTAAGTCGGGTTCAGCAGGTAGCCGGTGCTTTCGTGGAAAGCAACGCGCGCAGCACCGACCGGACCGTCGAACGGAATACCGGAGATGGCCAGTGCAGCCGAAGTACCGATCATCGCAGCGATGTCCGGATCGATTTTCTTGCTGGTGGAGACGACGGTGCAGACAACCTGCACTTCGTTCATGAAGCCTTCTGGAAACAACGGGCGGATCGGACGGTCGATCAGGCGCGAGGTCAGGGTTTCTTTCTCGGAAGGACGGCCTTCACGCTTGAAGAAACCACCAGGAATCTTGCCGGCAGCGTAGGTTTTTTCCTGATAGTGCACGGACAGAGGGAAGAAGCCTTTGCCAGCGTCAGCCTGTTTGGCGCCGACCACAGTCACGAGTACGCTGACGTCGTCGTCAACGGTGACCAATACTGCGCCAGAGGCTTGACGGGCGATACGGCCTGTCTCGAGGGTTACGGTCGATTGACCGAACTGAAACTTTTTGATTACCGGGTTCACGGTTTCCTACCTTTCTTTGTGGCTCTTGGGGAACTGGTTTCTTGCGAATTCTTGGGCAGCGTGGGGAATCGGCCCCTTCCACAGTCCAGATAAAACTTGAGGCTGGGAGCCTGCCAGAACCACCGGGAAAACCCGACGGATCGTGACAGACAACCAACCTCTAGCAACGTCGTTATTAGCGACGCAGACCCAGACGACCGATCAGGGCGCTGTAACGGCTAACGTCCTTACCTTTCAGGTAATCCAGCAGCTTGCGACGCTGGTTTACCATACGGATCAGACCACGACGCGAGTGGTGGTCCTTACCGTTGGCCTTGAAGTGGCCTTGCAGTTTGTTGATGTTGGCGGTCAGCAGTGCAACTTGCACTTCTGGCGAACCAGTATCACCAACAGCTTGCTGGTAGTCGGTTACGATCTGAGCTTTTTCTTCAACGCTGAGTGCCATGTGGGCAATCCTTTTGTTCAAGGAAGCGCTTCCGGAGAAACGTTTCCAACAGGCCGAGGACAGATCCTCGTATTAAAAAAGGAGGTATGACCGTGCCTGTTGACAGCCATCCTCGTTCCACCCCGCTCGCAGGCTAGCCTGCGGACGGACTGGTTCCGGTCACTCTGACCGAATCAATCGACGCGGCGCAATACGCCCGTCTTCGCCGACTTCACCGATACCGATGAAGCGACCTTCGTGATCCTGCACACGAACCATACCGAATTTCGGTGCGTCCGGCGCGCGCACTGGCTGCCCGTGCAACCAGTAAAACGAACTGTGCTCCGAAAACTTCAGCAGCGGCCAGTCCAGCAGACCGCTGTCCGATGGCATCAGGAAGCGGTCAACCGCCTCATTGCCGCCGTCGGCATGCACTTGCTCCAGCTCTTCCAGCGTAACCGTCTGAGCCAGCGTGAAAGGCCCCGCCTGAGTACGGCGCAGCTCTGCGACGTAAGCACCACAACCGAGCTTTTCACCAATATCCTCGACCAGCGTACGGATATAGGTGCCTTTGCTGCAATCGACGGACAGACGTGCTGTGTCGCCTTCGCAAGCAAGTAATTCCAGGCGCGCAATAGTAACAGAACGGGGCTCGCGCTCCACTACTTCCCCTGCACGTGCCAGCTTGTAAAGTGGCTGGCCATCACGCTTGAGGGCCGAGTACATGGGAGGTATCTGGCTGATTTGCCCACGAAAATGCGGCAACACCGCTTCAATATCGTCGCGACCAACGGTCACCGGACGCGTGAGCAAAACCTCGCCCTCAGAGTCGGCGGTCGTGGTGGTTTTGCCCAACTGCGCCAGAGTCTCGTAGGACTTGTCCGAATCGAGCAGGTATTGGGAAAACTTGGTCGCTTCGCCAAAGCACAACGGCAAAACACCCGTTGCCAGAGGATCAAGACTGCCCGTATGCCCGGCTTTCTCGGCATTGAGCAGCCAGCGAACCTTTTGCAAAGCGGCGTTGGAAGTGAAACCCAGTGGCTTGTCGAGCAGGATGATCCCGCTGACGTTGCGGCGTATACGCTTGACCTGAGCCACTCTTTATTCCTCGGTACTTTCAGGCTTTGCATCTGGCGGTGCCGAGCCTTCCTGATGCTGACCGTCTTGCGCTACCGCACGCTCGATCAGTGCCGAGAGATGCGCGCCACGCACGACGCTTTCGTCGTAGTGGAAATGCAGTTGAGGCACACTGCGCAGCTTCATTTCGCGTGCCAGCTGCATGCGCAGGAAGCCTGCGGCAGAGTTGAGCACCTTGATGGTCTGTGCGATCTCTTCCGCGCTGTCCTGGCCCATGACGGTCATGAAAATCTTCGCATGACCCACGTCACGGCTGACGTCTACGGCGGTGATAGTGACCAGACCCACGCGTGGGTCCTTGATTTCGCGACGGATCAGTTGCGCCAGTTCGCGCTGCATCTGATCGCCAATGCGTTGGGTACGGCTGTATTCTTTTGCCATGCTTGTTACCTGTTACTGATCCGGGACCAAACCCTGACAGTCTGAAAGCGGCAAACGCCCGGCCTGACAATTGCCAGACCGGGCGTTGCGTTTAGAGCCCATGGGAGAAGCAGGGCATTTGCATGCGAAGCTCCCACCATGACTCCTGAAGCTCGCGATTTAGAGGCTGCGAGCCACTTGGACCTTCTCGAAGACTTCGATCTTGTCACCGACCTTGACGTCGTTGTAGCTCTTGACGCCGATACCGCATTCCATGCCTGCACGTACTTCGGCAGCGTCGTCCTTGAAGCGGCGCAGGGATTCCAGCTCGCCTTCAAAGATAACGATGTCTTCGCGCAGAACACGAATCGGACGGTTACGGTAGACAGTGCCTTCCAGAACCATACAGCCTGCGATCGCGCCGAATTTCGGCGAACGGAACACATCGCGGACTTCGGCGATACCCAGGATATTCTCCCGAACGTCGCTGCCAAGCATACCGGTGAGGGCTTTCTTGACGTCTTCGATGATGTCGTAGATCACGTTGTAGTAACGCATATCCAGACCTTCCTGCTCGACAATCTTGCGCGCGCCAGCATCGGCACGCACGTTGAAGCCAAACAGTACAGCGTTGGAGGCCAGTGCCAGGTTGGCGTCGCTCTCGGTGATACCACCGACACCGCCACCGACTACGCGCACTTGCACTTCGTCGTTACCCAGGCCGCCCAGGGCGCCCTGCAATGCTTCCAGAGAACCGCGGACGTCGGATTTGAGGACGATGTTAAGCGTCTTCTTCTCTTCCTGACCCATGTTCTCGAAGATGTTCTCCAGCTTGCCGGCATGAGCGCGAGCCAGTTTGACCTCGCGGAACTTGCCTTGGCGGAACAGAGCGACTTCGCGGGCTTTCTTCTCGTCAGCCAGCACCGACATCTCGTCGCCAGCATCCGGAGTACCGTCAAGACCCAGGATTTCGACCGGGATCGAAGGACCTGCTTCTTTGACCGGCTTGCCGTTCTCGTCGAGCATGGCGCGGATGCGGCCGAAGTTCGAACCGACCAGAACCATGTCGCCCTGACGCAGCGTACCGTCCTGAACCAGAACAGTAGCGACCGGACCACGGCCCTTGTCCAGACGGGACTCGACAACAACACCACGACCCGGGGCCGAAGGAGTTGCCTTGAGTTCCAGAACTTCGGCTTGCAGCAGAACAGCTTCCAGCAGCTCGTCGACGCCAGTACCCATTTTCGCGGATACCGAAACGAAAGGCGTATCACCGCCCCACTCTTCGGACGTCACGCCATGGACCGACAGCTCGCTGCGGATACGATCGAGGTCAGCACCAGGCTTGTCGATCTTGTTCACCGCAACAACCAGCGGAACGCCAGCCGCAACAGCATGCTGAACAGCTTCGATGGTCTGCGGCATCACGCCGTCGTCAGCTGCAACCACCAGAATCACGATATCCGTTGCCTTGGCACCACGGGCACGCATGGCGGTAAACGCGGCGTGGCCAGGGGTGTCGAGGAACGTGACCATGCCGCGTTCGGTTTCAACGTGGTAGGCACCGATGTGCTGGGTGATGCCGCCAGCTTCGCCAGCTGCAACCTTGGCACGACGGATGTAGTCGAGCAGCGAGGTCTTACCGTGGTCGACGTGGCCCATTACGGTCACAACCGGTGCACGGGAGAACGACTCACCTTCGAACTTCAGCGATTCGGCCAGGGAATCTTCCAGGGCGTTGTCGCTGACCAGCGTGACCTTGTGGCCCAGCTCTTCGGCGATCAACTGGGCAGTTTCCTGATCCAGTACCTGGTTGATGGTCACCGGAGTGCCCATCTTGAACATGAACTTGATGACTTCAGCAGCCTTGACCGACATCTGTGCCGACAATTCGCCGACAGTGATGGTCTCGCCGATGGCAACGTCACGGATCACAGGGCCGGTAGGGCTCTGGAAACCATGTGCATTGCGCTTCTTCAGCTTGGACTTGCCGCGACCACCACGACGGAAGCTGTCGCTTTCTTCGTCGGTAGTACGAGGAGCAACGCGAGGGGCCGGAGCCTTCTCCTTGACCGAAGCGCGATGCGGAGCGTTTTTACGCTCCCCGTCGCCGCCGCGGGCATTGCGGTCGTCAGCACGAGGCTTGTCAGGGCGACGCTGTTCGTCACGCTTGCGAGCGTCAGCAGACGGCGCTGCGCTGGCAGGTGCCGGAGCAGCCGCTGCTGGTGCTGGCGCTTCACGCACAGGCTCAGCTGCAGCAACAGGTTGCGCGGGTGCCGAAGCAGGCTGGCCGGCGGCAGGCTGATTGCGCGCATCTTCTTCAGCGCGACGCTTGGCTTCTTCTTCAGCCTTTTGACGAGCGGCATTTTCTACCGCACGGCGTTCGTCCATCTCGCGCTTGCGCTCGGCTTCGATCTCTTCCGGGCTACGCTGCACAAAGACTTTCTTTTTGCGCACTTCAACGCTGATGCTCTTGCTGCCAGCAACGCGCAGGGTGCTGGTGGTCTTGCGCTGCAAGGTAATCTTGCGAGGCTCTTCCACCTTGGCCTTGTGACCGCTTTTCAGGTGCGTCAACAAGGCTTGTTTTTCGTTATCGGTCACAACTTGCTCGGCGGCGGTGTGCGGCAGACCTGCCTCACGCATCTGCTGTAACAGGCGCTCTACCGGTGTGTCGACCACTTTGGCCAGTTCTTTCACCGTGACTTGCGTCATGCACTTCTCTCCTCAGGCCGCGCCCAATTACTCGAACCAGTGGGCTCGGGCGGCCATGATCAACTTGCCGGCACGATCATCGTCAATGCCGTCGATGTCGAGCAGGTCATCTATAGACTGCTCGGCCAGGTCTTCGCGGGTAATTACGCCGCGCACCGCCAGTTCCATCGCCAAATCCTTGTCCATACCCTCAAGCGAGAGCAGGTCTTCGGCCGGATGGGCGTCTGCCAGCTTTTCCTCTGTAGCGATGGCTTTAGTCAACAAACGATCCTTGGCACGAGCGCGAAGCTCGTTGACGATTTCTTCGTCAAAGCCGTCGATGTTGAGCATTTCTTCCAACGGTACGTAGGCAATCTCTTCCAGGCTGGTGAAGCCTTCATCAACCAGCACCTGTGCCAATTCTTCATCGACTTCGAGTTCTTCGATGAAATTGCGCAGGATGTCACCGGTTTCAGCTTGCTGCTTGGCCTGGATGTCCGATTCGGTCATTACGTTCAGGGTCCAGCCAGTCAGCTGACTTGCCAGACGCACGTTCTGACCGCCACGACCAATAGCCTGGGCCAGGTTGTCCGCTCCCACTGCGATATCCATTGCATGCGCGTCTTCATCTACGATGATTGCCGCTACTTCTGCAGGAGACATTGCATTGATCACGAACTGCGCCGGGTTATCGTCCCAAAGAACGATATCCACACGCTCGCCACCCAGCTCGCCGGAAACAGCCTGAACTCGCGAACCGCGCATGCCGATACAGGCACCTTGCGGATCGATTCGTTTATCCTTGGAGCGAACAGCGATTTTCGCACGAGAACCCGGGTCACGGGAGGCAGCCATCACCTCGATGAGACCTTCGGCAATTTCCGGCACTTCAATGCGGAAAAGCTCGATCAGCATTTCTGGCGCAGTACGCGACAGGATCAGCTGAGGACCACGGTTTTCGGTACGAATTTCCTTCAGCAAAGCACGGACGCGAACACCGACCCGGAAAGTTTCCCGGGAAATGATGTCTTCACGAGCCAGCAAGGCTTCGGCATTGTTACCCAGGTCAACGATGACATTGTCACGTGTAACCTTTTTAACAGTACCAGAAATGATTTCACCCAGACGCTCACGGTAGGCATCGACTACCTGAGCACGCTCGGCTTCACGAACTTTCTGCACAATGACTTGCTTGGCGGTCTGTGCGGCGATACGACCGAATTCGATGGAATCGATTTTCTCTTCGATCAGGTCGCCCGCAACGGCACCTGGCTTCTTGACTTGAGCCTGGTCTACGGCCAATTCGTACGCAGGATCGTCCAGATCTTCGTCTTCGACAACCGTCCAGCGACGGAAAGTCTCGTAGTTGCCTGTCTGGCGATTGATCTCTACACGCAGTTCTACTTCATCTTCAAAACGTTTCTTGGTAGCGGTGGCAAGAGCCAGCTCCAGCGCTTCAAAAATTACACTTGCCGGAACGCCCTTTTCATTGGACACCGACTCAACAACCAGCAGTACTTCTTTGCTCATCGTACGCCTCGCCTTTCGCAAGCCATTGGATCCGCGGGATCCGCAGTAACCGGCACGTCTCAGTCAAACGTGGGAATAATGTTGGCCTTGTCGATCATGTCGATCGGCAACAGGAATTCATGGTCTTCAACCTGCACCACGACATCCTGCTCCTCCACCCCGCGGAGAAGGCCTTGAAAGTTGCGTCGACCTTCGAAAGGTGAACGCAGCTTTATTTTCACTTGTTCCCCGGCGTACGAAGCAAACTGCTCAATAGTGAACAGCGGGCGCTCCATGCCAGGAGACGATACTTCAAGGGTGTATTCAGTGCTGATCGGATCTTCTACGTCCAATACACCGCTGATCTGGCGACTTACGATTGCGCAGTCGTCGACCAGCACACCACCTTCCTTGTCAATATAAATGCGCAGCACCGAATGCTTGCCCTGGGAACTGAAATCGATCCCCCAGCATTGATAGCCAAGGGCCACGACCACCGGGGCCAACAAGTCCTGCAACTGTTCTAGCTTGCTCGACACCTGAACCCCCTCGTGCATGCTTTAGAAATAAAAAAATGGGCAAAAGCCCATCCCTGAAAACGCCGCTGAACATCGACGTCATGTACTGTCCAGCTAACAAAAAGCCCCTTAAAAGGGGCTCCGCTAAAACTGGTTGCGGGGGCTGGATTTGAACCAACGACCTTCGGGTTATGAGCCCGACGAGCTACCAAACTGCTCCACCCCGCGACAAAGCTGGGGCGGAAGTATACGACCGATCCATTGCTGGGTCAATCCAACATCCACCTACAAGAAAGCCCGCTAATGCGGGCTCCCTTGTTAATTGGTACCGAGAAGGGGACTCGAACCCCTACACCCATTGGGCACAACCACCTCAAGGTTGCGTGTCTACCAATTCCACCACCTCGGCATTACAACTCTTTGGCGACCTCACGAAACATCGCCGAATTCTTTTTTACTTCTTCTCTGGAGCTTGAGGTACGTCAGCTGGAACAGCGGCTGGCTTTTGCCCTTCGAGAACCGGTACATCATCTGCTGCCGGCTTTTGCTTCACTTCCAGTACTGCGGGATCTGGCAAACCTACCTGAGTCAGCTGTTGAGCTTTCTCTTTAGCAAAGTAACCTAACCCCAAGCTGGTTATGAAAAAACATGCTGCGAGTATAGCAGTAAACTTACTGAGAAAGGTAGAGGTTCCTTGACCTCCGAAGACAGTATTTGATGCACCTGCTCCGAACGACGCACCGGCGTCAGCACCTTTACCCTGTTGCAGCAATACCAGAGCAACAACGCCCAGAGCACCCAACAGGTGAAAAACGATTACGACTGTTTCCAGCATTTTTTCAGTTTCCCGCGGCGCGACAGATCGCACCGAACTCATCTGCATTCAGGGAAGCTCCACCAATGAGCCCCCCATCGATATCCGGCATGCTGAAGAGCTCGACCGCATTGGCCGCCTTCACGCTGCCGCCATAGAGAAGTCGCACGCCTTGTGCGACTTCGGCATTCTCTTTTGCCAGCTGCGCACGGATTGCTGCGTGCACTTCCTGCGCCTCTTGAGGCGAAGCAGTCAATCCGGTGCCAATGGCCCAGACCGGCTCGTAGGCAATTACGGCATTGACCAGCGCACTGATGCCAAACTCGGCGATGACACTGTCCAGCTGACGCCCGACAACTTCAAGCGTCTGCCCTGCCTTACGCTCTTCAAGCGTTTCGCCTATGCAAAGCACAGGTGTCAGCCCGCTTGCCTGGATCGCCGCAAACTTCTTGTTAAGCACATCATCCTGCTCGCCAATCAGCTGACGACGTTCGGAGTGCCCGACAAGTACCAGTTTGCAACCTGCATCAGCCAGCTGACTCGACGCGATCTCACCGGTCAGCGCGCCCTGCTCAGCCTGAATGGCTGCATCCTGCGCACCGACAATGATCGACGTTGCCTGAAGCCCTTCGATCACCTGATTGGTAAACAGACTTGCAGGCATTACGGCGATATCGACGCTGCCTGGCAACACCTGCTTGCCCAAACCCTCGATCAGCTCAGCGACGCTGGCGCGGGTACCGTGCATTTTCCAGTTACCAGCTACCATTGGGCGACGCATGCTACACCTCGTGGGTCAAAGTGGGCGCAGATGTTACCCAACACTTCCGACACTGGCAAGCCGAAATCAGGCGCAAACTTCAGCAACCAGTTTTGCGAGCTCTTCGGCGTACGATCTGACCTGGGTTTCATCCTCACCTTCGACCATCACGCGCACCAAAGGCTCTGTGCCCGACTTGCGCAGCAGTACCCTGCCCCGTCCGGCCATCTGCTCGGTAACACGCGCACAAGCTTGCTGGACCGAAGGGTGCGAAACGGGATCTACACCTGAACCTGCAAAGCGCACATTGATCAGGATCTGCGGGCATTTGCGCAGCTTCAAGCGCGCTTCGGCGAGGCTGATGCCGCTACGACGCAGGGCCAGTATCACCTGCAACGAAGCAATGATCGCATCACCGGTGGTGGCGTGCTGGAAGCACACGATGTGGCCAGAGTTTTCACCGCCGATCTGCCAGTTGCGCTCAAGCAACTCGGCGATCACATAACGGTCACCGACGTTGGCGCGAACAAACGGGATGTTCTGTTCGGCCAGAGCCAGTTCAAGCCCGAGATTACTCATCAACGTGCCGACGACACCACCCTGCAAGCGTCCACGTTCATGCAGATCACGGGCAATGATGTAAAGCAGCTCGTCGCCATCGACGATGGTCCCGGTATGGTCAACCATCAACACGCGATCGCCGTCACCGTCGAAGCCAATGCCCATGTCGGCATGCTCTGCGACCACTGCCGCCTGCAAGGCCTCCATGTGAGTGGAACCGCAATTCTTGTTGATATTGAGCCCGTCAGGCTGCGCAGAAAGTACGACAACCTGCGCTCCGAGCTCACGAAAGACGTTGGGCGCTACTTTGTAGGTCGCACCATGCGCGCAGTCGATAACCACCTTGAGGCCGGCGAAATCGGTGCTGGTCGGCACGCTGCTTTTGCAGAATTCGATATAACGCCCTGCGGCATCGTTAATTCGCGAAACCTTGCCAAGATTCTCGGACTCCGCCACGGTCATCGGCGCATCGAGCAGCTCTTCGATCATCATTTCGATCTCGTCAGGCAGTTTGGTGCCCTGACCGGAGAAGAACTTGATGCCGTTGTCATAGTGAGGATTATGCGAAGCACTGATGACGATGCCTGCTTCGGCATGAAACGTACGCGTCAGGTAGGCAATCGCAGGTGTCGGCATAGGCCCCAGCAGGAGCACGTCAGCACCGGCCGCAGAGAGCCCGGCCTCAAGGGCGGATTCGAACATGTAGCCAGAGATGCGCGTGTCCTTGCCGACGAGAATCCGGCAGGCGCCCATCTTGCGAAATGCCATGCCTGCAGCCCAACCTAGTTTCAGCATGAACTCGGGCGTAATCGGAAATTGCCCTACACGACCGCGAATGCCGTCGGTTCCGAAATATTTTCTGGTAGTCATGGATGCCCCACTGTTGTTATTCAGCTGCCTGGACAGCTGCGATCATGCGCACCACGTCAGCCGTTTCGGCGACATCGTGCACACGTAGAATTCGGGCCCCCTTGGTCATAGCCAAAGCAGCCAGGGCCAGCCCACCGGACAGACGCTGATCGACAGGTCGTCCCAGCACAGCACCGATCATACTCTTGCGCGAAACGCCCACCAGCAAAGGTTGACCGAGCGCATGCAGCGCTTCCATGTGCTTGAACAGGCTCAGATTGTGCTCCAGTGTCTTGGCAAAACCAAAGCCCGGATCAAGAATGATCTTTTGCTGATCGATTCCCGCTGCAGCACACTGCTTCATACGCTCAGCGAGGAAGGCACAGACCTCACCCACGAGGTCATCGTAGTACGGGTCATTCTGCATGGTTCCGGGTTCGCCCAGCATGTGCATGAGACACACCGGCAAACCAGTGCTTGCAGCCGCCTCAAGCGCGCCTGGCCGCTGAAGCGAGCGAACATCGTTGATAAGCCCGGCACCCAGGCCAGCTGTCGCCAGCATGACCTCAGGTGTCGACGTATCCACAGAGATGATCACATCCAGCTCGCGCGCGATGACCTCAACCACCGGCGCCACACGCTCGACCTCTTCTGACGCAGACACCGGACGCGCACCCGGGCGCGTCGACTCGCCGCCGACGTCGATCAGTGTGGCACCGGCCTGCACCATTGCTTCGGCATGACGCAAGGCAGCATCAAGCTGGCTGTAGCGGCCGCCATCGGAAAAGGAGTCCGGGGTTGCGTTGAGGATACCCATCACGTGTGTATGGGCCAAATCAAGAACCCGGTTGCCGCAAGGCAACCGGGTTGGGTACAGCGCAGCTGTCATGTCAGACCTTAGTGCTCGGCAGCAGGGCCGCCAATCGGAGTTTCCGGACGAGGGCCAGGTGTGATCGGAGTACCGTTGGTACCCGAACCACCGCCCCAGTCACGCGGTTCACGAGGCACGCGACCGGTCATGATGTCGTCGATCTGATCGGCATCAATGGTTTCATACTTCATCAGCGCATCGGCCATCGCTTCAAGCTTGTCACGATTGTCCGTGAGCAACTGCTTGGCAGTGCCGTAGCAGTGATCGATGATGCTGCGCACTTCGGAATCGATAAGCTTGGCAGTATCGCCGGAAACACTGGAGTTCTGGCTGCTGCCGCGACCCAGGTAACCCGCATCTTCGTCTTCGGAGTACATCAACGGGCCGAGCTTTTCAGACAAGCCCCATTTGGTGACCATGTTCCGGGCGATCTGACTGGCGCGCATGATGTCGTTGGATGCACCCGTTGTGACGCCATCGAAGCCCAGAGTCATTTCTTCCGCGATACGACCACCATAAAGCGAGCAGATCTGGCTGATTAACGCACGCTTGGACAGGCTGTAACGGTCTTCTTCAGGAAGAAACATGGTTACACCCAGCGCGCGACCGCGAGGAATGATCGAGACCTTGTAGACCGGATCATGCTCAGGCACCAGACGCCCTACGATAGCGTGACCCGCTTCGTGGTAGGCCGTGTTGCGCTTTTCCTTTTCGGACATGACCATCGATTTGCGCTCGGCGCCCATCATGATCTTGTCCTTGGCCAGTTCGAACTCTTTCATCTCTACGACGCGCTTGCCGGAGCGAGCAGCGAACAGCGACGCTTCGTTGACCAGGTTAGCCAGATCGGCACCGGAGAAGCCCGGTGTACCGCGAGCGATAACGCCTGCATTGACGTCTTCGCCCATCGGAACCTTGCGCATGTGAACCTTGAGGATCTGCTCGCGGCCACGAATGTCCGGCAGACCTACAACCACCTGACGGTCGAAGCGGCCCGGACGCAGCAACGCCGGGTCGAGCACGTCAGGACGGTTGGTAGCGGCAATGACGATGATGCCGTCATTCATTTCAAAACCGTCCATCTCGACCAGCAACTGGTTGAGAGTTTGCTCACGCTCGTCGTGACCACCACCCATGCCAGCGCCACGATGGCGACCGACCGCATCGATTTCGTCGATGAAGATGATGCAAGGAGCATGTTTCTTGGCCTGCTCGAACATGTCACGGACGCGGCTTGCACCAACACCCACGAACATCTCGACAAAATCAGAACCGGAAATGGTGAAGAACGGCACTTTCGCCTCGCCGGCAATGGCCTTGGCGATCAGCGTCTTACCGGTACCCGGAGGACCGACCATCAGCACACCACGCGGGATGCGGCCGCCCAGACGCTGGAACTTGCCCGGATCACGGAGGAACTCGACAAGCTCGCCGACTTCTTCCTTGGCTTCGTCACAACCGGCAACATCGGCCAGAGTGGTCTTGACCTGATCTTCAGACAGCAGACGCGCCTTGCTCTTGCCGAAACTCATCGGACCGCCCTTGCCGCCCGCCCCGCCCTGCATCTGGCGCATGAAGAACATGAACACCGCAATGATCACCAGGATAGGGAAGCTGGCCACCAGTAACTGAGTCCAGATGCTCTGCTGCTCAGGCTGCTTGCCTTCGATCACGACGTTGTTGCTGACCAGATCACCGATCAGACCGTTGTCCGGAATGTTCGGGCGGATGGTCTTGAAGGTGTCGCCATCACTGCGCTTGCCCGTAATGACGTAGCCATCGACGGAAACCTTCTCGACCTTGCCATCCTTGACCTGCTGGATGAACTCGGAATAGTTGAGGTTCTGCGGCTCGTTAGGGCTGGAGAAGTTGTTCATCACCGTCACCAGGACAGCCGCGATGATCAACCACAGGATCAAATTCTTTGCCATATCGTTCAATTAGCTACCCTCTGAAGCAAGCTCCACGCAGCAAGCGTGCCTCGCATGATATTCACCGGCCTAACTTACTACAGAACCTACAGATACGGCAGACACCGTCTGTAACCCTTTGTGAAACTTTGACAACACAATGTTCAGTCATGCTGCATCGGTAACGCCATTTGAAAAAAGCTATCGTGCCCCTTCAAAAACGCTCGATGCTGGCTGCCCCGTCGATTCCACGAAAGCCGCGAGCCAGCAGGTATTGCTCGCGTGACCTGTCGCGGGATGACGAAGGCTTGCGCATCTGCACCTTGTCAAACAGCTTGCGAATATCCTTGTGGTAGACATCGAAGCCTTCACCTTGGAAGACCTTGATCAGAAAATCGCCACCGGGACGTAGTACCCGACCGGCCAGATCGAGCGCCAATTCACAGAGAAACATCGCACGCGGCATATCTACAGCGCTCAATCCACTCATATTGGGGGCCATATCGGAAATCACAAGGTCTACCTGCGTATTACCGACTGCCTCAAGGATCTGCTCGAGAATCTTGTCCTCGGTAAAATCCCCCTGAATGAAGGTCACATCAGGGATGCTGTCCATTTCAAGGATGTCGGAAGCAATCAGACGACCTTGACCGCCGATCAGACGACTGGTCACCTGCGACCAGCCTCCGGGCGCAGCACCGAGGTCGATAACGGTCATGCCCGGACGGATGAGTTTGTCCTTTTCCTGAATCTCGAGCAGCTTGTAGCTGGCACGCGAACGGTAGCCGTCCTTCTGCGCCATTTTGACGTACTTGTCGTCGAAGTGTTCTTTGAGCCAGTTATGGCTTGTCTTGGAACGGGCCACGGGGCACCTCAAAAATAAACGAGTCGTGATTAACTGGGCGGTCCCGGACTCGCTCGGGTAAACTGGCCGCCGCTTTTAAAAGATCAGACGCAGAGGTCAGATTATGCCGCTCACTCCAGAGCAGAAGAAACAATACAAATCCATTGGCCACCATCTGAAACCGGTGTTGATCGTGGCTGACAATGGTTTGACTGAAGGTGTACTTGCAGAGCTTGAACGCGCATTGAGCGATCACGAGCTGATCAAGATCAAGCTCAACATCCTTGATCGCGAGAGCCGCCTGGGCGCCGTTGCAGAACTGTGCAAAGCAGGTTCGGCGGATCTTGTACAGGTCATCGGCAAAATGGCGCTGATCTACCGCAAGAACCCAAAGGTAAACAAGCAGCTCTCCAACGTCCACCGCGCGCACGGATAAAAACAGAAGTCAGGGCCGCCAAAAGGCGTGCCCTGACTCTTTTTTGCTGCTGACTGCGCCCGCCAAAGCGGGCGACAGGCATCAGATGTGACGCACTTCGATGATTTCGTATTCGATAACGCCGCTAGGCGTTTTCACGACGACGACATCGCCCTCTTCCTTGGCAATCAAGGCGCGAGCAATGGGCGAACCCACTGAAATCTTGCCCTTCTTGATATCCGCCTCGTCCTCACCAACGATCTGGTAGACAACGCTTTCGTCGGTTTCGACGTTGGCGATTTCGACTGTCGTGCCGAAAATCACCTTGCCAGTGTGCGGAATAGTCGTAACGTCGATCACCACAGCGTTCTGCATGCGGCCTTCAATATCACGAATACGCGCCTCGACCATACCCTGCTGCTCGCGGGCAGCGTGGTATTCGGCGTTTTCCTTGAGGTCGCCCAGTTCGCGCGCAGTACCGATGTCCTGGCTCAACTTGGGACGGATCACCTTGGTCAGGTGAGTCAGCTCTTCTTCCAGGGCGCGAGCGCCCTGAACAGTCATTGGGTATTTGATCATGCCTTCAATCCTGCATGGAGATCCTGCAAGCGACGTACGGTCTTCTCGGGACCGAATTTGAGCGCTTCACAGATCGCTTCGCCTGCTGCAATGGTAGTGGTGCAGTAGATCTTGTGCTGCAAGGCGTTGCGACGGATGGAATAGGAATCTGCGATCGACTGACGACCTTCGGTGGTGTTGATGATCAGGGTGACTTCGTCATTCTTGATCATGTCGACCACGTGTGGGCGCCCTTCGGTCACCTTGTTCACGCGACGTACTTTCAGGCCTGCCGCTTCGATCAGCTTGGCAGTACCTGCGGTAGCAACGATTTCGAAACCCAGATTGATCAGGTCACGGGCGACTGCTTCAACCAGAGGCTTGTCATCGTCACGCACACTGATGAAAGCAGTACCGCCAGTCGGCAGCACTTCGCTCGCGCCCATCTGAGCCTTGGCGAACGCTTCACCGAAAGTATCGCCCACGCCCATCACTTCGCCGGTCGATTTCATTTCCGGGCCGAGGATCGGGTCAACGCCAGGGAATTTGGCAAACGGGAACACTGCCTCCTTCACGCTGTAGAAGTTCGGGATAATTTCCTTGGTGAAGTTCAGCTCTTTCAGGGTTTTACCTGCCATCACACGAGCCGCGATCATGGCCAGAGAAACACCGATGCACTTGGAAACGAACGGCACGGTACGCGATGCACGCGGGTTGACTTCAATGACGTAGATATCTTCGCCCTGAAGTGCCAGCTGTACGTTCATCAGGCCGACAACGCCCAGCTCCAGAGCCATTTTCTTGACCTGTTCACGCATCTCGTCCTGGATGTGTGCAGGCAGCGAGTACGGCGGCAGCGAGCATGCGGAGTCACCGGAGTGAACGCCCGCCTGCTCGATGTGCTGCATGATCGCGCCAATCACCACGTCAGTCCCGTCGCAGACCGCATCGACGTCCATCTCGATGGCACAGTTCAGGAAGTGGTCCAGCAGCACCGGGCTGTCGTTGGACACTTGAACCGCTTCACGCAGGTAACGCTTGAGCTCGTCTTCCTGATAAACGATTTCCATCGCGCGGCCGCCCAGTACATAGGACGGACGCACCACCAGCGGATAACCGATCTTCGCCGCAGCACGAATGGCTTCGTCTTCGCTACGCACAGTGGCGTTTGGCGGCTGACGCAGGTTGAGGCGCTCGACCATTTGCTGGAAGCGCTCACGGTCTTCGGCACGGTCAATGGCGTCAGGGCTGGTGCCGATAATCGGCACACCGGCTGCTTCAAGGGCACGTGCCAGTTTCAGCGGCGTCTGGCCACCGTACTGGACGATCACACCTTTCGGCTTCTCGACCCGCACGATTTCCAGCACGTCTTCCAGGGTGACAGGCTCGAAGTACAGACGGTCAGAGGTGTCGTAATCGGTGGAAACGGTTTCCGGGTTGCAGTTGACCATGATGGTCTCGTACCCGTCTTCACGTAGCGCCAGGGCCGCGTGTACACAGCAGTAGTCGAACTCGATACCCTGGCCGATACGGTTAGGGCCACCGCCGAGGATCATGATCTTGTCGCGCGTCGAAGGGTTGGCTTCGCACTCTTCTTCGTACGTCGAGTACAGGTACGCGGTGTCGGTTGCGAACTCGGCGGCGCAGGTGTCGACGCGCTTGTAGACCGGGAACACGTCCAGCTTGTGACGATGCGTACGCAGGTTCTTTTCGGTGACGCCGACCAGCTTGGCCAGACGCGCATCGGAGAAGCCCTTGCGCTTGAGGCGGAACATCAGGTCACGATCGATTGCCGACAGGCCCAACGTCTTGACCTTCTCTTCGTCCTTTACCAGATCTTCGATCTGCACCAGGAACCAGGGGTCAATCATGTTCATGGCGAAGATTTCTTCAACCGTCATGCCTGCGCGGAAGGCGTCGGCGACGTACCAGATACGCTCGGCACCCGGCACAGTCAGCTCGCGCTTGAGCGTGCTCATGCTTTCAGGGTGGCTCAGGTCCAGCTTCGGATCGAGACCGCAAACGCCGACCTCCAGGCCGCGCAAGGCTTTCTGCAGGGACTCCTGGAAGGTGCGGCCGATAGCCATGACTTCACCGACCGACTTCATCTGAGTGGTCAGACGCGCATCCGCCTTGGCGAATTTCTCGAAAGCAAAGCGCGGCAGCTTGGTGACGACGTAGTCGATCGACGGTTCGAACGAAGCCGGGGTCTTGCCGCCGGTGATTTCGTTCGACAACTCGTCAAGGGTGTAGCCCACTGCCAGCTTGGCGGCAAAGCGTGCAATCGGGAACCCGGTCGCCTTGGAGGCCAGCGCCGAGGAACGCGATACGCGCGGGTTCATCTCGATCACGACCATACGGCCGGTGTCCGGGCAGATGCCGAACTGAACGTTGGAGCCACCGGTTTCAACGCCGATCTCGCGCAGCACTGCCAGCGAGGCGTTACGCAGGATCTGGTATTCCTTGTCGGTCAGGGTCTGTGCCGGAGCAACGGTGATGGAGTCACCGGTGTGCACGCCCATCGGGTCGAAGTTTTCAATCGAGCAGACGATGATGCAGTTGTCCTTTTTGTCGCGGACAACTTCCATTTCGTACTCTTTCCAGCCGATCAGCGATTCGTCGATCAGCAGCTCTTTGGTCGGCGACAGGTCCAGACCGCGAGCGCAGATTTCTTCGAATTCTTCACGGTTGTATGCGATACCGCCGCCCGTGCCGCCCATGGTGAACGATGGGCGAATGATGCACGGGAAGCCGAGCTTTTCGAGAACCGCGTTGGCTTCTTCCATGCTGTGCGCGATACCGGAACGCGGGCACGCCAGGCCGATAGACTTCATGGCCTTGTCGAAACGCGAGCGGTCTTCAGCCTTGTCGATGGTATCGGCGTTGGCACCGATCATCTCCACGCCGAACTTCTCCAGAACGCCTTCGCGCTCCAGGTCCAGTGCGCAGTTCAGAGCCGTCTGGCCGCCCATGGTTGGCAGCAGTGCGTCAGGACGCTCTTTTTCGATGATCTTGGCAACGGTCTGCCACTTGATCGGCTCGATGTAGGTCGCGTCGGCCATGGCCGGGTCGGTCATGATGGTGGCCGGGTTGGAGTTCACCAGGATGACGCGGTAACCCTCTTCGCGCAGAGCCTTGCAGGCCTGGGCGCCGGAGTAGTCGAATTCACAGGCCTGGCCGATCACGATGGGGCCGGCGCCGAGAATCAGGATGCTTTTAATATCTGTACGTTTTGGCATGGGTTGTCACTCAAATCCGCAGGTCAGTCGGCAAGCCGTCTTGAACATTTCTTTGAGGTGGCCTGGGCGGCAGCAACCGGACATTGAGTCCGGGGCCGCCCAGGGCACCTGCGTATTACAGTCTCAAGGCAACCGGTCAGCGTCGCTTGGCCATGGCTTCGATAAAGCGATCAAACAGAGGCGCGACGTCATTCGGGCCCGGGCTCGCCTCAGGGTGACCCTGGAAGCTGAATGCGCTCTTGTCGGTCAGCTCGATACCCTGAAGGGTGCCGTCGAACAACGACTTGTGAATGGCGCGAACATTGCCCGGCAGCGTGGCCTCATCAACAGCAAAACCGTGGTTCTGGCTGGTGATCATGACCACACCGGTGTCCAGATCCTGAACGGGGTGGTTTGCACCGTGGTGGCCATGGCCCATTTTCACGGTCTTGGCACCGGCAGCCAAGGCCAGAAGCTGGTGACCCAGGCAGATACCGAATACCGGCACTTCGGTTTGCAGCACTTCCCTGATCGCCTTGATGGCGTAGTCGCACGGCTCGGGGTCGCCAGGGCCGTTGGACAGGAAAACACCGTCGGGTTTGTAGGCAAGCACATCGCTGGCAGGCGTTTGCGCAGGCACCACAGTCACCCGGCAACCGCGCTCGACCAGCATGCGCAGAATGTTGACCTTGACGCCGTAGTCGTAAGCGACCACATGATAGGGCAGCTCGGAAGCAGCGATTTCAGGGTGGCTGTCGGTCTTCAGGTTCCAGACGCTGGAACGCCACTCGTAGGTGTCCTTGGTACTGACTTCCTTTGCCAGGTCCATGCCCTTGAGGCCGGGGAACCCGCGAGCAGCAGCGATGGCTGCTTCTTCGGAAATGTTGTCGCCAGCCATGATGCAGCCGTTCTGGGCGCCTTTCTCACGCAGGATGCGGGTCAGGCGACGCGTATCGATGCCGGCGATGGCAACGACATTATTGGCTTTCAGGTAATCACCGAGGGACAGCTTGTTACGCCAGTTGCTGGCGACCAGCGGCAGGTCACGGATGACCAAGCCAGCGGACCAGACACGATCGGACTCTGCGTCTTCAGGCGTTGTACCGGTATTGCCGATGTGCGGGTAAGTCAGGGTAACGATTTGCTGGGCGTAGGAAGGATCGGTAAGAATTTCCTGATAGCCTGTCATTGCGGTGTTGAACACCACCTCACCAACGGTCTGACCGTCGGCTCCAATGGCTTCGCCGCGAAAAATGCTGCCATCAGCAAGGGCGAGTATGGCTGGCTTAGTCAAGAAGACCTCCCGTAAATAAAACCTGAAAGGGCGATCGCAGGCTGCAAAAAAGCGGAATGACGTAGTTACGTCACCCCGCTTTCTTATGGAATCATCTGCGCGCTTTTAGTGGACACACTAAAGCTGTAGCTTACAGAAAAGGCCCTTTTTGGTCTACCACCAATGAGCCTGAAATGCGGGAAAATGCGACAGGGCCACGAATGGCCCTGTATGAAATCAATGCAGACCCAGTACATCCTGCATGTCGTAAAGCCCTGGCGCCTTGCCGTCGAGCCACATTGCAGCCCGCACGGCACCCTTGGCAAAGGTCATGCGACTGGATGCCTTGTGGGTGATCTCGACCCGCTCGCCGTCTGCTGCGAACAGCACGGTATGGTCGCCGACAACGTCACCGGCACGAATGGTCGCAAACCCGATGGTCTGACGATCACGCGCGCCGGTCTGGCCTTCACGGCCGTAGACAGCGACTTTTTCCAGGTCGCGCCCCAGCGCATTGGCAACCACTTCACCCATGCGCAAGGCGGTGCCGGACGGCGCATCGACCTTGTGCCGGTGGTGCGCCTCGGTGATTTCGATATCGACCTCATCACCCAGAACACGCGCGGCGGTGTCCAGCAACTTCAAGCAAAGGTTTACACCAATGCTGAAGTTGGCAGCGAAAACAATCGGGATGTCTTTACCCGCTTCGACCAGACGCTGCTTCTCTTCGGCACTGAAGCCAGTCGTGCCGATAATCATGGCCTTGCCGGCCTTACGGCAGAACGCCAGATTTTTCAGCGTTACTGAAGGGTGGGTGAAGTCGATCAAAACGTCGAACTCATCCGCCACTTTTGCCAGGTCGCCCGACAACGGCACACCGATACGCCCCAGCGCAGCCAGCTCGCCTGCATCCGCACCCACCAGCGTGCTGTCAGGACGATCGATAGCGGCGGTCAACCCGGCACCCGGTGCCTGCTGAACCGCCTCGATCAAGGTCTTGCCCATGCGCCCGGCGGCGCCCACTACAGCAATACGTCGCATGCCCTGCTCCCGTTGATAGCCTTACAGATCGCCGAAGAAACGCTTCACACCCTCGAACCAGCCACTGGCCTTGGGAGAGTGGGACTCGTCGTTTTCAAGCGAAGTGCGGAACTCTTCAAGCAGCTCGCGCTGACGCTTGCTCAGGTTGACCGGGGTCTCGACCGCTACACGGCACATCAAGTCACCAGCACCGCCGCCACGCACCGGAGCGACACCCTTGCCGCGCAAGCGGAACTGCTTGCCGGTCTGGGTACCTTCGGGGATTTTCAGTTTGACGCGACCATCAAGGGTCGGTACTTCAAGCTCGCCACCCAGCGCGGCATCGGTAAAGCTGATCGGCACTTCGCAGAACAGGTGCTTGCCGTCACGCTGGAAGATCGCGTGTTCGCGCACATTGATCACGACATACAGGTCACCGGTAGGCCCACCCTGAGTACCCGCCTCGCCCTCGCCAGACAGACGAATGCGGTCACCGGTATCAACACCTGGCGGCACCTTGACCGAAAGCGTCTTGGACTCTTCGACACGACCTTCACCGTGGCACGAATCGCACGGGTCGGAAATGATCTTGCCGTGGCCATGGCAGCGTGGGCAGGTTTGCTGCACCGAGAAGAAACCCTGCTGCATGCGGACCTGACCGATACCACCGCACGTAGGGCAGGTAACGGGCGACGAGCCTTTCTTGGCACCGCTGCCATCGCACGGCTTGCAGTTGACCAGTGTCGGAACGCGGATATTCACGTTAGTACCGCGAACCGCTTCTTCCAGATTCAGCTCCAGCGTATAGCGCAGATCGCTGCCGCGCTGGGCACCACCACGACCACCGCCGCCACCGCCGCGGCCACCGCCAAAGAAATCACTGAACACATCACCGAAGATGTCGGAGAAATTGGCACCACCGGCACCACCACCAAAACCGCCGCCGCCACCCATGCTCGGGTCGACACCAGCATGGCCATACTGATCGTACGCAGCGCGCTTGCTGGCATCGGACAGCACTTCATAGGCCTCGTTGGCCTCTTTGAACAGCTCTTCCGAGGCTTTGTCATCAGGGTTGCGGTCGGGGTGATGCTTCATCGCCAGACGGCGATAAGCCTTTTTCAGGTCCGCCTCGCTGGAGCCTCGCTCCACTCCCAACACTTCGTAATAATCACGCTTTGCCATAGTTCTTCCGCACTCTTGAGGACGTTCGGCAAGACCCTCCTGAACCCTGCCAAACTCGTTGAGCCCCATACAGGCCCTGGACCCAACTCACGTCAATTCAACGATCCTGGTCTTCGTTCAACAACCAGATAGGTCTGGCCGAGAAAGCGGCAGAATGATTCGCTACGCAGGAGCGTAGCGATCTTGCCACATGGCTTGCGGAGCAAATCCGCACGCCGAAATTTTGCTTGTTCCAGACACGCCAACGCGGGAGCAAGCTCCCGCGCGGCGACATCCTACCAGTCAGCGCTCGAAAGAGGTCAACCGGCGTTCAAGTGAGCCTGCGCTTACTTGTGGTCTTTCACTTCTTCGAACTCGGCATCGACAACGTCATCAGCCTTGGCATTTTCTTCAGCAGGCTTGGCCGCTGCTTCAGGGTTTTCGGCCTGCTCGGCGTACATCTTCTGAGCGATTGGCGCGGAAACCTTCGACAGCTCTTCAACCTTCGCTTCAATGGCTGCCTTGTCGTCGCCCTTGATAGCAGCTTCCAGAGCAACCAGTGCAGCCTCGACAGCCGTTTTCTCTTCAGCAGTGACCTTGTCACCCGCATCGGCGATCATTTTGCGAGTCGAGTGGACCAGCGCATCACCCTGGTTACGGGCAGAGGCCAGCTCTTCGAACTTGCGATCTTCTTCGGAGTTGACCTCAGCATCACGGACCATTTGCTGAATTTCTTCCTCGGACAGACCGGAGTTGGCCTTGATCACGATGGACTGCTGCTTGCCGGTCGCCTTGTCTTTCGCGCCAACATGCAGAATGCCGTTTGCGTCGATGTCGAAGGTTACTTCGATCTGTGGCACGCCACGTGGAGCAGGTGGAATCTCGGCCAGGTCGAACTTGCCCAAGGACTTGTTCTGACCGGCTTGCTTGCGCTCACCCTGCAGTACGTGAATGGTTACCGCGTTCTGGTTGTCATCGGCAGTCGAGAACACCTGGGATTTCTTGGTAGGAATCGTGGTGTTTTTCTCGATCAGCGCAGTCATCACGCCGCCCATGGTTTCGATACCCAGAGTCAGCGGGCTGACGTCGAGCAGCAGAACGTCTTTGACATCGCCGGCCAACACAGCGCCCTGGATGGCAGCACCCATTGCAACGGCTTCGTCAGGGTTGACGTCTTTACGTGCTTCTTTACCGAAGAACTCGGTTACCAGCTTCTGCACCAGCGGCATACGGGTCTGACCACCGACCAGAATCACGTCGTTGATCTTGCTTCTGTCGATGCCAGCATCTTTAAGCGCCATTTCGCAAGGAGCGATGGTGCGCTGAACCAGGTCCTCAACCAGCGATTCCAGCTTGGAGCGCGAAATTTTCACGACCAAGTGCTTTGGACCGGTTGCATCTGCAGTGATGTACGGCAGGTTGACTTCGGTCTGCGTGCTGGAAGAAAGCTCGATCTTGGCTTTCTCGGCAGCTTCTTTCAGACGCTGCATGGCGAGCGGGTCACCCTTGAGGTTCATGCCGCTTTCTTTCTTGAATTCGTCGACGAAGTAGTCGATCAGACGAATGTCAAAGTCTTCACCGCCCAGGAACGTGTCGCCGTTGGTGGCCAACACTTCGAACTGGTGCTCGCCATCAACTTCGGCAATCTCGATGACCGAGACGTCGAACGTACCGCCACCCAGGTCATAAACGATGACAGTGTGATCGCCCTTGGCCTTGTCCATACCGTAAGCCAGAGCGGCCGCGGTTGGTTCGTTGATGATGCGCTTGACGTCCAGACCGGCGATACGGCCAGCATCCTTGGTTGCCTGACGCTGACTGTCGTTGAAGTAGGCCGGAACGGTGATGACCGCTTCGGTAACCGCTTCACCGAGGTAGTCTTCGGCGGTCTTTTTCATTTTCTTCAGGATTTCAGCGGAAATCTGAGGAGGCGCCATTTTCTGGCCATTCACTTCAACCCAGGCATCACCGTTGTCAGCCTTGACGATCTTGTAAGGAACCATCTGGATGTCTTTCTGAACGACATCCTCTTCGAACTTGCGACCAATCAGACGCTTTACCGCGTACAGCGTGTTGTGCGGATTGGTAACGGCCTGACGCTTGGCGGACTGACCGACCAGGATCTCACCGTCATTGGCATAAGCAATGATCGAAGGTGTAGTACGAGTACCTTCTGCGTTCTCGATAACCTTGACGTTACCGTTTTCCAGAATGGAGACGCAGGAGTTGGTAGTCCCCAGGTCGATACCGATAATTCTGCCCATCTTGACTCTCCCGAAACTTGCAAAACTTGGATTTGGTTGCCGCCAGTGCGTTTACACCGTGCGGTAGCTCTTAAACGCTTGACCTTTAAATGGGGGCCTTACAGCTGATTTCAAGCCTGCTCGTTGATTGACGGCGTTGCAGGCGACGGTGCCTTGCTGACCACGACCATGGCCGGGCGCAACAGGCGACCATTGAGCTGATAACCCTTCTGGAATACCTTGAGCACAGTATTAGGCTCGACGTCGGCACTTTCCTGCATGGCCATCGCCTGGTGCTGGTCGGCACTGAACGGTTGACCATGTGGATCAATGGCTTCCAACTGATAACGCTTGAGGGTGTCCTGAAACATCTTCAAGGTCAGCTCGATGCCTTCACGCATCGGGCGAATGCTTTCATCGTCCGGATTGGACAGATCAAGGCCTCGCTCCAGACTGTCGATGATCGGCAACAGATCACCGGCAAATTTTTCCAGCGCAAACTTGTGCGCCTTTTCAACATCCTGCTCAGCACGGCGGCGGACATTCTGCAGATCCGCAGCCACACGAAGGGATTGGTCCTGCGCAGCAGCCAGTTGCTCTTCGAGCACCTGCACACGGGTTGTCAGTTCTTCACCCGCGCCCGCCTCGGCAGCCTGATCCTGAGCCTGCGCATCCAGATTCTGTTCGTCAGCCATACATGTTCTCCTCTAAAAACGTCCGCGATCCCGATTCGCGCTTCTGTCCACCTATATGGGATCGGAATTTCCGGCTTCAAGGGTTTCATGCAATCGAGATACGCATTCCCTGACAAATAATGCGGATTCCGGACGAGCGAAAAATTGCGGACCGAAACAAGAGCGACTAAAAACCACTGCAAACCGATCAAATCGAGCTAAGCGAAGGCATTGTCAGCAACAAATAAAACACTGTATAAATAACCAGACAAACAGCCCGGGAGCCGCTCAATGCTGGTGCACCTTTCCGTACACAACTACGCCATTGTCGAACACCTTGACCTCGAACTGGATCGAGGCATGAGCGTCATCACCGGCGAAACCGGCGCTGGCAAGTCGATCATGCTCGACGCCCTGGGCCTTACGCTGGGCGACCGTGCCGACAGCGGCGTGGTCCGGCCGGGTGCCGACAAGGCCGATATCCTGGCCACATTCGACCTGGGCGACATTCCCGAGGCACAGACCTGGCTCAAAGAGCGCGACCTGGACAACGACGGCCCCTGCATCCTGCGCCGGGTCATTACCGCCGAAGGTCGGTCACGCTCCTACATCAATGGCTCGCCCTGCCCCCAGGGAGATTTGAAGGCACTGGGGGAACTGCTCATTGATATCCACAGCCAGCATGAGCATCAGTCGCTACTTAAAACCGATACCCACCGACGCCTGCTGGACGAATACGCTGGTGCTACCGACCTGGCCCGTCAGGTCCATCTCGCCGCACAGCGCTGGCGGCAGACGCGACAAGAGCTGGAGCGCCTCTCCAATTCAGGGGACGAGCAGCGCGCACGCCATCAACTGCTCAGCTATCAACTTGAAGAGCTGGAAAGCCTGAGCCTGGGCGAAAACGAGCTTGAACAGCTCGAGCAGGAACACAAAGACCTGACCAACGCCGAAAGCCTGCTGAGCATTTGCCGACAAGTGGTCGAGCAGTGCAGTGAAAGCGATTCCGGCAACGTGCTCAATGCCCTGACTGCCAGCCTGCATCGGCTGGGCAGCGTCGACCATTCGCCGTCCGCCCTGAGCGAGGCCACCGGCTTGCTGTCCAGCGCGCAGATACAGGTAGAAGAAGCGGTAGGCGAACTGAACCGTTTTCTGGATCACTTCGACGCCGACCCGGCCAGACTGCAACAGCTTGAAGAGCGTCTTGATGCTATCTATACACTGGCGCGCAAGCACCGCATTCAGCCAGGTGAAGTGGCCACGCTGCAACAAAAGCTGCTGGATGAAATAGAAACACTGAATGCCAACGACGAATCCATCGAGCGCCTGGAGCACGAAGTGCAGGCATTTGCCCGGCACTATCAGGAGAAGGCCCGCGAACTGAGCGACCTGCGCCGCAATTCGGCAACGACACTGGCCAGCGCTGTAGAGCAGGAAATTCATCGACTGGGCATGCCCGGCGGTCGTTTCCAGATCGACCTTAAAGCCAATGCCAGCGTAGAACCGTCGCCTCACGGTCTTGAGCAGGTAGAGCTACTGGTCAGCGCCAACCCCGGCCAACCACTGAAAGCGCTGGCCAAAGTCGCGTCGGGTGGCGAGCTGTCGCGTATCAGCCTTGCGATTCAGGTCATTACTGCACAAACCTCGCGGGTGCCGACGCTGGTATTCGACGAAGTCGACGTGGGCATTGGCGGGCCGACCGCCGAGATCGTGGGACAACTGCTGCGTCGCCTGGGCGAGCGCGGGCAAGTCATGACCGTCACCCACCTGCCGCAGGTTGCCGCGCAGGGCCATCAGCATCTGTTTGTGCACAAGGTCCGCGACAACGACGCCACGCGTACGGCGGTTTCCAAGCTCAGCAAGACCGAGCGCATAGAAGAAGTGGCCCGAATGCTGGGGGGCATCGACCTGACCAAGGAATCTCTGGCGCACGCCAAAAAGATGGTCGTTACCGCTAAAAGCTGAACCGCAGAAAGCACAAAGGCGACCCGGGGTCGCCTTTGGTGCTGGTTTTTACGCCGTCTGGCTTACGCCTTCTTGTTGCGGACGTAGAGCACCAGATTGTGGTCCACCAGGTCAAAGCCGTGTCTTTCGACAATAGCCTTTTGAAGCTTCTCGATTTCTTCGTCGAAGAACTCGATTACCTCACCTGACTCCACGTTGACCATGTGGTCGTGATGGCCGCCATCAGCCAGCTCAAACACAGCGTGACCGCCGTCGAAATTGTGGCGCACCACTAATCCAGCGGCTTCAAACTGGGTCAGAACACGGTAAACCGTGGCCAGGCCGACGTCCTCGCTTGCCTCCATAAGCGCCTTGTAGACATCCTCGGCACTCATGTGGCGCTGCTCGGCAGAATCGAGCATTTGGAGTATTTTAACCCTTGGTAGGGTTACCTTTAGTCCTGCTTTACGTAGTTCGCTATTTTCAACCATGGTCAGCTTTCTCGCAGACGCTGCTTCGCAGCTTCTCTTAATGCAGGTATGATCGGGGTTTACGTTGTCCCAGCCAAGATAGTGGAAGTCGCCCACCGATGCAAAACACCAAGCTCTTGCTAACCAGTTTCACCTTCGTGGGACTGCTCGCACTCGCCGGTTGTTCATTCCCCGGGGTTTACAAAATCGACATCCAGCAGGGTAATGTCGTCACGCAGGACATGATAGACCAGTTACGCCCCGGAATGACCCGACGGCAAGTACGGTTTATCATGGGCAATCCCCTGTTGACCGACACTTTCCACTCCGATCGGTGGGATTACCTGTACAGCCTGCAGCCAGGTGGCGGTGAACGCCAGCAGGAGCGTGTCAGCCTTATATTCAACGGCAATGACCAGCTTGTGAGCCTGTCTGGCGACTTCATGCCCGGTGTCAGCCGCGATGAAGCCATTCTCGGCAAAGGCAGCGATACCACTGTCCCGGCAGAGAATCAGCCGGTGCAGAAGCCTGAAGAGCCGGCCAAGCCAGGTTCGTTGCTGGACAAGATCCAGAAAGACGTGGACAGCGTCGAGACAGTACCTGTCCCGACCCAAGAGCCTCTGGACACCAACTCTCGTTAGTCCGCAGCGCTCAACAAAAAGCCCGGCATGCCGGGCTTTTTTGTGCCTTTCGTTCAGTCAGCGTTCAGCCGGGAAGCGTCCGTTTCTCCCGTGCCCTGGCGGCACGCAGACGCCTGATCTCCATGGGATCGGCCAATAGCGGACGATAGATCTCTATTCGCTCACCCGCCTCCAGCACCCGCGTGGAAGGATCAGCCACCACCTTGCCGAAGATGCCTACGGCACACTGCGCCAGATCCAGCTCGGGAAACTCCCTGTCCATGCCACTGAGAGCCAGCGCCTGACGCACTGAGGAGCCCGCCGGAACATCCAGCGTCATTAACACCTGACGCTGCACAGAGGCGTACACCACCTCAATCTGAATCACTGCCTCAGCCATGCAGCTCTTTCGCTCGCTGACAGAACGCATCCACCAGCGTATTGGCCGCCTGATTGAACAGTGGCCCGAGGGTGGCGCGAACGATAGAGCCGGCATAATCGAAGGACAGATCCAGGCTGATCTTGCAGGCCTTCTCGCCCAGCGGCTTGAATGTCCAGACGCCATGAAACTGCTCGAATGGCCCCTCAACCAGGTCCATCACGATCGATTCGCCTGGGGTAAGCGTGTTGCGCGTCATGAACTTCTGGCTCAGACCGCCCTTGGCAATTTCCAGGCTGGCGCGCATCTGCGCTTCGCTGGACTCCAGCACGGTAGCGGAAGAGCACCACGGCAGAAACTCGGGATAACGAGCCACATCATTGACCAGGTCATAAAGGAACCCGGCCGGGTACGGCAGTAAAGCAGAGCGTTGTATATGCGTAGTCATGTGAGCGTCATTTCCAGAGCTGAGCGGCAAACACCACAAGAATGCCGAGCGGCGCCACGTAGCGCATCAAAAAGAACGTCAGGTTGAAGAGCAATGGACTGCGAATCGACAATTCGTCACGCACCGTCTCACGGCTCATCACCCAACCAGCGAATACCACAAAACACAACCCACCCAGCGGCAACATGATCCGCGAAGTGAAGAAATCAATGACTCCAAAGAAGTCCAGGCCAGTCGATGCGCCCCACTGGTAGAGGTGGAATACACCTCCATCGTTCACGAAAAACTTGGCTTTTTGCCAGATATTGAACGAGAACACCGTTCCCAGCCCCACAAACCAGCAGGTAAATGCCAGCCAGAACGTCACCCAGGCGCGGCGAATACGGGTGCGCTCAACCAGATAAGCAACCATGGGTTCAAGCAGCGAAATCGCCGAGCTCCAGGCCGCTACAGCCACCAGCACGAAGAACACAACACCCATCAACTGCCCGAATGCCACGTTGCCGAACGCGTATGGCAACGTTACAAACATCAGGCCCGGCCCCTCGCTCGGGTTCAGGCCTGCAGCAAAAACGATAGGGAACAGCGCAAGGCCCGCCAGCAGCGAAACAAAGGTGTCGAGCAACGCGATGCCGACGACCGTGGTGCTGATAGACGCGCCCTTGGTCATGTAAGCGCCGTAGACCATGATCGAGCCGACACCGACGCTCAGGGAAAAGAACGCATGCCCCATCGCGGGCAGCAAGCCGTCCAAGACCTTGTCGGGATTGAAGTCGAACATGAAATGCACGCCTTCCATGAAATGCCCGGTGGTCAGGCTATAGCCCAACAGCGCCAGCATCAGCAGAAACAGCATCGGCATCATGATGCGCAGGCTCTTCTCCAGACCGGCCTCGACCCCCTTGCCGATCACCACCGCCGACAGCAGCATGAAAATGGTGTGCCACAGAATCAGACGCCAGGGGTCGGCAATCACTGCGCCGAAATAGGCACCGACCTGATCCGGCGAAACACCCTGAAAATCGCCGCGCCCCATGTCGATGATGTAATCCAGCGACCAGCCGCCCACCACACTATAAAAGGAGAGAATCAGCAGGGCCGTGATCATTCCGGCAAAAGCCCCCCATGACCAGCGCGCCGAATGCCCCGCTTCCAGCGCCAGCGTCTTGAGCGCATTCGCAGGACTGAGTCGGGAACGACGGCCAATCAGCGTCTCGGCGATCATCACCGGAATGCCGATCAGCGCGATGCACGCCAGAAACACCAGTACAAATGCACCGCCGCCATAGGCACCGACCATGTACGGAAATTTCCATATGCTGCCCAGCCCCACGGCAGAACCTGTGGCAGCCAGGATGAACACCCAGCGGCTTGCCCAGCTACCGTGGACTGAAACCTTGTCCGTCGACATTATCGAAACGCCCAGCCAAAAAAGATCGCGCATTGTCCGGGATTCAACCTTTGTGCTCAAGCACGCGCTTTCCCATAGCCGACATTGATGCAACTCCCTATAATGCGCCCCCTATGGCTAAGCTCAAGAAAAACCCTACAGGGACCATCGCGCAAAATAAAAAGGCGCGTCACGATTACTTCATCGAACACAAGTTCGAGGCCGGTCTGGTCCTGGCTGGCTGGGAAGTAAAAAGCCTGCGTGCCACCAAGGTACAGCTGGTCGACAGTTACGTGCTGCTCAAGGATGGCGAGGCCTGGCTGATGGGCTGCCACATCACGCCTCTCAAGACTGCCAGCACGCACGTCATCGCTGACCCGACACGCACCCGAAAACTGCTGCTGAACAAGCGCGAGCTCGAAAAGCTCACCAGCTCTGTTCAACAGAAAGGCTATGCCTGCGTGGCCCTTTCCGTTTACTGGAAGGAGCACTTGATCAAGTGCGAAATCGCGCTGGGTAAAGGTAAAAAGGAATACGACAAACGCCACACCGAGCGTGAACGCGACTCGGACCGTGAGCTGCAGCGTGCCGTGCGCTCCAAGGGCAAGGACGACTAACTTCCTGCCTGTGCCAAATGCCTTGAAAGGGCATTTGGCACCGCACACCTTCAATCCACCCGCCTTTCATCCACCCCGCACAATCACAACCCCAACGCGAAGATCGCCCCACTTTGGTGCCTTAACCGCCCAATGTGGCTTTTTCGCATCTGTCTGAAAATAAAATAGAACGCCTGCGTTACAGCACAGTCAATCCTTTAAGCCCAACTGTTAAACGGGCTTTTCAAACCCTCGGGCGACGGCCTCAATGACCGGCCATACCGAGTCCACAGGTTATAAGGAGAGACACATGATGCGTACCGCCCTCACTGGATTGTTCCTCAGCGCCGCCCTGTTGGCTTCGCCGGTTTTTGCCGCCGATGATTTGTGCGCTGCAAACATCAAAACGATCGAAAATGCTCAGGTTTCTTCCGGCACCAACCTGAGCCCGGAAACCAAGACAATGCTAGAAACCACTGAGAAAAACGCCAAAGCGGCTCAAGCTCAGAACGACGAGAAAAAATGCGTCGAAATCACCACCAAGGTGATCACCTCGCTGAAAAACACCGGCTCAGGCAGCGAAGGCACCAAGTAACCCATTCGATCAGGCCCGCCACCCGGTTAGCCTGATCGATTGCAGCAAACGGGTCGACGTGACACGCCAATCGGCGTACACTGCGCCCCAGCGACTGCGAAAGCAGTCTCGGGGCCGATTTGGATTCGACGCCGGTGATGAAACTTTAGGTGCATGCCGAGTTGGTAACAGAACTCGTAAATCCACTGTTGCAACTTTCTATAGTTGCCAATGACGAAAACTACGGTGCTCAACTAGCTGCGTAAGCAGCCTAGCCGCACTTCTGGTAGCTTCGGCTCCAGCAATCATCAGGGGATGTCTGTAAACCCAAAATGATTGTCATATAGAACAGAATCGCCGTGCAGTACGCTGTGGACGAATCGGCTAAAACTTACACAGCTCGCCCAAAGCACCCTGCCCGTCGGGTCGCTGAGGGTTAACTTAATAGACACGGCTACGCATGTAGTACCGACAGCGGAGTACTGGCGGACGGGGGTTCAAATCCCCCCGGCTCCACCATATCCTTACACAGCGCCCCGTTTTCGGGGCGTTGTGCTGTCAGAAGCTAGCATTTTTAGCTAGTGCGCCACCAAGGCGTGACACTCTGGTGAGGCATCAACCGGTGCTCATCATGAAACTCCTCCCCTCCTACCTATCGCTCAACCGTCACGGAACTTACTATTTCCGGATGGTCATTCCGGCACCCGTTCGCAAACTGCTCCAGGGTAAACGCGAGATTCGCCGATCACTTAAGACTGACAGCCAGAGGCTAGCCGTGAAGCGTGCTAGGCAGCATGCTGTGCGCTTAGAATCAGTTTTTGATCGAGTATTGAGCATGACGGCACAAGACGACTACGAGCCCTCAGAGGAGGACTGGAAGCTGTTTGACGAACTCACCGGCGAAAATCAGCACGGGGTATGGGGCGAAGCCGAATTGCGGCCGCAGGACCCTCCAGAGCCTAAGCTGTCCAATGCTGAAATTGAGACCCGTCAGCGGAGAAGCGAAGTCGAACGCCTGTTGGCTGGCGCTTATCACAGGCCTATCCCGCCGGAACAAGAGCCGCTCGCACGCAGGTTGCTTGAGTTATCAGCCCCCTACCAGCCTACTGAACTCCGCACAGTGCTACCCCGGTTGCGGGATGAGCTAGTGCTTCAAAATATAGCCCTCGACTCCCAAGCGCCCACTTTGAAGGATGCTGTATGTCCCGCCCCGGACAAGGCACATTGGACGCTGTATGAGGTTTGGCAACACCAACTTGCCCGCGACAGAGCCGACAGCTCTTCAAAGGGCGGACAAGCCAACCACGGCGGCACGTTGGAGGAACGAGAGAGACGCGCCCGAGTAATGACTGTTTTAACTAACCACAGGCCGGTCATGTCGCTAACGAAACACGACTGGCAGGACGCCTATGACGCTGCTCGCAAAATGAGAAGTGGCGCCACCGCCTCGATAGCACCGACGCCCACTCCGCTTGTTGAGCTTCTGACAGATGACCCGGAGCTCAGGACAGGTCATGAGCGCGTGGGCGCACTCGTTACATCAATGAAGCAGATCCAAGAACATGCCCGGTTTCTCGACTTAACTACTGTCAGAGCAGACGACCTTATCATCAAGCCCATCGAGAAGAGGGTGACCCCACGAAGCCGGGACGGTGTTCCGTTCTCAGCAAAAGACTCAGAAACAATTTTCTCTGGATACATCTATCAAGGGGCATTGCCTGCGAATAGGACGAAGGCATACCCCTATTGGTTCTGGCTTCCCCTAGTGGGTTATTTCACCGGCGCACGAACCAACGAGATAGCTCAGCTCGACACCGCAGACGTCAAAAATATTGATGGGCATGCATGCATTGACTTCTGCGCTGACGATCAAAATGCCTTTGAGGCGAAACGAATCAAGACGGGTGAGGCGCGGCTCGTGCCGATTCATCCACGCCTGATAGAAATCGGTTTCCTTGATTACGTGGATGAGCAGCGACATAACAAGCAGAAAAAACTTTTCGGTGATGGCCTGACATATCTACAGTCCCGAGAAAGCAACACTGCGCACAACAAGGAAGGGTGGGCTAAAGCAGCAGGTAAATTCTTCAACGAGAGTCCCAATGGATACTTGGTCACCATTGGCGTCCACCTTCCAAACGATGGGAAAAGCCTTTACTCGTTCAGGCATACGTTGGAGACAAATTTACGCAACGCTAGGCGTGACGGCAAACCAGTGGACCAGAGCATTATTGATTCAATCACTGGACACGCCCCTGAAACAGTTGCGAGCAAACATTATGATGGCGGAGCCACGATGGATCAGAAGCTCGCCGCGCTTATGCATCTTCCTATCCCAGCGGCGGTTAAATGCCTCACTAGCTACAAGGCAGATTTTGTGGATCGATTTGGCGAGACCCTGACGAAAGGTATCACTAGTCACCGGCTGAAACGTCCGCGTACCATCTAGGCGACGGCTAGAGATCAATCTATGCTCCTGACAGCAACGCTACGCTAGCGGTCCTACATGGCCATGCCTTCAATGGACCGGCTGCGGAGGCGGGCTGGGTCTCATCTCACTCGTACGACTCTGAATCGACCTCGCAGGGAATTGCACCGATGCTGCATCACTACACGACAGTGAACACGTTGGCTTTGATACTTAGGCACCAGACTTTACGCTTCACTCGTTTAGACCAGTTTGATGACATAACCGAAGGCCGGTCGCTGGGCCCATATCCTCTCGGGGCGCGGATGTTTGCAAGCTGCTGGTCAGCCGCCGACGAGGAAAGCATTCCGCAGTGGGCGATGTACGGAGACTCAATGCGGGGTGTTCGCCTTTCCCTCCGCTCTGACCCTTTCACCTGGCGTCCAATCGATATTAGGTGGCACGAGAATTTTCAATTTCTCGATCTTGAAGCGCCGTACAGTATTGAAGAGATGCTCGCCGCCAACATAACGCTACTTCCTACGCCTCAGATGAGACAAACATTCGGTCAACCAGTCAACTACGTGCCGGACGTATCCGCTGCGATTGGGCGATTCGCTACCGTATCCAGTGAAAACGAAATCACACTCCATGGTGAAGGCACCGAGATCGCATTCTTGAAGTCTGACTCATGGGCGTTTCAGCAGGAGCATCGGTTCGTAATGGTCGCAGCGCCGGGCCCCACGGAGCCGTACACCGGCGACGCATCTGCATATATTGAATCCAGGAAAATCTGGCATCGAAAGGGCGTCGATCCCATAAGAGGAATCCCTAGTCCTCTTCACGTTGACCTGAAGCTCGATCACAAAGCGCTGACGAATGCGGAAATTTTGGTAGGACCTCTAGCGCCGCCAGGCACGATGGAGATCGTTGAATCGCTAATCGCGCGCTTCGCAGTAGGTGCAGTCGTGCGTGAAAGCAATCTCAGAGGCATGATCCGCCCGAAGTAACGTTACACGAGCGCAAACCACTCGAAAGACACCCTTCGAATCACTATCAATAAAGTAGACAGGTTTGATAGTCAGCCGACCATTTGTCGCCATCTATCAAATAACTATAGTTAATAGCTATATGATCATATTATCATAGACCTATCAAATCGTAGTCTAACGGATAAACGCTAATGCTCGCCCATCTCTACCTCCGCGCATCGACCAAAGATCAAGACGCCAACAGAGCGAAAGCTGCACTCGAAGCCTTTGCCACAGAGAAAGGGCTCACCATCGCGGGCATCTACGCGGAGAACATCAGCGGGACTAAGCTTGATCGCCCTCAGTTGCTCGCCATGCTCGAAGCAGCAGCACCCGGTGACATCTGTCTATGTGAATCCGTAGACAGGCTTACTCGCCTCTCTCAGTCGGATTGGAGATCGCTGAAAGCTACGATTGAAGCTAAGGGCTTGCGGCTGGTCATCGCTGACCTACCAACCAGCCACTTACTTGTACAGGACAGCGGTATCACCGGCCAGATCATGGAAGTGGTCAACGGCATGCTGATCGATCTTATGGCAACAATGGCTCGTCTCGATCAAGAAAAACGCGTGGAGCGTATCCGCCAAGGTATCCAGAACAAGCAGGCCGCTAACCCTGACTGGAAGCCTACTGGCAAGAGCAAGGACGCGGCCAAGTGGAAGAAGGTTGAAAGCATCCTCGCAAAACATCCGCAGGCGTCTGCTGAAGAGGTCGCCAAGATGGCCGAGTGCGGCGTTGCGACTGTGTACCGCATCAAGCGGGCGCTGATCGCCTGAGCTAGCCGTAAGGTCCCCTAGCCCGCCTCGTGCGGGCTTTGTGCTTCTTGGCATGTGTCAGCGTCCACGGACGAATTTTGTCCGGAGTCGGTAGCGTGAATTTCAGGCGCATGGATCAAGAAACCACGACTTTGAGCCTGCCCAATCTTCCAGTGATAAATGTCGAAAAAACGCTTGCAAATCAACAGACTACCTGAAATCAAACGCTAGACGCTAAGCATTCAACGCCTTATCATCAACCCACTGCTCAATAGAAGCAGATTAACCATTAAACAGACGAGAGACTCACTCATGAACCGCTGCCAATACCCTAAACGAAGGATACGCCCCGATGAGTACCGTAGAAGAAAACGCTCGTGATTTCCTCAGCAACTCACTCAGCTCATACCGCCGACTAGCGCAACATCTGAACAACAGCAATCCCAGAACCGACGGGGTTCGCTGGACGAAAGATTCCGCCTACCATCTTTGCCGTAAGAATGGCATCCGTTCGCCTAGACCGTGTAGGAACCAACCTGCTGCTGCGATCACCCAACGCAAACACACACGCCAAGCCATCGCTGAGGCTCTTACAGAAGCACTCAGAGCGTCCGGCACCCCGCTCGCCTCGCTAACTCCCTTTCAGACAAACGATGTCGCCCGCTTGTCCGGCTTTCCGCTTGCCACCGTTTCAGGCAACTGGGGCCGACTTGAATGCGAGCTGCTAGCCCTCGCAAAGCTGCCCCCAAAGCCGACTGTCATCCCCATTCTTGAAGACGAGGTGTGAGATGCCTGGCAAAAAAACCACACCAGATAAAAGCACTCAGGTCGTCATTCTCCGGGAAGCCGGATACACACTGCCGGTGATTGCGGATCGCCTGGACTTAAGCATTAGCACTGTGCAACGCATCATCAAAACAACAAAAGCTGTCGCTGGCGCGGGAACACAGGCTCTCATCGACAAAGCGAGGGAAGAGCTGCTCAGCTCTGCTTTTTCACTCGACGCTGTACAACAGACAGTAGCGACACTGGTAGCTGATGAGCTAGCACTGAGTCATCTGATCAGGACCAAGATCGCTAACGCCTTGGAAGCGCTTGACCCGACGGACCCGGTTGCGTTCAGGGGGCTCGCAGCCGCATCAACGGCGCTCAAGCTAACCCAAGATGTGACCCGACGTTCCCTGCCTATCGAGAAGCTCAATCAGGCGCAGGATATTGAGGAGCTGCCCACACTACAGATTCACATCCTGACGGAAAACGATGTAGCTGAGATGCGCGCAAAACAGCGGCTTGAGGAAGCGGAGATGAATGGAGACACTCAAGGAATCGAGGATGAAATCGCGAACCTTGAATGGATGGAGCGTCGGAGGCTCGCGCAGTCAGATCAAACGGATGACGACGATGATGTGGTATGTGAAGGCTTTGACCTACACATGACCGGGACGTGAACAGGCCAAGTGTCAAAGTCTTAGAACGAAATTTGATGGTCGATCACCTTGGCGGCTCTGCCGGGGTGACGATTTTGAAAATCCAATCCACCGGACCAGCGCGGAGTTGGGTCATGACGCAGAATCACAAGGTCCTCAGCATTAGCCATCTTGTTGAGGACGCCCCCCTCAAATCAAGCGGACCTTTTCCAAAAAAGGCTGCTATTTCGCCGACTGCACAAAAGCGCTGCACCTCAGCTGTGTCGGGGGTGTTGGCGTGCTTCTATGCTCTACATGCTAGGAACCTAGCAGTATTAGAGGAACTAGAGCTTAAAGAAACAAAAGATCAAGCAAGAATCGACTCGTTGAAAGCCAACAACAATTGCTTGAAAGCAATCGCCCAGGCCTACGCTTCTGATGTACTTCTTCAAGACTGGAAACGAAGACTGCCGCCTGAGGCAAAGCGGGCCTTCTGCTTCCTAGGATTCGCAATGAAGCCCGGCGCGAAAGCAATCACGTTTCGCCTGGGACACGAAGTGGCAACCGCTGCACTTTCGGCCAAGAAAGGATCAACAGACTATCTTTCAGCGCTTGCAAGGACGATGGGTATCACTGACTTTGCTTTTACCACTGAGTTTGTCGATAGCAAGAGCGAAGAGAACCACGGCCTCCATATTCACGGTATCGCATGCATACCGGCAGCTCTAACTGTCGAAGCGATACAACGGCTACTTGCTCCGAAGCAGAATTTGAAAGCAAACCCGCCGGTGAAGGGATATCGTCAGCGCGGAAAAAATAAAGCCATCTCAGCTACTGAGCTTCAGACGCCGGGCGCCTGGGTATCCTACATCGATAAAGAGTTCGAATTTACCTCCCACCGTTTGCACTCCAATCCGGGCTACGCCAGTCGGTCAGCAACCCTCGCAGGTAAAGAACTCTATGAGGCTATAAGAGCGTGGCTGCGATCTTAAGCTACTTGGATGAATCTCCGCCTACCCTGTTCATTTTAGGCAGCCGGTCACAGATAAGTCATGAAGGCCTGCATGGCAGGGTGAGGACGCCCTGTATCGGCCGGTAATGGCTTAGCTTATGCCTGGCTCAAACTCATCATTGTAGTGGGCATACTCTGAGCATCTATCACACACTGACCCATTCTCGGCCTCGTAACCTTCGAGTACCGTATGGCAACCAGCGCACCGTGGCGGGCTATATACATAGCCACAAAGATGACAGTGGCATTCAGTCAAATCAAAAGTAGGCGCACCACAGCAGTTGCACCCTGTAATTAACTCCTCTTCGCTGAAAGGATCTTCCTTCGCGAAGCGTAGTTGCTCAGCCAGCATCTCAACAAACGGATCAGTCTGGTTGCAAGCAAGGCAGTTGTAGCGGAACTCGGAGCAGTCAAACGGCATCCCCGACTGGACATCCTCACGGTTTGGCTCAAGTAATGGAGATCCGCAAGCGCGGCATACGCAAGTCTTGAGCAGGGCACGCGCGTGTTCAATAACCCCTAGCTCTGCCCACCGATGCTGTATCTCATCTAAGTTCCGAACGAAAAACTCGTGATTTTTGAGCATTACCTCCCATGTAATGCCTAGAAGGGCTGCCGGGTTCTCCGATAGCTCATATGTGATGAAGTCTTTCAGAAGAGGAAACAGATCAAGCAAGAACTTGTTGATATCCTCCAGCGGGTGTTTTGCATGAAGATGCTCCAAATCGTTCCGACACGCTTGCAAAGCGTGAACAGCTGGCCAATTCGTTCGGATGCCCAATCCTTCGAAGTGAAGCTCGATGTCTCCCACGTCGATTGTCTTGTTTCTTTCGAGCTCGGGACGCCATTCGATCATGCCTCCGTCGATTAGACATGGTTTAAATTTCCGAGCTTTGTATATAAGGCTTGCGGCGTGCTCTGGGGAGTTTGCAAGCGTAGAAATCTTGTACTTGAATAGCAGGAGTACGCCAGCAAACAAGTTGCGAGCGGCGGATACCGCTCGGAGCGGGTTCCCACTTTTTCCTTGAGTGAGCTGATAGTCCTCTATGCCCAGTTGGATCGAGGTCACTGCGTTGTCTAGGACCTTGTTTTTTTCTAGCGTTGGTACACGTTTCCCAGACATATAGCTCCCATCCCTGAGCGCCTCTGGCGCGATTGATGCCGCAAGATAGCCCATCCACGCGATAACAGAAAGGATGCCTCTATCCGTGCTTGGCTTGGCGGGCAGTCGGGCATGTCGGTGTGCTGACCAGATTTCCAACCGAACCCATTGGACATGGTGAACGCTAGGGGTTAGCTTTCAAAACACGGCTCCTGGATACGCTGTGGTAGACGCCGACCAGTTACTCAGGAGTGCTCCGGCCCAATACTGCAAACAGCGAAGGATGCCTAATACGATGTCTAACCTTGATCACCTTGACACGTTTTTTTTTGGGGGTGAGGCAGAAGCAGAGGCCGAGATCCGGAACGACATCTTTATCGAGCCTGGTGCGATTGATGAGCTCCTAAGCTTCCGGAGATCGAGATATAAGGTTCTGATTGCTCCTAAAGGAGTGGGGAAAACGATTCTGCTGTCGGTTCTGCATGAGTCAATATTGGAGCATGATCAAATATCGATGCTTCTAACTCCTCGTGATATGGACTGCAAAGATATTTTTGATAGGGACGCACTTGCAGATCGCATTAGCTGTGCCTATAGGCAGTTACTAACCGCTGCTGCAAGTCATATTGGATCACTGAGTAAAGATATTGCAATTTCAGACGCGCTAGTTAATTTACAAGCATTGAGTGTGGATCAGGGGGTTACACGTCCGGATCTTATGTCCAGGGTCACAACCTTTCTGACGGCTATTGCACCAAAGGGTAAAGACATAGCTGAGGCTGCAAGAGGAGTTCAGCGCCTAAACAAATCAGTAGCCATTCTCAAAGGCGATGTGCAGTCGGTGCTGGCACGCAACAAAAATAAGCTTTGGTTATTGATCGACGATATCGATCTAGCCGCTGTGGATGCTGGGGACAAGTATGACTATTCGGCCTGTTGGGCCATCATAAGTGCAGCCATAGACTTGGCCAATGATTTTGAAGGCGTGCGCTGCTTGATATCGGTTCGCTCTGATATATGGCATGTTATGACCAAAGTTAAACGTTTAGGATCAGAGCGTCTCGACAAGATAAAGAAAAATACAGTGCATCTCTCTTTCGGAGAGAAGGAGTTGCGTGAAATGTTTGTTCGGCGTGTGGACTTAGCCAGTCGCACAGCAGGTGCCGACTCTATCGATATGGATTTGTTTTTTGCTAATCGCTGGCTGGTGTTGCCTGGAGTGAAAGAGGAAAAAAGGACTTGGGATCAATGGATCTCTAAGAACTCTAGAGATAAACCGAGAGACATGGTTCAGCTTGTACAAACTTTAATTGAAGAAGCGCGGCGATGCAAAGCGGATAAAATTGGGGATACCCACGCTCATGCGATCGTGCTGAGTTTCTCAAAAGACCTGATAGGAAACATTTCGGCTGAATATCAGCAAATCTGCCCGCAGATTGAAGGCGTCATGAAATTTGTTGCTCGAAAAACACTTTTTGATTTCGAGGAGATAATCGACTTATTAAAGAAATCGCCTTCTGCACAAAAAATCTATGTAGATGGCGTGCGTATGAAGCCAGACGATAAGGAAAGTGCGCTAAAACTGCTAGGAATATTGCATATGGCAAATTTCATGAATCCAAGAGTTGAGGTTGATCAACGATATGATCACCTACCGTTTTCTGCGTTCCCGGATTTCGTAAGGGAAGAGAACTGGAATGAGATGCAGAAAACAAAATGGGAGATACACCCAGCGTTTCACGCTTTTGTCAATGAGGCTAAATTAAAGAACAATTGACTGGCTAAGTTGACTCACTACCGACGAGTTGTTTTGATTTGGCCGATAGCTGTCATTTGGGCTAGGCAGCTGTCTGTATTGAGGTTGCATCGGGTCGACTTTTGCAGACAAGGCTACCAAGTGTGCTAGTCAAACCCAACGCAAGCCACTGGTGAAAAGTCGAATGCAGATAGGTGTACAAGTCGGTGCAGTTACGCGAGCTGGCTCCGTCAGCGCGCAGCCATCAGCGAACGCTAGCTAGGAAGCCTATTCATCTGATAGGCAAGCGCCTCCAATACCAGAAGGTTATTGGCACGAACCAGTCTTCAAGAAGAGAGCGATCTCGTCTACAAAATCAGTCTGGGGCGTGTAGCTCTGATCCCGTATCGTCACCTTAACCGTATCACCATCCTGTTTTCCGTAAGCGCCGTCCCAAATGTAGCTGTGCCCTATGAAATTCTCGCCAAAATAAACCACGAAACCGTCTCCATTGTTGTAAAGCTTACTTGAATGAATTGGGGGGCAACCAGGCCCCTGCATCTCCTGAGCGAGCGACTGGTAAACCTGACGGGCGGAGCCCTTTACTGTGACTGTCCTACTTTCTGGCGAGTTGTCGATGCCCTTTTGAGTAAGACCGTAGCTGCATCCAGTGACCATAGCGGCAGTAGTGATCAGCAATGCAACACACCTCAGAGATGCATCAAATGAGAATCCTCTCGCTCTACGTGGGCTGATCGAGTCACAAACTTCGCAACCGTCAGGCGTTTTATGCCCCTTTGAATCAGCGATCATGCGGCGGCCCCTTTACTAAAACCTCTAGCTACCCAAGCGATGCTGCATCCCAAGAGATAGAGCAGTGCACATAAAACGATCCAAGCTCCAGCGAGCTGAGCCACAGTAACCGGACGCTGCTTGCTCACCTTCGCCATAAACTCAGCGTGTTGAGCATTGCTCTCATCGATTTTGGCTAGGCGTTCAGAAACCGGGGTCTGCATCAGAGCATCACGAACAAGGCGGTTCGAACCCTGCACAGGTTCCTCAATGATCTTGATATCAGCTAGCTGCTCCTCAATACGTTCCTGATGGTCCCGATTCAGCTTTTCATCACTTGGTATGTACGTGCGATACACATACACCGGTGCAAGGAGTAGCGCCATGCAACCTACGACCCAAAGCCTCCTCCAGCCGTTCATACCTGAGCGCCTCGCGCGCTTTCGTTAGATTCCCGTGACGGATCAGGTGCTGGGATAAACGGGACCAAGAGTGACCGAACGGTTAGCACATGCAGCTCCTTGCATTTCGATGATTGGATTCTGCGAGCAGAATTAGGTACTGCGCGCTTGAAAGTGCTAATCATAGTATGTCGAATCATGGTATGCAAAAAGCGAAATTTGGTGAATGCCTATATCACCAGATCAATGCCCGCTCGTAGCAATTTTCGCCACCAATGTGCGTCGGAGAAGGCTGGCGCTTGGGCTATCGCAGGAAGAATTAGCGGAGCACGCCGGGGTTCATAGGACCTATATCGGGATGCTGGAAAGGAGTGAGAAAAATGTCACGATTTACAACATCTGGCGGCTTGCCTCTGCCTTGCACGTAAAGGCATCAGACCTGCTAATCGAATAGGCATCTCGTGGTCGGAGGATGCCGGTTCAGTTCCCCTCCAAGCATTTATCTCCAGCGAGCGGGTTGTCCAAGGAGAGCAACGGCGGTATTCTGGCCCCTCAACCATTAACCCGCTCACCAGGGTGTGACACTGACGGTAGCAGCGGAAGGCATGGGGGCAGGCAGATTGGGGGTGGAAACTTAGCGGCTGTGTAAGGTTATGTTCCCCCCGGCTCCACCAAATTGCAAATGAAGACGCCCTAGGGCGTCTTTTTTTGTGGGTGGGATTCGGTGGGCTTGCACACACGCCTGCCTTCAATGCAGCATCACCGATGTGCAGCTGCTTTTCGTAAAGAGCATAGCTCGCGCACCGTAAGGGCCTGGCTCTGCGATTTGAGGTGGTCACGTCACGGGACGTCAACCCGCACAGGAAAAAGGTGCTTGACTACGAATCTCAAATGTATGAGTTTTGCTATCGTACGACGTCAATGAACTAGATTAAGAGATATTCCAAGGAGCTGGAATGAGTATTGATGCATATCTTTGGATTGATGGCATTAGCGGAGAGTCTATGGACTCTGACTGCAAAAACTGGATTGAGATTAATACGTTTTGCCTATCAGCCTCTCAATCAGTGTCAAGGACTGCAAGCTCGGCAGGCGGGGCTACCGTAGCCAAAGTCTACTTAAGCGATTTCAGTATTGTAAAACTCGCTGACAGTGCGACTCCAAAAATCCTCGAAGCATGTTGCGCAGGCCGACATATCAAGCAGATGAAGCTGTATGTACGTCGTGCGGGCGGCGACAAGCAAAAATATCTGGAGTACGTATTTGACGAAGTCATAATAAGTGGCGTTGTATCCGGCAATCTATTTGAGCGATCACCCTCAAACTTTCCTGAGGAGGTAGTTAGATTTAATTACGCCAAGATCAGCATGCAGTATTCACAGCAAAGCCGAACCACAGGTTTGATAATTGGACAGATCTCCGGTGGCTGGGATCAAGTAAAAAATAGCACTTACGCATAAGGATAGTTTAAGTGGCTAGAATATATTGTTACGACGGCGACTGCGGATTAACTGCAAATGAGCTGCTATTTGTAATTGCTACAGAGGTGGCAATGGATGAATTTGGATTGGACGATGCGGGGGCTGCATTAGCCATCGTCTTAGGTGCCAATATAATACCAACTAGAACAAAGCCTGGCGGAGCGATTAATAATACCTCCATCATGTCCATAGTTATGCGACGCACTCTAAACAACCGCAAGTTTCCCGGAAGCTTCAGAGCACCCTCTCTTACAGGATGGTTTCCGCCGCACCTCCGATGGACACGAAGCATTGGCGGTTTCATCGCACGGGCAACACCCGTTATTGGATGGTCTTATACTGCATACGAACTGGGTAAGATAGGATACGTAACGGTGAACACCTACAACTCTATCGTAGATGAACAAGATCAGGTTTTTTAAGATGGATAAAAACGGTCTGAATCATGACATCCTTATTTATCTCATAGAGAGAATCTACTTTTATGTTGGATTCGGCAAAAAAGCATTTGAAACTCTCAGCCTCGCCACCAGAGTCAGTTGGGATCTAGGGCTTGACGGTGACGATGCCAGTGACTTCATGGAAGATTTTTTCGAACACTTTGGCGTCGACCGCGGCGACTACGACCACTATCGTTATTTCAAGCCCGAAGGGACTGATATTTTCGTGTTTTTCAGGTCTAAAGATCGGCGTGCAAAGACAGTAATGACGTTAGGCATGCTATATGAAGCAGCCCAGATGAAATCATGGAACTGCAACATTCTTGAGAAAGCAAGCTTTAGTAGCTTGCCAATTTATAATAAAACCGAAGAAATCCCTATTGATGGGTTTAGTATAAAAACACGATGACTTTTATACCGGGAGATAACTAGGTGAATATTCGAGTGAATCGGTTCTTTTCTAGGGATCAACTCATGCTCAGCCTAAAAATTTAAAAATTAGGAATACCAAGCTGAGCAACCTTACCGTCGAGTCTGCACCACACCATTATTAAAGTAGGGGCCCATGCACGAGGTGATTACAGCTTCACTGAAATCAATGGCCCGCGCTACATTCTCCAGTTGGCCCGAGAAGCTGGCAGACCGAATGGACGGTTACGGATACCTGTCCGTGCGACGATATAAAATCGCAGTGACCGTACCGCTGGTTGGCTTGGTGATGGTCAGTTCAGCCGCCTATGCTAGTATCCAGAGCTTGGCGTTTTTTACAAGTGCCTTTTTTGTTTTTGGGATTGGCTAAACTCAGTGATACAAGCTTAAAATAGCGGAGAACCTTGCAAAAATTAGCGTCTGACAAAGGAAGAGATATCTGTGCTTAGGGAAGTCAAGAAGGCAGTGTTCAGCTGGAATGGCACAGCTACCGCCGTTGCAGTGCTCGGATTCCTTTCATCCATTGTGACAAATTTTATCGATACCACGCTCGATGTCTCTATCAGATGGTTAATATTTATTACTACCTTGACTTTATACGCCATCATCATTCTGCTGAAGGTCACCTACGACGCCATTGAACGAGGACGCCCCTCACCGCCGTTCGAGAATCCCATTAAGTACTCATCCGAACACGGTGTATTCGTTATCAGGAGGAACGAGCATTTTTTGACTAATATTTTGGTTGCTTGCTATTCACAACATGACGGGTTAGAGCGCCTCGCATATATCGGTGTGGTTGAGCATGTTCAAACGACACTTATTCAAATCAGAATTCAGCTTGACTTACAAATTCTAACCACTATACCAGTTGGTCCAGATGAACTGAAAATGCTGGAGATTCGCCCGGTTATACCCTTCGCTGCATTACAAAAGCTCACAAGCTAGGAAACCTGAGATGAATGATCGTTATGTCGCCAAAGTAGTCAGCGTTGTTGATGATACGACCGTGGTCATCAACATAGGAGCGGAACATGGCATTCGAGTTGGCCAAACTTACCTAGTGGTTGGACTAGGAGAAAAAATCAACGATCCAGATACGGGCGAAACTCTAGAGCAGCTTGAACTAGTTCGAGGCAGGGTTGCAGTTGTACATATTCAGCAAAAGATATCAACATTGACATCTACAGACATCCAGCGAGATCCAGATACAAGGCAGATAAAGCGATCGAATCACGGTGCCTTTCAAGCATCCCTGTTTGGATCTAACTACGCGACGACTGAGTTAATAACAGCAGGAATAGAGCGAACCAAACCACTTACAAGTCCAAAAATAGGCGACTACATAATTGAAGATTGAATTTCCAAATCAGGTTATGATCCCTCCTATTACAGCTGGAATCAATTTATGCTTGTCGTTGAGATTATAACTTGGAACATGATACCGACAATAAAAGCCCCGAGCTGATAAATTTTGGAGATGATCTAATTCTTGAAGAGTTATGAAACATGGGTTACGAGTGGATAGCGAGGCAGATGAGGTACAGCAGCTTTTAAATTGCAGGAGCGTACAGAAGGTGGGTGCACAAGACAGACAAGTCCTCCAATTTTAATGCAAAGCTAAGTACCCCCAATATAAGACTATCGAAGGACTGATAATGTTTGACCAGAAGAAAATTGATGCCATAGCAGAGCGTGACGCCACCATCGAATGCTTTAATATCACTCTGACCCAGAACACCCTAAATTTTCCACTGATTTTTAGTGGCCCAGGCTGCTTGTTTTTTGATGAAAGCAAGAATTTAAAAGTAAAACTTTACTCCACCTCGACAACTTCAGAATCGATTGAAGTGACGAGTTTTTTCTGGAGCGACCATATAGGCCTGATACCTGAAGAAAGATACTTCGAGCTAGAAGCGGAAGATGCCCATGGCAAAACCTGGAAAAATACACGCGTCCTAGTGCAGCGGGGAGTCGATATATATCCCTCAGGCTCAGTATTAGAGCTAATACTTACTAACGTCCGATCGCTTTTACAGCTTAGCCATTCAACCATCGGAGCTAGCGCACTAATAACGGTAAATGGCAACTATCGAATGCCGTTCAACGAGTTTATCGATAATGGTAAAGGGTCGAAAGAGCTTGCAAAACTGAGACTTCCACAAGGAACAAAAACTGTCGAAATCGTCCAAAAGGACAACAGGCTAGAGATCAGCATTGTAGACAGCCTACATCCAGTAGAGCTAAATTCATTGTTTTATTTACTGGAGGGGATCAGTATTGCCATCGGCCAGCTTCTAGAGGCTTCTTTCATAGTTTTAAGAAATGGGAACACCTACGAGGCTTACATTCAAGGGAGCGTGACCGAAAACACGTATACATTGGCTGACGCTATTGTTGAGATCACCCCAAGAAGAGAAGCCGAATTAAGTGATTTTTTGCAGCTATACATGAAAGCGAGACCCAAAGGCCTTAATCATTTGGTTAATTACTGGCACCGGCTTAAGGACATATCCAAGGCAAATACTGAAGCAGCAGCACTAGTGCTCTGCGTAAACATAGAAGGCATGGTAAAAAACTACTTTTCGATAAGTACAGATTTGGATGAGACAACTTTGAAGGAGATTTCTGACACTCGGAATTTTATTAAATCCTCAGAATCCAACATCCCTAAAACCGGAGCAAATGCCATCTTGAGTTTTTTAGGGAGCCCAAAAAAAAAAGACGGTATCAGCTATTCTCACAGACATGAGCTCGTCCAAAGAGATAGATAAAGCACACGTTCAAAGCTGGAAGAATCTTAGGAACACCCTAGCACATGCAGATAACGCAGTGGTCTCATCAGATAATTTTGAAAGATTTGTTTTTGACCTCCAAAACTGTCTAGCGCTGTTCGGCAATCTTATAGAACTATGCGTAACTCATTTCAGCAATGACAGCGTTATAACAACCTCGGCACCGGAAAACCAGAAAATACTGGAATAAATAACGGGGATATTTATTCCAGCCCATCCTCTGAGCATCAGGACTTGCAAAGCAAATACGCCATAGCAATACCCACCGCCAAGACCGCACCTACTCCAACTACCCAGCCAACTCCAACAACCATTACCGCAACCGCTCCATGAACCCAATATTCAAAACGTCCAACTGATCCCCGATGCTGCTGTGCTCCCGATTTTTTTCAGAACCAGCACGTTATGATGCGACCCGGCGCCAAAGTCGAAAAAGTCTATCTCTACCCCAAGCCCGTCGACTTTCGAAAATCCATCTATGGCCTTTCCGCATAGGTCGAACTGGACATAAAAGTAGCGATGTTAGACCCCGTGCTTTTTATTTTTCTTAATCGCCATCGAAACCAAGTGAACATCTTGTACTCGTAGCGCAATGGCTTCTAGCTTTGGCTCACGCATTCGATTGGCGAGGAAGTCAGCGAACAGCTCGAAATGTGCCAAGGCAGATCTGAATCATCAAACAATGCCTCCACTACCAGGAACAACGCCGATTTTGTCTATGAATGGCCCGCTGAGCGTCAAGTGTTGCAGGCGCTGATGAAGGAGCATAATTCGTCAAGCCGCTGCATCAGGTCAAGGACCTTGAGATCTACCTGATTGTGCTTCAAATAGTGGCTAGCTACGTCTACTTTGTTGCCTGTGCGCTCCGGATCTGGATTTTTTGCTTTGGATAGTTCGGCATCCACTTCATACTTCAACAGGTTTGCCCAAATCCCGCTTCCCACCGAGCGCACCATTGATGGGTGAACTTTTTTCAAGCTCAATCTGAGCGCGGTTTCATTCAGATAGTTTTCAATTTCGCGGCCTTCGGTTACCCAAGCCAACCCGTTGCCTGAATTAAACTCAGCCTGCAAACGCTGCTTGGTTTCTGTCAGCACGTCGTCCGGCCCGGCTTTGTCACTGTCAAACACAATGGCAGAGTTGCGATTCAAGCGGCGTAGTGAAATCAGGTCGTTCAACGCTGTTTCACTGGCAGTAAGATGGCTGAACAACCGCCCCCCATAGAACATGATCGAATAATGCTGGCCTTCCTTTAGAGTAGGATTTTGTGCATGCAACCAACTGTTGAGGTACATCCTGTCCGATGGGCCCTCAACCCAGATCACGCAGTTAGCCTGCAACAGATCTGCGGCTTGGTAGCCCAGACGGTCAAGTACCTCGGCAATATTAGCCTCCGCAATCTTCTGGCCCTGCGCCTGGAAGATCTTGATGTCGCGGCTAGCGGCGGCGTTGATCAGGGCAGCCGAATGGGTACTGATCACCAATTGAAGGGCCTTCTTCTCGGCAATCTGCAAAACCAGCTCGAACATGCGCCTTTGAAGTTTAGGGTGCATGTGCACTTCAGGCTCTTCGAGCAGACAGATGCTGTCATCTTGCACGTTACTGAGCCAGTGGAGTATTGCTGCACAAGCTTTCCAACCGGATGGATAACAGCTCGCCTTGACATTATTGGGCATGTCCATTAAGGATTGCCCCAAGTCGTCTCGGTTACTGAGCCAAGAGGAAGCAACGCCATTCTCTATAGCGTTGATGACGTTGCCATCCATAGGTATACGAATGGGATCGGCATAGTCCTTCCAATTAATCATTCCTGTGAGCAGTTCGGCATGAGCGTTGAGGTGCTCCAGTGCTTGGGCGTCCACGTTCAGGGATGGGCCGCCACAATTAAGATATTCGATCTTAACTCCTTCGGCTGGAGGAATTTTTCCGTCTACAGGATGCTCGGTAAATCGATTTAGTAATTTTTGAGCGATTTTCTCAAACTGTCCACCAGCAGCCCTGTAACCCATTTTGCAAATGACTTTCTGAAACGTGTCGTCCGTAGGGGAAAGAGTGAATCTATATAAGTAAGCGCGGTCATCATTTAGTTCGATACAGAACTCCGGCGTGCAGCCATACTCCGGGTTGTCCCGTGCGAGGCTAGGCAAAACATCCGGCCAGCGCAAAGACCGGATCATATCGATGACCGTTGATTTACCGGCGCCATTTTCGCCGATCAGCAGGTTGATTTTTTTGAATTCAAGCAGAGGCAGATGCTGGGCGGCCTGGGTAAAGTCAGAATAGCAATCCCGCACAGTAGCGTTGAGTTGGCGAATGGACTTGAAGCCAATGGACTTGATATGCATAAGCAGGAACCTCTCTTCCTTGAGTTAATTTGGCGTTTGTAAACACATAGTACTGGGTGTTTGGATTGCATTTCACCTGAAACACGGCGAAAGCGATGAAATACAGGGTGAGGGAGCCCTAAAGCGTCTTTTTCGCCTCCGCTTGCCTACCGACGCAACCAACCCCGCGTTGAACGGGCAGATCCCGCCCCTCACCCCCCACACCCACTAACCCCCGGCACCCGCCCCCGCCAAGGCCGCCCCCGCTCCAACTGCCCAGCCAACCCCAACAACACCCCCTCCTCCCCAAACCGCCCAGCGAAATGCGCCCCCATCGGCAGCCCCGCCGCACTCCAGGACAACGGCACCGACATCGCCGGTTGGCCGCTCGCATTAAACAACGCTGCAAAAGGCGAATACCGATGCGACCGCTCGATCATGTCCTCAAGGCTCAGGCTCTCGTCGGGCACGACGAGCTCGCCAATGCGTGCCGGCTCGCGTGTCAGCACTGGCGAAAGAATCACGTCGTAATCCTGCATGAATGTCGCCAGTTGGCGGCCCAGGGCGTGTATCCATTCGACGGCGGCGGCGTATTGCGCGCCGCTGACGCCGCCTTTGTCGCGCAGGATGATGCGTGTGCGGGCTTCCAGTTCAACGTCTTGCACGTCAAAGCCACGCATGCGGCCTAACATATCGACGTGGTTGCGGGTGTTCGCGCCGATGATGGTGAAGACGTGGTCGAGGAATTCCGGCAACACCACTGGCAGGCTGACGGGTTCGATGCGGTGCCCAAGTGACTCGCATAACTGCGCGACGTCTCGCACGGCGGCCAGGCTCTCGGCGGAGGTTGGCCAGGTGCCTGATTGTTCGATGAGCGCGATGCGCAGGGTGCCGGGGTTGCGTTGGACGGCGCTGACGTAAGACAGGCTTTGAACCGGGCCTGCGTAAGGCGCACCGAGGTCCATGCCTGCTGTGGCGTCGAGCAAGGCTGCGCTGTCGCGTACGGTCAGGGTGATGGCGTGCGCGGTGCTCAGGCCTGCCCAGCCCTCGCCCACCATCGGGCCTGAAGGCATGAGGCCGCGGCTGGGCTTGAAGCCGAATACGCCGCAGCAGGATGCAGGCACTCTCAACGAACCGCCGCCGTCATTGCCGTGGGCAAAGGGCACTACCCGCGCGGCCACCAGTGCGGCAGCCCCGCCACTTGAGCCACCGGCGCTATGCTCGAGGCTCCACGGGTTGCGGGTCGCGCCGAAGCGTGTGGATTCGGTGGAATAGGACGTGCCGAATTCCGGTGCAGTGGTCGTCCCGGCAAGCACGCAACCGGCACGCCTCAGGCGGCTGACAACTTCGGCTTCAAAGGGGGCACGGAACTCGCCCATGGCCAGGGAGCCATTGCTCATCCGCGCGCCATTGACCGGGGTAAACAGGTCCTTGATCAGCGTTGGCACACCTGCGAAAACGCCTTGGCTTGTTGCAGCGTCCAGTGCCGCGCTACGAGCCGAGTCATACAGTCGCTCGGCGACGGCGTTGAGTTGCGGCTCAACGTGCTCGATGCGCTGAATCACCCCCTCCAGCAAATCGATCGGTTGGACCTCGCCGCGCCGGACCCACTCGGCCAGGCCGGTGGCGTCTACATCGTTCAACAACGTTTGAATGTCTTTCATAGGAAGGATCCTGATGACCTGAATTCGAATGGAAACAAGATCGCCGAGCTTGCAACCGTTTTTAGAAACTGTGACCTACCCGTAACGCCACGGTGTAGCCCTCGGTGCGGTTGCGTGCGCCGAATTCCTTGTAGATGTGAAACCACGCCGCAGGCATGCCGGGCGTAAAGTAGCTGATCGCTGGGCCGGCTGCGACCACTCGGGCGCGGTTGCCGGTGTCCAGCCCTGGCGCATCGTCATCGGAGAATTGCCGATAATAGAACCCGCCCATCCCCAGCGTGAAAGGACCTACGTGCTGGCCCACGGCAAACTCGTGACGGTATTCGACACCGTTCTTGTAGTCGGTCGCAGGGTTGCGGGTGTTGATGTCAGTCTGAAAGCTGCTGGACACTTCAAAACCGCTGTCGCTGATGTAGGTCGCGTTGACGGTGGGAGAAAACGTCCAGTGATTCAGCCCCGGCGAAATAGGACGATTCTTGTCGTAGTCGCCGGTAGGTGTCTGAATCTGCATCTGTGCGTTCACGAACAGGTTGGGGGAAAGGTCCCATTGCAGTATGAGCGGTGACACCGAAATGTCGGCCATCCTGAACGGATCCGCCTTCAGGTCCAGCGGGCCGCCAGGCGTCTGGACCCGGAACGAGGCATCCATCTGAAAGAAAGGCACCGCCACGCTGTAGCCATAGCGCGCGCCCAGTATTCTGTAATCGGTCATGCGAAAGTACGCAACGCCGATGGACAGAACGTCCAGGGAAAAATTGTTGTCCAGCGAGCGACCGTGACGGTCTTTCTGCACATTGGTCGAATAGAACGCCACGCGCATTCCAAGCGTACCCACGGGGGTCGACGGAGGCAGGATGCCTGCACCGAAATCGTAAACACCGAAGGAGGTAGTCGGTGCTCCGTTTTCAGTTGCCTGAACCGTGGCAGCAAGGCTCATCAAGCCGAGCGTCAAGAAAGTGAAGCGTCTGATATTGGAATTATTGTTATGACTCATCGCATGCCCCTGACCACGAAGGTGGTGGGGTCATGCTATTGAGTCATGCTTTATGCCGTTATCCGATTTCAGCAAAGATGTTTGCGTTGCAAGGTCTGCGAGGGTGTTTCCCCGAACAGTGTCCGATAGTCACTGGAAAACCGGCTCAAGTGCCAGAAACCCCAGCGCGCGGCGACCGTCTGCACGAGTTCGATCCGGCTGCTTTCGCGCAACTCGCGCCGCGCTGCGTTGAGGCGCAACGTGCGCAGAAAAGCTACTGGGTTGATGCCCAGCGTCTCCTGAAAACAGTACTGAAGTTTGCGGCGACTGGTGCCAATGTGGTTGCACACATCCAGAATCGACAGCGGCTCATCCAGATGCGCCAGGGCATAATCGCGGGCCCGATCCACCATTCTCTTGCGCGCCGTGGGATTTAGCGGCGGTGCCTGATCAGGTGCCACCAGTTCCAGCACCTGCAACATTACGGCATCCCGAATGCCACGCCGGATCGACTCGTACTCGAGCTTCTGCAGGCACGCCTGCTCTCCATTCAACAGGTTATCGAACAGCGCAGTGAACCTCGTGCGAACCGTTGGATCGGTCAAACGGTAACACTTGGGAAGATCGGTAATTTCAAAACGGCTGCCCTGACGTTCCAGTGCGTGAGCCAGGGCACTCTCTTCAATCGCAATGCCCAGTGCATCCAATTGCAGCGGCGTACTCAATTCCGGAAGATTCTCGCCGTGCGCGACGATCATGCTCGACTCCGGAAGCGTGTGCCCGGCACAGAACGCCGGACCGTTGGCACTCAACGGCAAGGCGAAAATAATCGCTCCCTTCCAGGCTGTACCACTCTTGACCAGGGCCTGATTAGAGCGGTCGCGGACCAGTTGCAGCCAGTCCGAGCGGAATTCCGTCAGCTCGCCTTCAAAGCCTCCGGGCGTTACTTGATCGTAACGAACCTGCCAGCCGCTGAGGTTGCGCCCGTGCTCGTCGATGTCACAGGTTTGAAAACGCCGCAGGTGAGGTGGCGGTGCCGCGTCAATCGAAGCCTTGTTTGTCTCCACATAACGACTACTCATCGGCCTTGCCCCTTAATACGTCTCAAGGTCATTCGGCTAAGTGAAGGCAAGTTTCATTCCGGCAGCAAGGAGTTTGGGTGATTAATACAGCGAAGCTACCAAACTGCTTTCAAGCTTCATAAAAACTATACTCGCTTCAAATATAAAGCGTCCCGTTGAGTCATGATGTAGGCCCACTCGCTGTCACAGCAAGACAAGCGGCCATCGCTCTCGAGTACTGATCACGTATACTGGCAATATATCATCACGCATCTCGACCAAGGTATGTGCCGTCGATTACGCTTCAGCTGGCATAAGTATGGAAAACAGCACATGCCACAAAGAAGAAACCTGAAAGACTCTATTTTCATACCCTTGAAGCTGTCTCAGCTGATCGGCCTTTTCAGTTGGATTATCAGCTGGTATGTGAATCCGTCTATTGAGCAATCACTGGATATATTTATTTATTGCGCTCTGGCGGGGGCGACGCTGTCAATCATTGTCACTTCCAACAGCAGAAGCATGACGACGTGGCGCCTGTTCGGCATTATCTACATGACCTCACTTACCGTTCTGTTCAAGGTACAGATCGAACGCATGGGCGTAGAGGCGTCGATGTGGGGATTGGTTGTCACGTCCCTGCTCATCACGGGAATGAGCGTATTCTTCGTCAAGTTTATTGACTACGTCGCTGCGGCTGCTCTGATCTGGTTGATCATGTGGCAAACGGACCTTACGGCGGTCGGCGTCGACCATGCGCCTTTGTTTTATGTTTTCCTGATCAGCTCGACCTTGTTGGGCGGCTCCCTGAATGCAACCTTCCTGAGCCTGGTCATGCAGACCATGGCGGCGAGTGATCGCTACCGGAAGCTGTCCGAAACCGACACGCTGACGAACGCCCCAAATCGCCGCGCACTGGTCGCCAGCCTGGATAACGCACTGAGGTCAGATGATAAGTCCTCGCTGTGGTTCGCAATGCTTGATCTGGATAACTTTAAAAGCATCAACGACAACCATGGCCACGACGTGGGTGACAATGTCCTTATATGTTTCGCAACACTCATAAAAAACACAACGGGGCTGGTCAGCTTTGGTCGCCTGGGGGGAGAAGAGTTTGGCGTGATGTTATCCGCAGCAAACGCAGCAGACGCCATAGCGGCAATGGATCATTTATTGATGCACGCCCAAAAAGACCCAACAGCGAAAATGCCCTATTCATTCAGTGCAGGTATTGCGAGTTTGGCTCGGGCAAAAAACGTCAATGACCTGTTGAAAGAAGCCGATGAAAATTTGTATCTCGCCAAACGGAGCGGCAGACAATGTATTGCCTTTGAAGGCAAGGTAGTTTCCGCGACCGCTGGAAGTGTGGAAAAGCAGAACCAAGGGGGTGAAATCGGTTAATACCCATGCATAGCGCTCGGTCCTCTCAAGCATTCTCGCCGCCCTGCCGAACCATCGAATAGCGGTCAATATCTTCTCGCAATGTCCACCCCTGCCCCGACCAATATCGGCCAGCCGCCTCGTTAACCTTCAGCACATCCAGATGACACTTATAAACTCCCAGCGCTTCCAGACACTGAAGGCAGCGCTCGACCAACTCGTGAGCTATCCCCTGTCGACGATACTCCGGCAGCACAATCAAATGGTGTAGATAACCCCGGCGGCCGTCATGCCCACACATGACACAGCCGCACACAGCCCCCTACGCCTCGGCGACGAAGCTCATACCGGGGTTTCTGTCGAGGTAGCGTGCCGTCGATTCACGCGAATCGGCATCGCGCAGAGAGATGCCCGGTGTATTGCGCATCAGTTCGATGACTGATTCGTAATCCTTGATTGTCATGCTGCGAATCGTGATCACTGGCTATGCCCGGCCTGTTATTCCAATGGCGGAGCAGATTAACAGAGCATTTCGCTGATCAGATGACAGCGCTGCCAGAGTTTGCCTATCAACCCATAACGTTCTTTCTATTAGAAATATCCACAAAGAAGGCTAATCTGCAAGAGCATCGGCGAAGGCCGTGCGGTTTTACCCTGATAAGGAGATAAGAATGAGGTCAAGTTTTCTGTGCACGTTGTGGGCTCGTATCGCAGCAATCCAATGATCGCTACTGGCCTGATCGTTGATCGAGCGGCCGGTACGAACCCAGTGCTATGGAGTTCCGTCATCACTGTCTGAAGCCCCGCGAGTGGGCTGGATGGCCGGATGCAAATGACAAAAAGGTGTATCAAGCATGTCAACTGAATCGAAATGCCCCTTCAACCACGCTGCTGGCGGCGGCACCACCAACCGTGACTGGTGGCCCAAGCAGCTGAATCTGAAGATTCTGCATCAGCATTCCTCACTCTCCGACCCGATGGGCGAGAGCTTTGATTATGCCAAGGAGTTCAAGAGCCTTGACTTCGAAGCGGTCAAACAAGACCTGCGCGACGTCATGACCCGGTCGCAGGACTGGTGGCCGGCCGACTTTGGCCATTATGGTCCGCTATTCGTTCGCATGGCCTGGCACAGCGCCGGTACTTACCGTACAGGCGATGGCCGTGGCGGTGCAGGTGCCGGTCAGCAACGTTTTGCGCCGCTCAACAGCTGGCCCGACAACGTAAGTCTGGACAAGGCACGTCGCCTGATCTGGCCAGTCAAGCAGAAGTATGGCCGCAAGATCTCCTGGGCCGACCTGATTGTGCTTACCGGCAACGTCGCGCTGGAGTCGATGGGCTTCAAGACGTTCGGTTTTTCGGGTGGTCGCCCGGATGTCTGGGAACCGGAAGAGGATGTGTACTGGGGCTCCGAGACCACCTGGCTGGGTGGCGAAGAACGCTACGGCGCACAGAAGAAAATGCAGCAGCCGGGCGACGGCACGCTGGTCGCCGAGCCGGAGAATCACGCTAACGAAGAAAGCCGCACCGCGAGCGGTGAGCGCAATCTGGAAAACCCGCTTGCCGCTGTGCAGATGGGCTTGATCTACGTGAACCCGGAAGGGCCTGAAGGTGTGCCGGACCCGGTCGCTTCGGCGAAGGATATCCGTGAAACCTTCGGTCGCATGGCGATGAACGATGAAGAAACCGTAGCACTGATCGCCGGTGGTCACGCCTTCGGCAAGACTCATGGCGCAGGCCCTGCCGACAACGTCGGTCCAGAGCCGGAGGCAGCCGGTCTTGAAGAGCAGGGGCTTGGCTGGAGAAACAAATTCGGCAGCGGCAAGGGTGGCGACACCATCACCAGCGGCCTGGAAGTAACCTGGACTTCGACTCCGACCAAATGGAGCAACGAGTACCTGGAAAACCTCTTTGGCTTCGAGTGGGAGCTGACCAAGAGCCCGGCAGGCGCGCATCAGTGGACGCCGAAGAACGGCGCAGGCGCGGGCAAGATTCCGGATGCCCACGATCCATCCAAACGTCATGCGCCAAGTATGCTGACCTCTGACCTGGCGCTGCGCTTCGATCCAGCTTACGAGCAGATCTCCCGTCGCTTCCTGAACAACCCTGAGCAACTGGCCGACGCGTTCGCCCGCGCTTGGTTCAAGCTGACTCACCGTGACATGGGCCCGCTCGCGCGCTACCTCGGCCCGGAAACACCGGCCGAAGAGCTGCTGTGGCAAGACCCTATTCCGAATGTTGATCATGCGTTGGTGGATGATCAGGATGTTGCCGCGCTCAAAGGCAAGATTCTGGCTTCGGGGCTTTCTGTCTCGCAGCTGGTTTCAACCGCATGGGCAGCCGCTTCTACTTTCCGTGGCTCTGACAAGCGCGGCGGTGCCAATGGCGGTCGTCTGCGTCTTGCTCCGCAAAAGGACTGGGCGGTTAACCAGCCTGCACAACTGGCGGGCGTACTGAAGACGCTTGAGGGGATTCAGAGCGAGTTCAACGCCGCTCAGTCGAGTGGCAAGCAGGTTTCCATTGCGGACCTGATCGTCCTGGCCGGTAGTGCAGGTGTCGAGCAGGCTGCGAAGAACGCTGGTCATCACGTCACGGTGCCGTTCACACCAGGCCGTGCCGATGCATCGCAGGAGCAGACGGATGTCGAGTCGTTCAGCTTCCTTGAGCCGATCGCCGATGGCTTCCGCAACTATCAGAAGGGGCACTACAAGGTCTCGGCAGAATCGCTGCTGGTCGACAAGGCGCAACTGCTGACCCTGACGGCACCGGAAATGGCTGTGCTGTTGGGCGGCCTGCGGGTCTTGAATATTAACGTTGGACAGAGCAAGCACGGCGTCTTCACCGACAAGCCTGAAACCCTGAGCAACGACTTCTTCAAGAACCTGCTGGACATGGGCGTTGAGTGGAGAGCGACTTCAGGTGCCAACGACACCTTTGAAGCACGTGACCGCAAAACCGGCGCAGTCAAATGGACCGGCACCCGTGTCGATCTGGTATTTGGCTCCCATGCTCAACTGCGTGCGATTTCTGAGGTGTACGGCAGTTCGGACGCTAACGAGAAGTTCGTCAAAGACTTCGTGGCCGCATGGACCAAGGTGATGAACCTGGACCGCTTCGACCTGGCTTGATGTGTTTGATGTGCTGAGTTGAAAAAACGCCTCCCTTGCGGAGGCGTTTTTTTACGGCTATCAAAAAGCGAAGTCTGGTTTTATCAGCGACTCATCATGCTTGCCGCCTGCTCCGTCGCTTCAGTCGTTCGAGTCGCCAGCTTGCGCACTTCGTCAGCTACCACCGCAAAGCCCCGTCCAGCTTCCCCGGCACGTGCAGCTTCAATCGCGGCATTGAGCGCCAGAAGGTTGGTTTGGCTGGCAATGCTCTGGATAGTGCCGACTATCTGGGTCAGTTGAGTGATGTTCTCTTCCAGGTTTTTCTGATGCTGTGCTTCGGTGTCGCGAAGAGCATCCTGCTCATGCTTCAAATGCACATCCACCAACGCACCGACCACCCTCAGCGGAACACCTTCGGGATTGCGACGAGTCTGGCCGCGTGCACGGAACCAGCGGTACTCGCCGGTTTTCATCTTCAGGCGGTACTCGATATCGAACGGCGTCTTGCCAGTCCGGTCATTCAAGTGCGCACCGAATGCCGTCAGACTGCGCTCCTTGTCGTCGGGGTGCAGCCGTGATGCCCAGCTATCCAGTACGTCAGGAAACTCTTCGACTGTTTCAAAACCCAAAAGCCGCCTGAACTGTGGAGACCACCAGAACGGGTTTCTCGCATTGACCGGGTCGCCAGCAATGACCTCCATGTCCCAGAGCCCGTCGGAGAGCATCTCCCGGGCCAGTTCGAATCGGGTAATGATCACATCGTGTTCCAGATCACGTTCAAGCTCATCGTGAATATCACGAAGCGAGCCGGCGACACGCAGCGGCGTTCCGCGTGCGTCTCTTAACGTTTCGCCTTGGGCATAGAACCAGCGATAAGTGCCGTTCTTCATCGCCAGACGATTCTTGACCCGGTACGGCGTGTTACCCGAGCGATCATTCAGATGCTTGGCAAATGCGTCGAGCGTGGCTTGTTTATCCTGCGGATGAAGCCGGTCTGCCCAGCTCGCCAGTACGTTAGGGAAATCTCGCTCGTCGTTAAAACCGAGAAGCGTGCGAAGTTGCTGCGACCACCAGAATCGATTGTTCGGGTTGACCGGATCGCCTGCTACGACCTCCATATCCCAGAGGCCCTCGCTCGACGCACGGTTGACCAGATCAAAGCGGGTCTCATAAGCGGCGGCCGAAGCAGAGGCTTCACCCAGAAGGTGGCGGGCGGTTTCCAGTTCCTGCTCAAGATCGGCGATACGTTGCTCGTCGAGACGACGCTGGGTACTCAGCGAACTCCAGCACTCAAGTACGCTGCTCTCTTCAGCGCAGCCTCTTACCACCGGCTCGCCAGCCCCCTTGAGAGAGGCAATAAGTTGTTGAAGGGCTTTTCTGTCACGACGTGGTCGGAATAAGTGAAACATACACAGGGTTCTCAAAATAAAGTCAGATTTGCCGAGTCCCTGGCATGTCACTTCTTTATCGACATGCCGTGTGGTTTCTGAATCGTCAGATTGCGATCAGGTAATGGTCACTTGTTCCAGAATCAACTTCACGGCTTGCTGATCGGTTTGCGCCCCCGCCATCAACTCCGCTACCCAGCCGCAACCGGACTTCTCCAGATGAACTCGCCAATCACCGGGCCAGTTCTCAAGTCCGGCCAGGTTCAGAAATATACAGCCACCCCGCTCAGCATGCCCGCCGGTAATTGACTGTTCAAAACAGAACGGTTTATCGGCTCCGGATGTGTCGACACTGAATAGGTACACATCGTGTTTCGGGTCCTCAAGCGAAGGCGCGCAATTGCGCTGACTGATCAGCTTCAACATTTCTCAATCTACTCCTGGATATATGATTGGCTGTGACGTCCATTACTTCGGGAATGCAGTTCGCGACGGTTTACGTCGCGAAGAGGACGCAGAGCGTCCAGACCGGCATGCCGACGCGGAGCGTCGCACGATAGTTGAGATTATCGTTCCCTACGCTCACCCCCTCGCCCCAAACCTGCGCAACACCACAACACCCAGCAGCGCCGATAACACCGACCCGATCAGTACGCCCACCTTGACCTCATCCACCAGCTCCGGTGCGCCCGGGAAGGCCAGTGCGCCGATGAACAGGCTCATGGTGAAGCCAATACCGCACAGCGCCGCAACACCGTAAAGCTGGCCCCAGTTGCTGCCGTCCGGCAAGCGGGCCAGGCCCGCGCGGATGGCCAGTGCAGCGAGGGCGAAGATGCCGACCTGTTTGCCGATCAGCAGCCCCAGCGCGACGCCCAACGGCACCGGGTCCAGCAGTTTGTCGACAGTGATGCCTGACAGTGAAACGCCGGCATTGGCGAATCCAAAGACCGGTACGACGGCAAAGGCGACCCACGGATGCAGTTTTTCTTCCAGATGCAGCAGCGGCGAGCTGGCTTCTTCATCGGGCTTGCCGAGCGGAATGCACAGTGCCAGCGCTACGCCCGCCAAGGTGGCGTGAATACCGGACTGGAGCATGAAGAACCACAACAGCGCGCCGACAATCAGGTAAGGCAGCAGCTTTTTAACGCCCAAGCGGTTCAGCGCGACGAGCACGGCGATGGAGCCAAGTGCGGCCAGCAGCATGGGAATGGACAGATCGCTGGTGTAGAACAGCGCGATGATCAGCACAGCGCCGAGGTCATCGAGAATTGCCAGTGCCGACAGGAATATCTTCAGCGACAACGGCACACGCTTGCCCAGCAATGACAGCACGCCCAGGGCGAATGCGATGTCGGTCGCTGCCGGAATGGCCCAGCCGCCAATGGTGTCTGGCTGGCCCCAATTGAATGCCACGTAGATCAACGCCGGAACCACCATGCCGCCCAGCGCCGCGAAGCCCGGCAAGGCGCGCTGGCTCCAGGACGCCAGCTGGCCGGCCAGCATTTCGCGCTTGATCTCCAGGCCCACCAGCATGAAGAAGATTGCCATCAGGCCATCGTTGATCCAGTGCTCTACCGACATCCCGGCGAGCACGGTATGCAGCGCTGCAAAGTAGCTGTCGGCCAGCGGCGAGTTGGCGACGATCAGGGCTGCCAGCGCAGCCGCCATCAGGATCAGACCGCCAGCGGCCTCAGCGGCGAAAAAGCGCTTGATGAACGCCAGCGCGCTCGGGGATTCGGTACGGGGGGTGGGGTTGTGCATGCAGGGCTCCGCAGGGTACAGCGCAAAAAGGCCGCAACCTTACCACTCGCAGAGCCTGCCACAGCGCAGGTAAACCTGAGGATACAAATTAACGCGCATGCCCATCATGGCTTGAGGAATCAGGGCTTCTGTCTGCCAGACAACAGCCCTGCCCGCTTCACTTCTTGACGGTTTCTTCAAGCGTGAACCGGCCCAACGGGTTCTGGCCGAAGTGCTCGATGTTCTTGCGTGAAACACTGATGTAAGGGCTGTAGTAGAGATCGATCCAGTTGACGTCGGTTTTGGCCATTTTCTGCAGGTCGATGTACATCTGCTCACGCTTTTTGGGGTCCATTTCAACCCGTGCAGCAGCAACCAGCTCCTTGACCTTCTCGTTCTTGTAACGGGTCATGTAGTTGTTGTTGGTGTCATGGCCAAGCACGAAGGTGGTTTTCTGATCCGGGTCGAGGATGTCGTTGGTCCAGTACATCACGGAGATGTCGTAGTCACCGGCAATCAGCATGTCCCAGCTCTGGCTCGGGTCGACTTTCTGTAGCGTGGTGGTTACGCCAACCTTGGCCAGCTGCTGTTGCAGCATGACCGCAATTTGCTCGTCGACTTCGTTGCCAGCATTGACCACATAGTTGAGCTTCAGGTCCGACGCACCGGCATCCGCCAGCATCTGTTTGGCCTTGACCGGGTCATACGGGCGTTGCAGGTTATCGGCGTAGTGATACAGCGCGCCCTTGGGAATGTAGGAATTGGCCACGGTGCCCAGCCCGAAGGTAGCGGCCTCGACCAGCGATTTCTTGTCGATAGCCATGTCCAGTGCCTGGCGTACCTCAGGCTTGGCCAACGCGCCGTGCTCATGGTTGAGCAACAAATGATCTTCACGGGTGGACGGGTCCAGGTGAACCACCAGATCAGGGTTCTTCTTCAGGTTTTCGACACGGGAGAACGGCACATAGATCGCTGCATCCAGTTCGCCCTTCTGGACCATCAGCATACGGGTGTTGTCATCCGGCACCGAGATCCACTCGACACCATCCAGGCTGACGCTCGGCGCTTCCCAGAAGTCGGGGTTCTTCGCCAGGATCACCCGATCACCGCGCCGCCACTCTTTCACTGTGAAGGCTCCCGAACCGACAGGCTTTTCGGCGTAAGCCTCTTCGCCCAGGGTCTTCATGGCCTTCTCGGAGAGAATCGACACGTTGGGCAGCGCCAGTTGCGAGAGGAACGAGGCCGATGGATTCTTCAGGGTGATGACCAGCGTACGCGGATCTGTTGCGACGGCTTTGTCGATAATCTTGTAGGAATCGCTCCACAGCGAGCCCTTGTCGTCGCGAATTCGCAACAGGCTGAATACAGCGTCGCTGGCGGTCAGCTCCGAGCCATCAGAGAATTTGGCCGGGCGTATCTTGAGTGTATAGGTCAGCCCGTCGGGCGAAATCGACCAGCTTTCGGCCAGTCCTGGCACCAGCTTTGTGCCCTTGTCGTCAACCCGGATCAGCACATCGTAGACGTTGGAAAATACCCAGTTGTCGATGTTTTGCGCGCTTTTGATCGGGTCGAAGGTGGTGCCGTCCTCACGACGGCCGATGGTCAGCACGCCCGCGGCTTCCGCCACTCCCGCTGCCAGGGAACAGGCCGCCAGCATGGCGACGGTCAGCATTTTCATTGGTCGAGCTTTCATACAAATGAACTCCTTGCCGGTGTCGGGACAGATGTTTGTTGTAGGTCTGGATCAAAAAACGGGTTCATCAAGTACACAGTCGTAGCGCTGCTCGCCGACATGCCGGGTGGGTGGCGCGACGCTGGAACAGGTCGGTCTGGCGAACCGGCAACGCGGATGAAAGGCGCAGCCAGCGGGCAAACTCAGGGGGCTGGGTGGCTCGCCCTGCAAGGGTTCACCGGGCAGCGGACGATCCGGATCAATCTCCGGAATAGCCTGGATCAGCGCCGCGGTATAGGGATGACGCGGCTTGAGAAAGACCTCTTCGACCGGGCCCTCCTCGACGATTTTGCCCAGGTACATCACCGCCACCCGGTCACACAGGCGGCGCACGATGGCGAGATCGTGGGCAATGAACAGAATTGCCAGATTCATGCGCTGGCGTAGTTCCAGCAGCAGGTTGATGATCTGCCCCTGAATCGACACGTCCAGCGCCGCCACGCACTCGTCGGCGATGATCAGCCGCGGCTCGATGGCCAGTGCGCGGGCAATGCCGACACGCTGACATTGCCCGCCGCTCAAGGCACCCGGTTTGCGTTCGGCAAATTCGGGTCGCAGACCGACCATGTCGAGCAACTCGATGACCCGCGCCGGAATCTCGGATGCGCTGACCTTGCGTTGCACTTTCAGCACCTCGGCCAGCGTGGCACCGACAGTCATGCGCGGGTTGAGCGAGGAAGACGGGTCCTGAAAGATCATTGCTGTTTCACTGCGCAAACGCTGCAGACTGATACCGCTGCCCTGGGCCATGTCGACATTATCGAAGACGATCTGCCCGGAAGTAATGTCGTTCAGACGCAGAATGGCGCGCCCCAGCGTGCTCTTGCCGCTGCCAGACTCGCCCACCAGCCCCAGCGTTTCACCCGCACAAATGCTCAGCGACACACCGTTGACGGCATGCACCCAACGCTTGTTGAGGCCCATGAAACCTGATCCGGGGGCCGGGAAGCGCACCACCAGATCGTTGACGTTCAACAGCCTGTAGCCGCTCATGATACGGCCCCTCGGGAATCTGCCAGCGGATAGTGACAGGCCGCTTCATGGGCAACCCCCATCGACCGCATCAGGGGTAGTGTCTCGACGCAGCCTGCGCCCGCATGACCGCAGCGCGCATGAAAACGGCAGCCAGCGGGCAGCGCATCGAGCAATGGCGGCTGTCCGGGAATGGTGCGCAGCAGGCCACTGCCCGTGCTGCTGGCAGGCTGGCAGTCGATCAGGCCGCGGGTGTAAGGATGACGGGCGCGGGCCAGCACGTCGCGCTTGCTGCCGTGTTCACACAAGCGACCGGCGTACATCACCGCGATGGAGTCGCAGGTTTGCGCTACAACGCCCAGGTCGTGGGTAATCATGATCAACGACAGCCCGTGACGGTCACGCAGGTCCAGTAACAGCCGCAGGATTTGCGCCTGCACCGTCACGTCCAGCGCGGTGGTCGGTTCGTCGGCGATCAGCACCTGCGGCCCGCAGCCCAGCGCCACGGCAATCATGGCGCGCTGGCGCATGCCGCCGGAAAACTCATGGGGAAAGTTATCCACACGCGAAGCCGGGTCGGGAATGCCGACCTGACGCAGCAGATCAATCGCCTGCGCCCGTGCCTCACGTTTCGAAGCGCCTTGATGCAGACGAAAGCCTTCGGCAATCTGCTCGCCGATACGCATCAGCGGGTCCAGATGACTGCTGGGGTTCTGGAAGATCATGCCGATCCGCCGCCCGCGCATGGCACGCATGCCGGCTGCATCCAGCTTTAACAGGTCGACATCATTGAGCAGCACCGAACCACCGCGCACGTGCAGGTCCGGCGATGGCATCAGTTGCATCAATGCCCGGCAAGCCATGGTCTTGCCAGAGCCACTTTCGCCGACCAGCCCGAGAATCTCGCCCTGCTGCAGATCGAACGACAACCGGTCGACCAGCGTTACCTCGCGCCCCCGACTGTTCGCAATCACGCTCATCTCGCTGACTTTCAGCACTGGCGTACTCATTGCCGCTCTCCGAGGGTTTCGGCAACGCCGTCCGCCAGCAGGCTGAAACCCATGGCCAGCGTCACGATGGCCAGCCCCGGAAAGGTGCATATCCACCACGCAGACGTCAGAAACGCCTGCCCCTCGGCGACCATCGTGCCCCACTCGGCCAACGGTGGTTGCACCCCCAGGCCCAGGTAGCTGACCGACGCGCCACTGAGCAACACCAGCACCGCATCGGACATGGAAAACACAATCGAGCCGAACATCGCATTGGGCAGCAGATGGCGAAACAGAATACGCAGGTGACCAAACCCTAGGCTCTTGGCCGCCAGGGCGAAATCGCTTTCCTTGAGGACCAGAATCTGTGAACGGATCAGCCGCGCGTAAGACACCCAGCCCACCAGCGCCATGGCGATGTAGAAACTGCTCAGGCCAGGGCCGAGAATCGCAATGATCGCCAGCATCAGCACCAGAAACGGAAAGGCCAGAACGATGTCGATCACGCGCATGCACAGGTTGTCGAAGCGACCGCCTATATAGCCCGACAATGCGCCGACAAACGTGCCGATGATGAACGGGAAAACCACCCCGAGCACACAGATCTGCAGGTCGATGCGTGCCGCCCAGATGACTCTGGACAGAATGTCGCGACCAAAATTGTCGGTGCCGAACGGATGCGCGAGGTGCGGTGCGAGCATGCGCAGTTCGGTGTTCTGGTAAATCGGGTCATAAGGTGCCAGCCACGGCGCGAAAAGTGCCAGCAGCAGCCACACACCAAGCAATGAGGCGCCCAGCAGCATCGCCAGCCGGCCATTGCGCAAGCGCAGGCGTAGCCTTGAACGCCAGTGTGGGCGCAGAGGGGCGTGGGCGACGGTCATTTGATGTTCACCCGCGGGTCTATAGCGACAGTGGCCACATCAGCGAGGAAGTTGACGATTACCGTGGCACAGGCGAGCACCATGGCTACCCCCTGCACCACCATGTAATCGCGACTGAAAATGCCGCGCACCAGCAACTGGCCGATGCCGGGGATGGCAAACAGGCTTTCGATAACGACAGTGCCGCTGATCAGCCAGCCGATGTTCACCGCCAGCAGGTTGATCGACGGCACCAGCGAGTTGGGCAATACGTGACGACGAAACACTGCGCCCTCACTGACGCCGCGTGCCCGCGCCGCAGTAACGTGATCAGCTTGCAGTTCCATGAGCATGCTCGCGCGCAGGTTGCGAATCAGCACAGCGGACAGAGCCAGGGCGATGGTCAGACATGGCAGCACCATGTGGTGAGCCTTGTCCAGCCAGTCACTGCCGTAACCTGACACCGGAAACCAGCCAAGCTGCACACTGAACAGCAGAATCAGCATGATGCCCAGCCAGAATGCCGGCATGCCCAACCCCGTGGTGGTGAAGACACGAATCAGGTTATCGCCCCAACTGCCCTTGTTGCGTGCAGCGACCGTGGCCAAAGGCACGGCGATCAGCAGAGCCAGCAGGACGCTGCCACACACCAGAAACACGGTAGGCTCCAGCCGGGTAACGATCAGTTTGAGCACATCGATCTTGTACAGCAGCGATTTACCCATATCGCCCTGCAAGAGGTTTTTCATGAAGTACACATACTGCGTCCACAAGGGTTCATCCAGCCCGTACTGGGCGCGGATGTTGGCCAGTGCCTGCGGTGTGGAACGGGCGCCCAGCAGAATGCGCGCCGGGTCACCGGGGATCGAGCGCACCAGAATGAAGGTCACCAGACTGATGCCGAACAGCACCGGCAGCAACTGCAACGGACGCTGGAGAATAAAACGATAACGACCCAGATTCATCAGACGCCCCGATGCTGTGACAGAGAATTCAGCAGGACCGGAAAGTACGCCGCCACCCCTTTCACGCAAAAGGGCAGAGCGAAGTTGTAGTCGAACATTGACCATCCGTCGACTTTGATTGTTTTGCGCTCATCCGCCTTGCTCGCATACCCCATCGCACCTCACCTTTGCGGACGTCGCTCATGGCCTCAACCCTATCGCGCAGCGCCATGGCAAACAGCTAGCAATTCTTATAGGTTTTACACGACTGACAGCCGGTTGGACGCAGGCGTGGCACTGTCCTTGCTAATTGCTATATTAAGCCCCCTACACCGGCTCTATGACAAAGGAGGTCAAGCCATGCATATCAGGTTGTCGGATTTCAATTCGCGTCTGCAATCGGCATCTACAGTGGATCAGCAAATGGATTGCGCACTGTTACTGGCATCGGAGCTTGGATTCGATGCAGTGATTTACGATTACAGCCCGGTGCCTGTGTCCCATGATGGAGCACTGATCACACCTTCGTTGCTTTCATTGCGCAACACCCCGGCCGATTGGCACGCACTCTGGTGCAGCCAGGGGTACTACCAGATCGACCCGGTGCAACACCTGGCGGTGGCTAGCGTTTCGCCTTTTGTATGGTCATACCAGCCCAAGGCTGAAACGGTGCTGCAAACCTTTATCACCGACATGCACAAGCCGGTGGTGCGCTACCTGCATGACTCACACATGACGTGTGGCGTGACGGTGCCTATCCACATGCCCAAGGGCGGTTTCGCCACCCTGACAGGCCTGTGTTCTGACAGCAGCGACGCTGCACTGGAAGATGCCCGGCAGAGCCTGGCCGAGTTCGGTCTGCTGGCTCATGCCTTTCAGGAAGTCGCCTACCCGTTGTTTGACCAGAAGATGCGCTCCTGTAATGCGATCAAGCTCACCCGCCGCGAGCGTGAATGCCTGAGCTGGTCTGCCGAAGGGCTGACGGCCAGGGAAATCGCCGATCAGCTCAACCGTTCGGTCGCCACGGTGACGCTGCATCTGAATTCGGCCATGCAGAAACTGGGTGCCAAAAACCGTGTGCAGGCAGTCGTGCGTGCCGTTCACTACCGTTTACTCGACCAATGACCGGTTCATCAGCCAAAACCTATCATTTTCTATAGTTTTAAGATGCCACGCGCAGCGCTATGGTGCCCCGAACTATCCAGCAGGGACCGGCGACATGGCAGACATGACGATCAAGGAAGGTTTTGCGCCGTTCGGCGACTATCAGACGTGGTATCGCGTCACCGGCAACTTGCAAGGCCCGCGTACACCGTTGGTCATTCTGCACGGCGGCCCCGGCTGTACCCATGATTACGTGGACTCGTTCAAGGACCTCGCCAGTACCAGTCAGGCGGTGATCCATTACGACCAGTTGGGTAACGGAAAGTCGACTCGCCTGCCCCATGAGAGTCGCGAATTCTGGACAGTCGATCTGTTCCTGAGAGAGCTGAACAACCTGCTTGCCCACTTGGGCATCGAAGGTAATTACGCGTTATTGGGCCAGTCGTGGGGCGGCATGCTGGCTTCGGAGCATTCGGTGCTCCAGCCCAAAGGGCTGAAAGCGCTGATTGTCGCCAACTCCCCGGCAGATATGCAGACCTGGGTAAGCGAGGCCAACCGACTGCGCGAGGACTTGCCTGAAGCTGTGCAAGCTGCGTTGCTCAAGCACGAACAGGCAGGAACGTTGACTGACCCTGAGTACCTTGAAGCATCGCGGGCATTTTATGACCGTCATGTATGCCGCATCACACCCTGGCCGGACGAGGTGAAACGCACCTTCGACCAGATCGACGCGGACCCGACCGTGTATCACGCCATGAATGGCCCTACCGAGTTTCACGTTATCGGCACCCTGAAGAACTGGACCATTGTCGACAGGCTGGAAAACATCAAGGTCCCGACATTGGTGATTTCGGGGTTTTACGACGAAGCCACTCCACTCGTGGTGAAACCCTACGTGGAAAACATCCCTGACGTTCGCTGGTCGGTGTTCAGAGAGTCCAGCCACATGCCCCATGTGGAAGAAAGAATGGCCTGCATGGGCTGCGTAGCAGGTTTTCTGGATAAGTTATCTGTGGCCGCTACCGTGTCAGCGGCTTAGTCCTGCAGTCCCGACTGAACACAGACCTCGAACCCCCTACAACTAGAGTTAATACTTTAGAAATAGTGAACTGCGTAAACCGTTAACATTATTTACTTTGTGACGGAGACTTTTAGCGCCTGATGCTTAAGGAAGGTCTGAAGTAGCCGGATGTTTTCCGGCTACCGAGTCCTCAGCACTTTTCA